>CAYMRQ010000162.1:0-11035 GCA_964392845.1 uncultured Rhizobium sp.
CGGCGCCGTGCTCGAGCGGCCGGCATAAGACCGGCGCGGCGGTGTTGTCGACGATCAGCGGCACCCCCAGTTCGCGGCCGATCCTGGCAACCTCGCCGATCGGAAAGACTTCGAGCTTCGGGTTGGGCAGGGTCTCGGCGTAATAGCAGCGCGTCCTGGCATCGGTGGCGCGGCGGAAGGAATCGGGGTCGGAAGGATCGACAAAGCGAACCTCCATCCCCATCGTCTTCTGCATCGTGTTGAGAAACAGGTTCCAGGTACCGCCATAGAGGTCGGTCGAGCTGACGAAATTGTCGCCGGCCTGGGTGATGTTGTTGACACAGAACATCGAGGCGGCCTGGCCCGAGCCGAGCGCCAGCGCCGCGACCCCGCCTTCGAGCGCGGCCACCCGCTGCTCGAGCACGTCGTTGGTCGGGTTCATGATGCGGGTGTAGATGTTGCCGAGCTCCTTCAGCCCGAACAAATTCGCCGCATGCTCGCTATCGCGGAACTGATAGCTTGTCGTCTGGTAGATCGGCACGGCGACGGCATTGGTCGCCGGGTCGCTGCGATAGCCGGCATGCAGCACGATGGTTTCGGGGTGCTTGCTCTCTGTCGGCATCAAACTCTCCGTTCCGGGATGCGGGGTTGCCCAGCAATTCTGCCATGACCGGATGTGGGAGGTAAGCCGCATCGTTTGCCTTTATGACGAGCCGGGAAGCGACCGGCGTTGATCGCCGGCCGCGCCTGTACCACTTAAGCGGTTATCCGTGCCGCCGCGCGCGAGGCTCGCTGCCGCCGCGGTCGGGGCGGGACGCTGCGGGGCGCCTGATGCGATGAAAAAGCCGGGCCGATGAAAAAAGAGACGCAATATCACGCCTGGTATTGGCTCGCCGCGATGGTCGGGGTGATGCTGATCCAGGCGGTCTTTGCCTCCTATACCCAGATCGCCCAGATCCCTTACAGCGAGTTCCAGGACGATCTGAAGGCCGCCAGGATCGCCGAGGTCAGGGTCAGCGGCAACTACATCCAAGGCAAATTCACTGCACCCGACCCCAAGGGCCGCACCGATTTCATCACGACCCGCGTCGACACCGAGATGGCTCAGGAACTCACCAAGTATAACGTGAAGTTCGCCGGGCAGATCGAGAGCACCTTTGTGCGCGATCTCTTGTCCTGGGTGGTGCCGATCGCGCTGTTCGCCGGCGTGTGGATGTTCATGTACCGCCGCTTCGCCAGCCAGCAGGGGTTCGGCGGGCTGATGTCGATCGGCCGCAGCAAGGCGAAGGTGTTTGTCGAGACCGACACCAAGACGACCTTTGCCGACGTCGCCGGGGTCGACGAGGCCAAGGCCGAGTTGCAGGAAATCGTCGCGTTTCTGAAGGATCCGGAGCGCTACGGCCGGCTCGGCGGCCGGGTGCCGAAGGGCGTGCTGCTGGTCGGACCGCCGGGCACCGGCAAGACGCTGTTGGCGCGCGCGGTCGCCGGCGAAGCCAACGTGCCGTTCTTCTCGATCAACGGCTCGGAATTTGTCGAGATGTTCGTTGGGGTCGGCGCGGCGCGGGTGCGCGACCTGTTCGAGCAGGCGCACCAGAAGGCGCCCTGCATCATCTTCATCGACGAACTCGACGCGCTGGGACGCGCCCGCGGCGTCTACCCTGGGGGCGGCGGGCATGACGAGAAGGAGCAGACGCTCAACCAGCTGCTCTCCGAGCTCGACGGGTTCGACACGCGCGCCGGCATGATCCTGCTGGCGGCGACCAACCGCCCCGAGATCCTCGATCCGGCGCTGCTGCGCGCCGGCCGCTTTGACCGCCAGGTGCTGGTCGATCGCCCGGACAAGATCGGCCGGGTGCAGATCCTCGAAGTGCACAGCCGTAAGATCCACATGGCCCGGGATGTCGATCTCGAAATCGTGGCGGCGCTGACCCCGGGCTTTACCGGCGCCGATCTGGCCAATCTGGTCAACGAGGCAGCGCTGCTGGCAACCCGGCGCGGCGCCGATTCGGTGACCCTCGACGATTTCACCGGCGCGATGGAGCGCATCGTCGCCGGCCTGGAAAAGCGCAACCGGCTCTTGAACCCGCATGAGCGCGAGGTCGTCGCCCACCACGAGATGGGGCATGCGCTGGTTGCCCTGTCCCTGCCGGGCAGCGACAAGGTCCACAAGGTGTCGATCATCCCGCGCGGCATCGGCTCGCTCGGCTACACGATCCAGCGGCCGACCGAAGACCGCTACCTGATGACGCGCCAGGAGCTCGAGAACAAGATGGCGGTGCTGCTCGGCGGCCGGGCGGCCGAGCACATCGTCTTCGGCGAGCTGTCGACCGGCGCGGCCGACGATTTGGTCAAGGTGACCGACATCGCGCGCAGCCTCGTCACCCGCTATGGCATGACCGAAGAGCTCGGCCAGGTCGTCTACGAGAAGAGTTCGCACAGCTTCCTCGGCGGCGAGATGGCGCAGATGCCCTACATCGAGCGCAGCTACAGCGAAGCAACCGCCCGCGAGATCGATGCCGCCGTCAAGGGGATCGTCGAGGGGGCGTTCCGCCGCACCGTGAGCCTGCTGCGGGCGCAGCAGGGCACCCTCGAACGCGGCGCGCGCCTCCTCCTCGAACATGAAACTCTCGACGAGGCCGACCTTGCCGCGTTGCTCAAAGAGCCAGCGGTCGCCGGCTAGGATTGCCACTGCGGGTTGCATCGGCGGCACTGTTGCATGCGGCCGGCGCCGGGCCGATGATGGGCTACACAACAGCAACGGACAGCGACGTTGAAAAAATCAGCAAACCATCGTGACGCGACGCCGTATGGGCGCGGCACCGGCGTGCCCGACCCGGTCGATGTCCAGGTCGGCGCCCGGGTCCGCACGCGACGGCTGTTGATCGGCATGAACCAGGAGACGCTCGCCCGGGCGCTCGGGCTCACCTTTCAGCAGGTCCAGAAATATGAGGGTGGCGCCAATCGGGTCAGCGCCTCGCGGCTGTCGCAGATCGCCGAGATCCTGGGCGTGCCGATTTCGTATTTCTTCAGCGATCTTGAGCCCGACGGCGCCGAGTCGAGCCCGCGCGACCGGGAGGCGCGCGAGCGCCTGCAGCGCCCGGAAACGATCGACCTGATCCGTGCCTATTACGCGATCGCCGATCAGGCGGTTCGCGACCAGTTCCTCGATATGGTCAAGGCGGTGGCGCAATCGCATCAGCCCCGGCAATAGCCGGCGATGATTGAGGACCGGATGGAAGAGGGCGCCGTTGCCCGGTCCGCGCCGCACCCTCGGCCGGATCCGGGTCCGCGCCGATGCACAGCCAATGAACGATAGCGTGGGCCTCTCGCCTCGCTTGCTTGGCGGCGAGCCGGGCGAACCTCTCGATGTCGAGGCGCTGGTTTCCGGGTTCCGCGGCCGCACCGCAAAGCTCGGGATCATCGGGCTCGGCTATGTCGGGTTGCCGCTGCTGCGGACCGCCGCCGAGCGCGGGTTTTCGGCGTTGGGCTTCGACATCGACCCTGCCAAGGTGGCGTTGCTCAATGCCGGCGGGTCGTACCTCTGCCACATCAGCGCCGACAGCATCGCTGCGGTGCGGCGCAGCGGACATCTCGCCGCGACCGCCAATTTCTCCCGGCTCGGCGAGGTCGATGCGATCATTCTGTGCGTGCCCACCCCGTTGACCCGGCAACGCGAGCCGGATCTGAGCTTTATCGTCTCGACCACGGAGGCCGTGGCGCGGCAGCTGCGGCGCGGACAGCTGGTCGTGCTCGAGTCGACGAGCTATCCCGGAACCACCCGCGAAATCATGCAGCCGATCCTGGAACGCTCGGGGCTGCGGTCGAGGCGCGATTTCTTTCTCGCCTACTCGCCCGAGCGCGCCGATCCCGGCAATGCGGATTTCGCCACCGGCGATATTCCCAAGGTGGTCGGCGGCGACGGGCCGGACGCGCTCCGCCTCGCCCGAGCCCTTTATGACGCCGTGGTGACGCGGACGGTCCCGGTAACCTCGCTCGAAACCGCCGAGGCGGTAAAGCTGACCGAGAACATCTTCCGCTCGGTCAACATCGCGCTCGTCAACGAGTTGAAGATCGTGTTCGAGGCGATGGGCATCGATATCTGGGAGGTGATCGAGGCGGCCAAGACCAAGCCCTTCGGCTATATGCCGTTTTACCCCGGCCCGGGGCTCGGCGGGCACTGCATCCCGATCGATCCGTTCTACCTGACCTGGAAGGCGCGCGAATTCGACATCGCGACCCGGTTCATCGAACTCGCCGGCGAGATCAATACGGCGATGCCGCAGCGGATCGTCGAGAAAACCGAAGCGGCCTTGCGCGAGCGCTGCGGCCGGGCGCTCAACGGCGCGCGGATCCTGATCATCGGCGTCGCCTACAAGAAGAACATCGACGACACGCGGGAGAGCCCGGCGCTGGCCATCATGGAATTGCTCGAGCGGGACGGGGCGCTCGTGTCGTTCCACGACCCCTATCTTGCCGAGATCCCGCCAACCCGCGAGCACGCGCAATTCGCCGGCCGCCGCTCGACGTCCTTGAGCGAGGCGGTCGCCGCCTCCTGCGACGCCGCGATCATCTGCACCGACCACGACCCTGTGGATTACCGGCTCCTCGTCGAGCACTGCCCGCTCGTCATCGACACCCGCAATGCCTGTGCCCGCCGCGGGCTTGCCGGCGAGCGCGTGGTCAAGGCATGAGGTGGATCGACAGGACGGCAGCAGGCGAGGCGTACCGCCCTGCGGCCTAGGCCCGAGCAGACCGCGGATGACACGCCCCCGGAGCTTCTCCCTGGCCTGCGTCGCCGGGTGCTGATCATCGTCAACCCGATGGCGGGCCGGTCGCATTCGTCGCGGCATCGGCTCGACCGGGTGGTCGCGGCGCTCGAACGGCGCGGCTGCGCGGTCGTCTTGCGGCGGACCGGGCCGGCGATCGGCGATGCCGAGCGGCTGGCGCGCGCGGCCGAAGCGGATTTCGACATCATCGTCGCGGCCGGCGGCGACGGCACGCTCAACGCAGTGGTGAACGGCATGGAAGCAGCGAAGCGGGCGGTCGCCTTTTTGCCGCTTGGCACCGCCAATGTGCTGGCACGGGAGATCGGGCTGCCGCGCGATCCCGAACGACTGGCCGATTTGATTGCCGCCGGCCCAGCCCGGCCGATCTGGCCCGGCCGCGTCGGCGACCGGCTGTTCCTGACGACGGCGAGCAGCGGGTTTGATGCCGAGGTCGTGGCCGCGGTAAATCCGCGGCTGAAGCGATGTCTCGGCCGGCTCGCCTTCGCCTGGGCGATCCTGGGGTGCTTGTGGCGTTATCGGGCTTGCGAGCTCGCTGTCCGGGTCGACGGCGTCGAGCACCGCGCAGCCGCGGTGATCGCTGCGAAAGGCCGGTTCTACGCCGGCGCCTACGTGATCGCGCCGCGGGCCAATTTGGCCGAGCCGATCCTCGATCTCGTGCTGTTTCAACGCTCCGGGCGGCTGGCCGTGTTGCGCTACCTCGCCGCGCTGCTGCTCGGCAGGGTGGCGCGGCGCAAGGACATTAGATTTCTGCGTTCCCGTGCGGCGTTGGTGTCCGCCGCCGAAGCAGTCCCGGTACAGGCCGACGGCGAGCTCATCGCGCGCTTGCCGGTGCTGATCGCCATCGCCGAGGAGCCCCTGCGACTGGTCCAGCCGTGAGGCAGACAGCTCGCCATGTCGTGTTGAATTTTTGCAACAGCAGGCGCCGGCGCGTTGCGGCCTCTCGCTTCAAGGCTTTGGTTCCATGGCGTAGCCTTGTAGGTTGCGCCCGGATTTTCCGTGGGGTGGGAAATGGTCGCGAGCGAGGCTCGCTGTCCCGGACCGAAAATGCGGCGCTGCGGATTGCTGGCAGTTCTGTGTCTGGGCGCCGCCGCTTTCTTGGCGCCGGCAGCCGCACCCGCGCAGAACCTCACTTACAGCGAGGTAAAATTCGGAATCCTTTCGCATGACGTGCATTTTTTCGGCGGCAAGGAGAGCGGCGTCGACCTCAATCCGGAAATCATCTTGCCGTCGCCGATCGCCGATGCCTGGGCCGCCGGCCTGCCGTGGTATATCGGCTGGATTGTGCAGCCGCGCCCGACGGTCGGCGGCGCGTTCAACACCTCGGGCTTCACCAACCAATTCTATTTTGGCCCGACCTGGACCTGGCAGCTGATGAGCAATGTGCTGCAACCCGACGACGGGATTACATTCGGCATCTTTTTCGGCCCCAGCTTCAACGACAGCCGGAACGTGGCGACCAAGCTCAACCGCAAGAGCCTGGGTTCGAACGTGCTGTTTCGCGAAAGCCTCGAACTCGGCTATCGCATCACGCCGATCTATCAGATCTCGGCCTATGCCGATCATGTGTCGAATGCCGGCCTGGCGCGCTTCAATCAAAGCCTCAACGAGGTCGGCGGCCGCTTCGGTGTCCGTTTCTAAAGCCGATTTCGCCCGGGGTCTCTTCCGGGCGAAGCACTGCCTCGCCGAGCAGCGATGACGTAGATGAGGCGTGCCGGGGTTGTCCCGGCAACGGCGCTTACTCGTTCGCCAAGACGCGGGCGAGCTGGCTCAGCGCCTCCTGGTGACGCTCGTTCGGGATCTGGGTGAAGTTGCGGGCCAGTTCGAGGCACATCCGCTCGCGCGGGCTGACCACGCGCACGCCCTGAACATCCAGCCCGTCGAAGAAATAGCCGATCGGCACGCTCAGAACCTGCGCGATCTCGTACAACCGGCCGGCGGAAACGCGATTGATCCCGCGCTCGTATTTATGGGCCTGCTGATAGGTGACGCCGATCAGATCGGCCAGCTGCTGCTGGGTCAGGCCCAGCATGATCCGGCGCTCGCGAACCCGCGCGCCGACGTGGTGATCGATATCCTGGGTCCGCCCGGTTGAGCGGCGCGACGCCGCGGCGTGGTAGTTCAGGGCGCTATCCTTGCCGCCTTCCCGCCGCGCCTTGACGATACGGTCCTGTTGGGTCATCTGGGTCCACTCGATGAGGTTGGATCTTCCGGTTCTCGCTCCGGCCGTCGGTCATATATGGCGAGCCGCGAGGGCGATGTCAGCCTGTTGCCCGTCGGCTCGGGTTAGCGCGGGCGCCGGGCGTCAAACCTCAACCCGCTAGCTGCGCCGGCTTGCCTCAACTGATTGGACAGGCCTCATGTGGCAAATTTTAGGCAGGGTTTGCAGCGCAGCGTCGCCGCGCTATCCACCCGCCCGATGCGCCCGAATTGCGCTTGCATGGCGCCCCCGCTTCGTTGCCGTTTGACAGGCTCCCTAAAGCGGTGATACCGACGCTGGGTCTTGCCATGGCAGGTCGATGCCGCGGATCGTAATCGGCGATGGTGCGCTCTATTATGAGCGCCAAGGTGTCGGGTTCCCCGTCCTGTTCGTGTCGGGGCTGGCCGGGTTTGCCTCGTTCTGGCACGATCAGGCCGTCGCATTCGCCAAGAATTTCGACGTCATCACCCACGACCATCGCGGGATCGGCCAGAGCGACCTGACGCGCAGCGGGTTTACCGTCGACCGCATGGCGGCCGACGTGATCGGGCTGATGGATGCGCTGGAGATCGAGCGGGCCCATATCGTCGGGCATTCGACCGGCGGGGCGATCGCGCAAATTCTCGCGGTCGAGCATCCCAAACGGCTCGCCAGCGTGGTTCTGTCGGCAACCTGGACGAAGCCTGACGCGTATTTTCGCCGGCTGTTCGCGCTGCGCAAGGATATCCTCTTGCGTCTCGGCCCGAGCGCCTATGTCCAGGCCAACACGCTGTTCCTCTACCCAAGCTGGTGGGTCATGCGCAACAACGAGCGCCTGCGGCAACAGGAGGCGCAACATCTTGCGGTCTTTCCGCCGACCGAGATCGCCGCCAGCCGAATCGACGCGATCCTCGCTTTCGACCGCACCGAAAGCCTGTCGCGCATCAAAACGCCGACCCTGGTTGTTGGCGCCGAGGACGACATCGTCACGCCGGCCTATTTTTCTGAAGAGCTTGCGCGCCTGATTCCCGGGGCCGAAATCAAGATCTTTCCGCGCGGCGGGCATGCCTTCACCCAGGTCCGGGCGCGCGAGTTCACCCAGGCCGTCCTGCCGTTCCTCGCCTCTCACACCCCCGAATAGGCGGGTGTCCGCCCGCCCCGGCGGGCGGCAAATCGACGGCATTTAAAGCTTCTTACGGTATTTAAAGCTTCTTACGGTATTTAAAGCTTCTTAAAGATCTGCAGTCTTAGGGTTGCCTGGTTACCCCAGGGGCGCGGCTTCCTGGCGGGCTGCGAAGCCGATCGAGGTTGTAGGCATGTCCTTTAGCGACGACGAGCTGGCCGTCCACTTCTCGACCGCCCTCGAGGCAGCAGGCGATGTCGCCTATTCCTGGGAGCTCGATGGGGATCGACTGGACTGGTCGGGACGGCTTGCTGCCGCGGAGTTCGATTTTGCCGCCGAGCTTTCGACCGGACGCAGCTTCGCCAACCGCATCCATCCCGACGATCTGGTCCAGCGGCAGCTGGCGCTCGCCGGGCATTTCGACGGCGCGGGTCGGTTCGACTGCGAGTACCGCCTGCGTGACGCCGCCGGCGGCTTTGTCTGGGTGCACGAGCGCGGCCAGGCGAGACGCGATGATTCGGGTCGACCGCAGATCATGCTCGGCGTCATCCGTGGAATCGGCGATCGCAAGGCGCAGCAGACGCGCCTCGAGCGGCTGGCGAACTTCGACGAGCTGACCGGCCATTTCAACAAGAGCCGGCTGCGCGAAGCGGTCGACCAGATCATCGCCGCCAATCAGCGCACCGGCAGTCCGGCCGCGTTCCTGTCGGTCGGCATCGACAACATGACGATGATCAACGACATGTTCGGCTATGAGGCGGCCGATACGGTGCTGATCGAAATCGGCCGTCGGCTCGACAGCTGCCTGCGCGTCAGCGATCTGATCGGCCGGCTCGGCGGCGACCGGTTCGGCACCGTCTTGCAGCATTGCCCCGAGGAAAATATCTCGGCGGCGGCCGAGAAGATCCTGGCCGCGGCAAGCGCGACGCCAGTGGCAACCGCCCAGGGGCCGGTCTATACGACCGTCTCGATCGGCAGCGCCGCCTTTCCCGATCAGGGCCTCACCTCCTACGACGTGATCACCCGGGCGGAGAGCGCGCTCGCCGAAGCCAAGCGGGCCGGGCGCGACTGCCACAACCATTACCGCCTTACCGGCGAGCAGCGCGAGCGCCAGCGGCGCAGCCTGTCGATCAGCGAACAGGTCCGATCGGCGCTGCGCGAAGAGCGGATCCTCTTTGCCTTCCAGCCGGTGGTCGTAGCGACGACCGAAGAAGTCGACCATTACGAGTGCCTGCTGCGCATGCGCACCCCGGACGGGCGGATCGTCTCCGCTGCCGAATTCGTGCCGATCATCGAGCAGCTCGGCTTTATCCGGCTGATCGACCGCTATGTCCTCGATAAGGTGGTGGCGGAGCTGGCCGCTCATCCCGAGGTCAGGCTCGGTTTCAACATTTCCGGCCTGACGGCGGCCGATCGGCCGTGGCTGCGCGCGCTTGTCTCGAAGGTACGCACCCGGCCCGACATCGCTTCTCGCCTGATCGTCGAGATCACCGAAACCGCGGCGCTCTACGATATCGAGGAATCGGCCCGGTTCGTCAGCGCGGTGCGCCATGCCGGCTGCAGCGTCGCGCTCGACGATTTCGGTGCCGGCCATACCTCGCTGCGTCACCTGCAGAGCCTGGCCGTCGATACCGTCAAGATCGATGGCTCGTTCATCCACAATCTCGCCGGCAGCCCGGAGAACCAGGTTTTCCTGCGCCACCTGCTCGGACTTGCCAAGGGGTTTGGCTTCCACACCGTGGCCGAATGCGTCGCCACCGCGGAAGACGCGGCGATCCTGCGCCATGAGGGCGTCGGCCTTATGCAGGGCCACTATTTCGGCCGGCCGTCGCTTGAGCGCCCGTGGCTCGATCGTGCGCCATCTCCCGCGGTCGAGGCCATCGAGTGCGGCCGGCGCGGCGCTGTCAAGCAGGCCGCCGACCGAACCTGAAGCCTTTCAGCCTTCTTGCAGGTCGCGGCCGAGCGCTTCAAGCTGCCGCCGCAGCGCCTCGATCTGCGCTTCGAGGCGGCGCAGGCGCGGCTCCTCTGCCTTGCTCGTCTCGTCCTTGGGGTGTGGCGGCTCGGCAGCGGCCGGTTTCGTCTCGCGCCCCTGGGGGGACAGCATCTTCAACGCGCGTTCGAACAGCGCGATGTTCTGCTTGCCCGTCTCTTCGAATTGGCCGAACGGAAAGATGCCGAAGGTGGCGCGCAGGCTGTCGCGCATCTGCTCCTGATTGCCCGCAAACGCGGTCATCGCCTGCTCCAGATAGCCGGGCACCAGGAATTGCATGCTGTCGCCGTAAAAGCCGATCAGTTGCCGTAGGAAGCTGATCGGCAGCAGGTTGTGCCCTTTCTGCTCCTGCTCGACGATGATTTGGGTGAGGACCGAGCGGGTGATGTCTTCACCGGTCTTGGCGTCGTAGGCGACGAAATCTCCCCCTTCCTTGATCATCCTGGCGAGATCCTCGAGCGTCACGTAGCTGCTCGTCGCCGTGTTGTAGAGCCGGCGGTTGGCGTATTTCTTGACGACAACGGGTTTTTTGCCGCCACCCGGTGGCTCGCTGCTCGGATTGGTCATGTGCCCGCTGTCCCGCCCAAACCACGGTGCTGCAATGCAACAATACAGCGATTCGCGCCATCCGCCTCATCAAACACGACACCTCGCGCCCGGTTCGAAAAACCTGCTTGGCGGTGCTGCTGCGACCGACGACACGCCCTATACTGCCGCCGATGAGCGAGGAAGACGATCTGGCGCGCCGTTTTTTCGGCCTGTGGGCGGAGTATCTGGCGGCGCTGGTTGCCGATCCGAAGATGACCGAGAGTTTGCGCCGCTGGCTCGTCACCGCCGCCGGTTCGCTGCAAGACGTCTCGCCCGGTGATGCCCCCGCCGGAACCCCACCCCAATCTTCGTCCGGACCGGCGCCGCCCGGATCGGCGCCCCCCGGATCGAAGACTGATGCCGCGACCGCTGCCGGCGCAGCCGTCGCAGCC
>CAYMRQ010000163.1:0-10941 GCA_964392845.1 uncultured Rhizobium sp.
AGGCCCGGCTCGGCCTCTCCTATCTGGTCATCGCGCATGATCTGGCCGCGGTCGCGCATATGAGCCACACGATCGCGGTCATGTATCTCGGCAAGATCGTCGAAACCGGAGAGGCAAGGGCGCTCGCCCGCGCGCCAAAACACCCCTATACCGAGGCGCTGTTTTCGGCGGCGCTGCCGAGCCATCCCGACGAGCGGCGCGAGGAGATCATCCTGCCCGGCGAGGTGCCGAGCCCCTTGAACCCGCCTTCCGGCTGCCGCTTCCACCCGCGCTGCCTACAGGCGATGGCGCGCTGCGCCGAGGAGGAGCCGGCGCTCCGTGACGTCGGAGGGCGGATTGTCGCCTGCCACCTCTACGAGGCGGCGGCGGCGAACCGCGACGCGGCGCGGTTGGAGGCCGTCGCAGACGCGCGTTGAGCGGCTGTGCAGCGCGGTTCAGCCCGACAGGAGTTTGACTGCGGAACCATAAACGCCGTGCCGCCCGGCGGCTGAGGCGAATGCGACATCGGCGGTCACCAGGGTGGCCCTTTCAGCAAGAGCTGTGGCGAGGTACAGGCTGTCATAGACGGTCTGGCCCAGATCGAACGCAATCGCTTGTGCCGCCACGACATAGCGCGCGCTCGGAAACAATTGGACGGGCGCGGCCAAGATTGCCGCAAGACCGGCGCTGGCGTCCTGGCGGTTCGTGATACCGCGGCGCGCCTTGGCCCAAAGGACGTTCGCGCATTCAATCGCCAGGAAGTCCGGAGCCGCCATCGGTTCCCCAAGCAAAAGCGCCATGGCCGCAGCGGAGTCGTCTTCTTCAATCACCCATTTGAGCGCGACGCTCGCGTCGATCACGACAGTCATGTCGTATCGCGGTCACGGTCGTGACGCAGATCGGCAAGGATGGACGGGCCGGGCACGCGGCCGATCCGGCGGCGGGCCTCGTTCAGGCGGTGGACCGCCTCTTCGCGGTCCAGCCCGACGGCGCTGGTCAATGCACGCCGGGCCTGTTCCTCCATGGAGATGCCGCAATCCGCGGCACGCCGACGCAAGGCGTCGACCACGGCATCATCGATATTGCGGATCACGATCTGTGCCATGCGGCCAATTTACGTTGATTGCGCTATCGATGCAATCAGCAGGCTTCGGTCACCGGCCGGGCATGCCGCGATCAGGACGGCCGCGTTTCCGCGGCGATCGGCCCGGACGGTTGGGGGCCGGACCAGTCGCCGAGAACGGCGGTGTGGGTGACCAGGCCGCTCTCTGCCTCCCACAGATGCAGCTGATAGCCCGGCGGCTCGAACCTGAAATGCAGCTGTGCCCCGGGACGCAGGTCGAGCTGGACCTGGTGCGCCGTGCTCGGCGCGGTGCCGGCGACGGTGCCGGCAAAGCGGCAATCGATGCTGCGATGCAGGTGGCCGCACGCAATCCGCTCGATCTGCGGGTGACGCGCGACGATTTCGGCCAGGGCGGCGATATTCTCTAGGCCATACCCGTCCATGTAGGTGATCCCGGTCCGGAAGGGCGGGTGGTGCATCAAGACAAGGGTCGGCCGGTCGGGCGCCGCTGCGAGCGTGGCGTCGAGCCAGCGCAGCCGCTCCTCGCATAAAATCCCGCCGTTTTCACCCGGGATCGAAGTGTCGAGCGCGACCAGGCGCAGCGGATAATCCTCGACCGTGTAGTGCAAAAACCCGTCCGGCGGAAAATAGCCGTCGGCGCCGAATGCCTGGCGCAGCGGGGTGCACGAATCATGGTTGCCGGCGATCACAAAGACCGGCATGCGCAGCGGCGCAAGGAGATGACGAAGGTGGCGGTATTCGGCAGCCTCGCCATGGTCGACGAGGTCGCCCGTGACGATCGTGATATCGGGCAAGGGCACCAGCGCATTGAGCGCGGCGACCGCGCGCGCCAGGCAGGCGCCGGTGTCGATGTCGGCATAGGTGCGCTCGGCGCTCGGCGGCGGCGGCGCAATCCGCGCCTTGTACAGCTTCCCCGGCGCCAGAATGTGCGTGTCGGAGATCTGGGCAACCAGCATCAGCGGGCTCCGGAAAGCACGAACACGCCTTGCTCGGCCAACAAATTGGCGAGGCTGCCGCGCGGGTCGAGGGCGAAGGGACGGCCGTGCCGGTCGAGGGTCAGGCTGCGTTCGATCCGGGTGCCGAGCTCGTCGCACAGCGCGACAAAGTCGCGGATCGTGCAGAGATGGATGTTCGGCGTGTCGTACCAGGAATTGTTGAGCAGCTCGGTAACCGGCATCTGTCCCCGGCAGAGCAGGCTGAGGCGAACCCGCCAGAACCCGAAATTCGGAAACGACACGATCGCCCGCTTGCCGATGCGCAACAGCTCTTCGAGCACACGCCGCGGCTGGCGCGTCGCCTGCAAGGTCTGGCTCAGCACGACGACATCGAAGGCGTTGTCGGGGAAGGCTTCGAGGTCGCGGTCGGCATCGCCCTGGATGACCGACAGGCCATGACGCACGCAGGCATTGACCCCCGATTGGCCCAGCTCGATGCCGCGCGCATCGACCGCCTTCGTGCGCGCGAGATAGGCGAGCAACGCGCCGTCGCCACAGCCGATGTCGAGAACCCGCGAGCCGGGCTGGATCATGTCGGCGATCAGGCGAAGATCGCTGCGCAGCTCATCCGGAGCGGCGGGCGCGGGTGCGGCCGGGGATGCGGCGGCCTCGATCGGCAGGGCGGCGCTGCGGCTCACGCTCCGCTTCTCCAGAAGCGGGTCACGCCGCGGCGCTCGGCGCAGCCGGTGAGGAAGCCGCGCAACGTCGCGAACAGCTCGGGCTCATGCAGCAGAAACGCATCATGGCCCTTGTCGGTCTCGATCTCGACAAAGCTGACATTGGCGGCGACTGCGTTGAGGGCGTGGACCAGCGCCCGGCTCTCCGCCGTCGGGAACAGCCAATCGCTGGTGAACGAGATGATGCAGAACCGCGGCTGGCTGCCGGCAAAGGCCGCCGGCAACGATCCGCCATGCTCGGCGGCGAGGTCGAAATAATCCATCGCCCGCGTGATGTAGAGATAGGAATTGGCATCGAATCGGTCGACAAAGGTGCTCCCCTGATGGCGCAAATAGCTTTCGACCTGGAAATCGGCGTCGAAACCGTAGGTGACCGCGTTGCGGTCCTGCAGGTTGCGGCCGAATTTGCGGTGCAGCGCGGCCTCCGACAAATAGGTGATGTGCGCCGCCATGCGCGCAACGGCGAGCCCACGCGACGGGTTGCGGCCCAGGCTCAGATAGCGCCCGCCGCACCAGTCGGGATCGGCCATGATCGCCTGCCGGCCGACCTCATGGAACGCGATGTTCTGCGCCGAATGCCGCGCCGCCGCGGCGATCGGCACCGAGGCGAACACCGATTCGGGATAGGTCGAGGCCCATTGCAACGCCTGCATGCCGCCCATCGAGCCGCCGATCACGCAAAACAGCTGGTCGATGCCGAGATGGTCAACGAGGAGCTTCTGCGCCCGCACCATGTCGCGGACCGTGATCACCGGAAAGTCGAGCGCCCAGGGCTCGCCGGTCGCGGGGTTGATGTCCTTGGGGCCGGTGGTGCCCATGCAGCCGCCGAGGACGTTGGCACAGATGAGGAAATACCGCTCGGTATCGAGCACGCCGCCCGGGCCGACGAATGTCGTCCACCATCCCGGATTGCCGGTGATCGGATGCGGGTCGGCGACATACTGGTCGCCGGTCAGGGCATGGCAGATCAGGATGGCGTTGCTGCGCTCCGGGTTAAGCGTGCCGTAGGTCTGATAGGCGATGGTGAACGGGCCGAGTTCGACCGCGCAATCGAGTTGCAGCTTCTCGTCGATCACGAGGCTGTGCCCGGGCCAGTCTTTGCCGGGCCGTAACCGAGATGCAGTCAAGATCGACAAGGGGTGCTCTTCGCCAGGGTTTCGCGGTCGGCGGCGGTGCGCGCCGCGCCCCCGACCGTGCCGAGCAGGAAGCGCCTAGCTATGGATCGGGGGCCAGACATGTCAACGTTTTCTTTGATTTTACCAATCTGGAACTCTACTACTATCGCCGTCCGCGGCAGCGATCGAAACCATGTCAGATATCCCGTCCGATCTCGAACAGTTGCGCCGACGCATCGACGGGATTGACGACAGGCTGCAGGACCTGCTGATCGAGCGCATGAACATTGTTTCGCGCGTCGCCGCGCACAAGCGCGGCAATGGCGGCGTTGCCGCGCACCAGCCGGCGCGCGAGGCGGAAATCATCCGCCGGCTCATTTCGCGCAATCAGGGCGCGTTCCCGCCGGCGACGCTGGTGCGGATCTGGCGCGAGCTGCTCGGCGCTACCACCCGGCTGCAAGGCGCCTTCACGATCGCGATCTATGCCCCGCCCGAAGCGCAGGGCTTCTGGGACATCGCGCGCGACCATTACGGCAGCCACACGCCGATGCTGGCCTACCGCTCGACCGGACAGGTCATCCGCGCGCTCACCGAGGGCCAGGCCGCCATTGGCGTGCTGCCGATGCCGGAGGAAGAGAACCCCGACCCGTGGTGGCGCCATCTCTTGTCGACCCACGACAATGCACCCCATGTCATTGCCCGGCTGCCGTTCGGTGCCCGCGGCAACGCCCGCTCCGACAGCGCCGACGCGCTCGCGATCGGCCACGGCGGCCAGCAGGAGACCGGCCGGGATCGCACCCTGATCGCCACCGAAAACGCGCCGGACATCAGCCGCGGGCGCATGTTTTCGACGCTGTCTGCGCTCGGCCTCGCCTGCACCTTCATGGCATCCTGCGAGCACGCGGAGGGGGTGAACACCTTGATCGAGATCGACGGTTTCGTGCCGGCTGACGATCCGCGCCTCGATCGCCTGCGCGAGCAACTCGGGGCGGCCCTCTACCGGCTTTTGCCGTTCGGCGGGTACGCCGTGCCGCTCTCCGCGGCCGAGCTGTCGCCCCCGGAGGTTTCGGGGGTCGCGACATCGGCCGGTATCGTCGCCGCGGTAAAAGGTTGAGCCGATGACGACCCTGACCGCCCCGGTCCCCGGGCCGGGCATCCTCGACATCGCCCCCTATGTCGGCGGCGAAGCGAAGGTTCCCGGGGTCGCGCGGCCGATCCGACTGGCGTCCAACGAAAGCGCGCTCGGCCCGAGCCGCAAGGCGGTGGCCGCCTATCGTGCGCTGGCCGAGGAGATTCACCGCTATCCCGACGGCAGCGCGGCGGAATTGCGCGCAGCGCTCGGCCGCCATCACGGGCTCGATCCGGAGCGCATCGTGTGCGGCTCGGGTTCGGACGAGTTGATCGGCCTGTTGCTGCGCGCCTATGCCGGCCCGGATAGCAAGTCGGCTGGCAGCGAGGTGCTCTACAGCCGGCACGGCTTTCTGATGTATCCGATCGGCGCCAAGGCGGTCGGCGCGACCCCGGTTGCCGTCCCCGAGCGCGCGCTGACCGCCGATGTCGACGGGTTTTTGGCACGGTTAACCCCGCGCACCCGGATCGTCTTCATCGCCAACCCGAACAACCCGACCGGGACATATCTGTCGGCCGATGAAATGGCGCGGCTGCATGCCGGGTTGCCGCGCCATGTCGTGCTGGCGATCGACGCCGCCTATGCCGAATTCGTCAACCGCAACGACTACGAGCCTGGGATCGCGCTGGTCAATCGGGCGGAAAACGTCGTGATGTTGCGGACCTTCTCAAAGGTTTATGCGCTCGCCGGGGTGCGCCTTGGCTGGGCCTATTGCCCGCCGGCGATCGCCGATGTGCTGAACCGGATCCGCGGACCGTTCAACGTGACCGCGCCGGCTCTGGCCGCCGGGCTGGCCGCCGTGGAAGACGTCGCCGCGCTGGCCCGTGCCCGTGCACACAATCAGCGCTGGCTGCCATGGTTCTCGGAGCGGCTGTCCGCGCTCGGGCTGCCCCTGACGCCGAGCGTCGGCAATTTCGTGCTGCCGCGCTTTCCGGATGATCCTCGCCACAACGCCGACGCCGCTTTTGCCTTTCTGCAATCGCGCGGCATCTTGACCCGCCAGATGGGCGCTTACGGCCTGCCACAGCATCTGCGGATCACCATCGGCACCGGTGAGGAGATGGAGATCGTGGCAGCCGCATTGGCCGAATTCATGGCTGCGGCATGAGCGCCCAACTGTTCGACCGGGTCGCCCTGATCGGCGTGGGGCTGATCGGATCCTCGCTCGCCCGGGTGCTGCGGCGCGACAGTCCCCAGACCGCGATCGTCGCCTGCGCCCGCCGCGCCGAGACCCTGGAGGCGGTGCGGCGGCTCGACCTTGCCGATGAGACGACTGACGATCCCGCCGCGGCGGTGGCGGGCGCCGATCTGGTGGTGCTGGCGACGCCGCTGTCGGCCTATGCCGAGATCGGCCGGCGGATCGCGCCGGCACTGCGCGAGGGTGCCATCGTTACCGATGTCGGCTCGGTAAAGGGGGTGGTGATCCGCGATCTGGCGCCGCTGCTGCCGGCGCGAATCCATTTCGTCCCGGGCCATCCCGTCGCCGGTACCGAGCATTCCGGGCCGGAGGCCGGGTTCGCCGAGCTGTTCGCGGACCGCTGGTGCATCCTGACCCCGCCGCCCGGGACCGCGCCCGCGGCGGTGGCCAAGGTCACCGCGCTGTGGGAACAGGCCGGCATGCGGGTCGTGACGATGGCGGCCGAGCATCACGACAAGGTGCTGGCGGTGACCTCGCACCTGCCGCATCTGATCGCCTATACCATCGTCGGCACCGCGACCGATCTCGGACACGACCTCCAGTCCGAGGTCGTCGCCTTCTCGGCCGGTGGCTTCCGCGATTTCACCCGCATCGCCGCCTCCGACCCGGTGATGTGGCGCGACATCTTCCTCGCCAACCGCGAAGCGGTGCTCGAGTTGCTGCAGCGCTTCAGCGAGGATTTGACCGCATTGCAGCGCGCGATCCGCCGGGGGGAGGGCGACACCCTGCACGAGTTGTTCGCCCGCACCCGCGCGATCCGGCGCTCGATCATCGAAGCCAAGCAGGCCTGAGTCTCCTTGACCTGTCATTGCGAGCGTAGCGACGCAATCTCGCGCCAGTTATCCTCGACCTCTCGGGATTGCTTCGTCGGCCCTGCGGGCCTCCTCGCAATGACGACTGATACCGGGAGGGTCCGATGTATGCGGTCATTTTCGAGGTCGAGCCGGAACCGGAGCGGCGCCAGGACTATCTCGACATCGCGGCGCGGCTGCGCCCCGAGCTCGAACGGATCGACGGCTTCGTCTCGGTCGAGCGCTTCGAGAGCCTGACAACGCCGGGGAAGATCCTGTCATTGTCGTTCTGGCGCGACGAGGCTTCGGTCGCTCGCTGGCGCGCGCATGAGGAGCATCGTGCGGCGCAGCGCGCCGGGCGTAGCGGCATCTTCCGCACCTACCGCCTGCGCGTCGCCGCGGTGGTGCGCGATTACGGCATGGAGGACCGCGCAGAAGCGCCGCAGCCCCCGCCCGAAAGTCTGCCGTAGGGATCACTCCCAGACAATCCGCGGCGCCTTGCCGAGCTTGGCGGGGCCGAGATACATCCCGCCATCTTGCATCGTGAACGAGGTCGCGATTTCCGGCCTTCCGTCGGGTCCGGGCCTGGCCAGCATGCCAAGCGCGAGGCGCGCGAGGCGCGCATCGCCGGCACGCACCCGCCCGGCGGCGACGAGCGCGGTCAGCAGCTCTTCATAGCCCTGGATCGCACCGGAAAACCCCCCGATCGGCTGGAGATCGGCATCGAGCGCCAGGGTGCCGGAGCCAGTGACCCTGAGCGTGCCCCAACGCAACGCCAAATGGTCGAGCTCCAGGGTGCCGCCGGAATCGCGCCACGCAGCGGCCGCCCGGCGCGGCGGTGCGGCGGGGATCTCGCCCATCACCGTGACGCCGACGGCGACTTCGTCGACCGGGTTGCGGAACGGCACCGGCACAGCAGGCAGCGTCAGCTCCCGCACATCGAGCGCGACCCCGATCGCGGGCTCGCTATGCGTCTGCGGCCGGCGTGCCGGCCGGGCCAGCCACAGGCCGGTGTCCCGCGCTGCAAGGTGCACGCCGGCATCGGCGCTGAGATCGTTGAGGCCGAGCCACAGCGTGGCGGCGCCTTCCTCCGCAACGGCAACGCTGCCGCTCGCCGCGCGCGCGGTCAGCGTTGCGACAGCGCCGTCGGCAAGGCTGGCCGTGGCGCTCAGCCCGTCCGACGCCGTCAGATCCCACAGCAGGAGGTTCCAGGGCCGCGCGCTGCCGGACAACAGCGGCACCCGAAGTTCGGCACTTGGGGGGGTCGCGCGGTCGCGCAGCCGCGCGTCGCTCAGCTCGACGCGGAAGGCCAGCGGAAACCCGCCGACCCGGATCGTGCGCCACGACAGATCGAGGTTCTGCGCCGGCAGCGACCCGGCCCACTGGGCGATACCGTCCTCGATGCGGCCGGCGACGATGACCCAATAGGCGCTGTAGGCGCCGAACACGGCGACGAAGAGGACGGCAATCGCAAGGCCGAGACGCGTCGGACGGCGCATCCCCGGGTTATACCGAGCGGCCGCTTAACTCGCCAGGGCGCCGCTGCCAATACTCGATCCCGGCAGACGCCGGGCAGCGCGGCTGCTAGAGTTTCGCATCGCTTGCGGGAGGACGGAATGGCCACGACGCTCGAAGCCGAAACGCACCCGGATCTACGGATCGAGGATGTCGAATACCAGCGCCAGGGCGGGCACGCGCTGTTGGCGCGGCTGTACCGGCCGGCCGGTACCGGGCCCTATCCGGCGGTCATTCAGGTCCATGGCGGCGCCTGGGTCAACAAGGACCGCACCGACAATGATTTCATCGCCCGGGCATTTGCGGAGAGCGGGATTCTCGTCGCCTCGATCGACTTCCGCATGCCGCCCGAGGCGCCCTATCCGGCGTCGCTCGCCGACATCAACCTGGGTGTTCGCTGGCTGAAAGCGCGCGCCCGGCTGTACGGCAGCCGCCCGGACTGGGTCGGCAGCATGGGCACCTCGAGCGGCGGGCACCAGGTGCTGCTCGCGGCAATGCGCCCCGACGATCCGCGCTACGCCGCGCTGCCGCTGGCCGACTCCCCGCAGATCGACGCCCGGGTGGCCTTCGTGATCTCGGGCTGGGGCGTGCTCGACCCGCTGTTGCGCTATCACCTCGCCAAAAAGGCCGGCAATGCCGAGCTGGTCGAGCACCACCACGCCTACTGGGGCACCGAGGCGGCGATGAGCGAAGCCAGCCCGCCAGCGATCCTCGACCGCGGCGAAAAGGTCACCCTGCCGCCCGCGCTGGCCTTTGGCGGCGACCATGATGAGTGGGTCCCGCTCGAAACCATGCACCGCCTGGTCCAGGGGTGGCGGAAAGCCGGCGGCGAGATCGAGCTGCAGCTCTACCCCGGCGCCAATCACGGCTTCATGACCGGCAAGCCGAACGCGCCTTACGCGCGCCCGGCGATCGAACGGATGAAGGCGTTCATCCGCCAGCACACGGGATGAACGGCTACCGTCGTGGGTTTCGCTCCGCTCAACCCACCCTACAAATTTCGCCCACATCGTAGGATGGGTTGAGCGGAGCGAAACCCATCATCCGGAGGAAAGCGCCATGCAGGAAAACCGGGTCAAGCGCATCATGAGCGGGGGCGGGCTCGCCCTCGGCACCCATGTCGGCGGCATCCCCGACCCGCAGATCGTCGAGATCATCGGGCTTGCCGGGTTCGACGCCGCCTTTATCGACATGGAGCACACGACGCTCGACCTGCACGACGTGCAGGCCTGTGTGATGGCGGCCGAGCGGGTCGGCATCACGCCGATCGTTCGCACCCCGGGGTTCGATCCGGCGTTCATCCTGCGCCTCCTCGACATGGGCGTGCAGGGGATCCAGGTGCCGCACGTCTCCGATCCCGAGACCGCGCGCGCCGCGGTCCAAGCGGTGCGTTATCCGCCCGAGGGTGATCGCGGCATGGCGGCGGGAAGCCGCGCCGCCGATTTCGGCAAGATCCCGCTGCTCGACCACATGGCGCGCTCCAACCGCGAGATCCTGCTCGCCTGCATGATCGAGGATATGGCGGCGCTCGAGCGGATCGACGAGATTGCCGCGGTCGAGGGGGTCGATCTGCTGGCGGTCGGGCCATCGGATCTGTCGCGCTCGCTCGGGGTCAGCGGGCACCCGAACCATCCGCGCCTCGTCGCGGCGATCGACCGGGTACGCGCGGCGGTCCTGAACGGCGCCGGCTGCCGTCTGGCGCTGCCGCTCAACCACGCCGCCTTCCCGCGCAACGCGGCGCAGCTCAAGGAGCTTGGCGCCGGCTACTGCAATTGCGCGCCGACCCCGGAAGCCCGCCTCTTGCGCTCGATGCAGGAGCAGGCCGCCGCGCAACGCAAGCTGCTGGGGTAGGATTGGCCGCACCTACATCGGCGCAAACAGGGCGATCAGCATCCCGCGCTGCTGCCACAGGAGCAGCGTGCCGCTGGCAAACATCGCGAGCACGGCAAACCGGCGAAAACGGGCCGTGCTGACCAGCGTCAGCCAGCGCCGCGACAGCCAGATGCTGCACAGCGCTCCGGCTCCGGCGGCGAGGCCCGCCGCCGCGCTGCTCGTGCTCAGGACACCAAAGGCGCCGTAAGTCGCGAGCTTCGCCACCTGGATCGCGACCGAGTTGACCGCCCGGGTCGCGAGCAGCGGCTCCTTGACCAGCCCATAATTCAGATAGAACGGGTTTGCGAGAATCCCGCTGGCGCCAGCCAGGCCCGAGGTAAAGCCGCTGACGACGGACACCGGGATGAACCACGTCAGCCGCATCGGGAATGACCGCGCGACCTCACCGAAGCGATACTGAAACGCGGTGCTGACCAGGAATAGGGCGATGATCAGCTGCAGCGGCTTGGCATCGATTCGGCTGAGGGCCCAGCCGCCCGCGACGGCTCCGGCGAGGGCCCCGGGCAGATACTAGAGCGGAATCCGCTCAGGCCCGCGCATAACCTGAGTTTGCGAAGAAGTTGGC
>CAYMRQ010000164.1:0-8326 GCA_964392845.1 uncultured Rhizobium sp.
CGGCACAGATCGGGCGCGGTTGGGGGACGGGAAGGGGGCCGCATTCAGTTCCCCACTGTCGAGCGAATAGACTTGGCGCAGGCTCGGCAGCGCGGCAATGGCGGTAAAGATGTCGGCGGTCCCGGCATCGGCGCCGTAGCCGGGCTGCGCGAACAGCGCTGCCGCGCGGGTGCGGGCCAGCAGTGCGACGATCTCGGCGACCGTGTAGTTCTGGTGCAGCGAGGGGTTGCAGACATAGCCCTGGCGCGAGCAGGCGAGCAGCACCGCGACCGACTCGACCCGGCTCGGCAGCCACACCGCGACCCGCTCGCCGCGCTTCAGCCCGGCATCGTCGAGCTCGGCGGCGACCGCATCGACCAGCGCCAGCAGCGCGCTCCAGCTCAGCCGGCGTGTGCCGTCGCGCAGCGCGAAATCATCGGGCCGAGCCGCAGCGTGCTCGCACAGAAGCGTGTAGAGCGTATCCGCGCACCACAGCCCCGCCGCGTAATAGCGTCGCGCCGCCTCAGGGTCGTGCAGGGTGAGGAGGGTGTTCGTCATTTGTCGGTCGCACTCGACCATGCAGTGGTTGTATACATTTCGCTCACCGGACTGTCGGACTGCGGAATGAGCTTAACAGATACCACGGTTGTGACGGCGAGGATCGATGCGGCGCTGAAGGCCAAGCTCGAAGCGCTCTCGCGCGCTACCAAGCGTTCCAAATCATACCTCGCCGCAGAAGCGATTGCCGCCTACGTCGCGTTGAACGAATGGCAGATCGCCGAGATCGAGGCCGGCATCGCCGAGCTCGACAGAGGCGAGGTGCTTTCCGATGGGGAAGCCGAAGAGCATTTTGCGCGGCTGACCCGCCCGCGGTGAGGTCGCGCCGGCTCGTCTATTCGCGTCGTTACGAACCGATGGAGTAAACTGTCACCGTTCGGATGAGCAATGGATGAGCAAGAGAGGGCTTGACAGAACAGGAGGCAGGAGTGTCCGTTCTTGGGTATGGCCCCCAAGGCTCCGTCTGCGCCACAGCACTTGACGTACTTCAGGGCGCTCCAGCTTATCGCGGATCAGTCCAAACGCGAGCTGGCGACACTCATGCCGCACCTCGGGGAGCGCGGGCGGATCGTCGAGGAAATTATCCGCGGTGTCCTCCAGCGCACGCTACCAAAGCGATTCTCGCTCGGCACGGGCGTACTGATCTCGGCGTCGGGCCAGATCAGCTCGCAGACTGACATCGTCATCTTCGATAATTTTCACAACTCTCCACTGCTCTCTGAGTTCGGCGCCGGGGTGTATCCGGTTGAAATCGTCTACGCGACAATCGAGGTGAAATCGGTCCTGACGAAGCGGGAATTGAAGAGCTCCTTGAGCGCAATCCGGAAGATAAGAAAAGTGGGAAGCAAGAAACACTATGTCGTCCCGGAGGTCTCAATCACCGCTGAAGGGAAGTCCACGATGGCGCCGCGGCGGGTGACCATGACGGTCGCTCCTCGTTCGTATGTTGTCGCATTTGGCCAACGCGGACTGGGCAAGAACTACGGAGCCTTCTGCCAGACGCTGAGAGACTGCCTCGACGAGCACAATGATCACGTCCACGGAGTTGCCGTGCTGGAGAACGACTGGTTTGCCGGGAGGATAGCCAACTGCAATCCCGCCAAGCTGTTCGGAGAGAAAGGCAACGCCCTACTCAGCTTGTATTCTTCGATCATCAAGGGCCAACAAAACTTCGCTGTCTACCCGCTGGACCTCGACGTGTACCTCAAGGGAACGCCTTCGTAAGGCTTCGAGGGGCTGTTGATCATCAGTAAGCATAGGTTGGGTTGAGCGGAGCGAAACCCATCGCCTCGCCTTCCTGATGGGCGCCGGTTCGACTCGACCTGCATCTCGGCCTGCCCACGCCACAGCCCCAGCGTGTTATCTAACTAATGCCCGAACTTGTCCGGATCGGGTGTCCTCCGCGCGGCGAAGGCTTCGCCCAGTTCGTGCGACTCGTCGCTGTCGAGATAACCCCGCAGCAGGAGGTCGTGCGCCAGACGGGCGAGGCCGCCGACGCCGCCGTGGCGGGCGCTGAATGCGGTCTTGATCGCGGCCAGCGCAAAGGCGCCGCGTTCGGCGATTTCGAGCGCCATCGCGCGGGTCGCGGCGGCGAGCTCGCCGTCGGGCACGACCGTATTGATCATCCCCAATTCGAGCGCCTCGCGCGCACTGATCCGCGGGTTCCTGAACCAGATCTCCTTCGCCTTCTTCTTGCCGACGAGGTCTTCGAGATACCAGGTGCCGAAACCGGCGTCGAAGCTGCCCATCATCGGGCCGACCTGGCGGAACACCGCGCTTTCCTTGGCGATCGTGATGTCGCACATGATCTGCAAGACGTTGCCGCCGCCAACCGCGTAGCCGTTGACCGCGGCGATCACCGGCTTTTGCAGCCGCTCGATGCTCTCGTACATGTCGAGCGTCGGTAAGACGCCGGCATAGAGCCGGGTCTCCTCCATGCCGGTCTTGCGCCCGCCGATGCAGAAGAACCTGTCGCCGGCCCCGGTGATCACCATGACGCGGGTGCGGGTTTCGCGGCGCACCGCGTTGATGCAGTCGCGCACCTCATGGCACATCGTCTCGGTGAACATGTTGCCGTCGTCGGGACGGTTCAGCGTCAAGGTGCCGATCGGCCCGTCCTCGGCGTAGAGGATCGTCTGGTAACCCATCCTCTGTGCTCCTTTCGCGCATATTCGAGTTCCGGGGCTTGCAAAGCAGCCCGCGGAACCGGCAAGGTCGGCTCCGGCCCAACACGGAGGCGCGCGATGTTACAGGATTTGTTGCCCCAGGCGGAACGGATCGCGGCAAAGCTGAAGGCGCGCAACGAGACGGTCTCGGTCGCCGAGTCGTCGACCGCGGGGATGATCTCGGCGGCCTTGCTGGCGATCCCCGGCGCCTCGGCCTATTTCATCGGCGGCGCGGTCGTCTATACGCGCCAATCGCGCGCCGAACTGTTGCGCGTCACCGAGGCGGAGTTTGCCGCGCTCACCGGGATCACGCCGTCGACCGAGCCCTATGCGCTGCTCTTCGCCCGCAAGATCAAGGAGCGGCTGGCGACCACCTGGTCGGTCGGCGAGACCGGCACGGCCGGCCCGACCGGCAGCCGCTACGGTCATGCCGCGGGGCATTCCTGCGTCGCGGTGATCGGCCCCAATGGCGAGCGCTCGCTGACCGTCGAGACCGGCAAGGACGACCGGGTCGACAACATGCGGGTCTTTTCGATCGCGGCGCTGGATTTGCTGGAGAAAGCTCTGGGCTGAGGCGGCGGGCGCCGCGCGCGCTTGATCGCGAACGTCGGATGTATACATTTGCATCGCAATCATGACGCGCGGTCACTCCGATGGGCGCAGCCGATACCGCTATCGTAACGGTACGACTTGACGGCCGGCTTAAAGCAAAGCTCGAAGCCTTGGCCCGCAGCACCAAGCGATCGAGGTCTTATCTCGCGTCCGAGGCCATCGCGGCTTATGTCGAGCTGAATGAATGGCAAATATCCGAGATCGAGGCAGGCATAGCCGAGCTTGATCGCGGTCAGGTCGTGTCGCAGGAACAAGCCGATCTGCGGTATCAGAGGTTGCTGACGCCGCGGTGACGCAGCGCCGTCTCGAGTATGCTACGCGGTATTTTCGACGGCTTTAAGACCTCCGCGAACGGATTGCCGCCGATAATCCGGTAGCGGCGGCAGGGACCGTGCTGCGCATTCGCGCGGCGGTCGAGCGCTTGGCCGCATCGCCGGGGCTCGGTCGGCCGGGTCGGGTCGCGGGTACGCGCGAACTCGTTGTCCCCGGCACGCCCTACATTGTCCCCTATCGGCTGAAGGGCGACGTCGTTCAGATCATCACGGTGCTGCACAGCACCCAAAGCTGGCCCGATCGACTCCCCTGATCCGGATCGAAATCGGCCTCATCCGATCCGTTCATAGAGCGAAGCGACGCGCTCGCGATAGCGCGGGACCGAAAACCGCCCCGCCTGGACCCGGCCGCGCCGCGACAGTTCGGTACGCAAGCCGTCATCGGCGGTGATCGTTTTGATGGCCTCGGCGATGCTGTCGATGTCATAGGGGTTTACGTACAAGGCGGCGTCGCCGGCGATTTCGGGCAGAGAAGAGGTGCGCGAGGTCACCACCGGCGTGCCGAGCAGCATCGCCTCCAGCACCGGCAGCCCGAAGCCCTCATAAAGCGAGGGGAAGAGGACGGCACGCGCTCCCCTGATCAGCGTGACCAGCATCGGGATGCTGACATACTCGAAGTGATGGATGCGCCGGCTGCCTTGCCCGTGCCCGCCGGCCCGCAACTCCTCGAGCATCTTGGCTTCGGTCTTGTTGCCCCAGCCGACCGCACCGGTGATCACCAGCGGAATGTCGACCGCCGACAGCATGTAGGCGTCGATCAGCCGTCCGACATTTTTCTTCGGTTCGAGCGCCCCGTAGAACAGCAGATAATCCTGCAGGTCCAGGCCGTACGAGCCGCGCAGCTGCTCGGCGACCAGATCGTCCGGGCGCTCGGTCAGCTCGCGGGGGAATTCCACCGCCTCATAGGTGTTCGTCACGCGCTCCTCTTCGACCCCGAGAAGCTGGACGATATCGCGTTTCGAATTCTCCGAGACGGTAACGATGTGGTCGGCCTCGGCCGCGATCTTGCGCAGCAAACGATAGGTCTGGCGCTTGTTGTCGAGCGTGGTGAAGGGCAGACGCAACGGCACGAGGTCGTGAATGGTATAAACATTGCATGCTCGTTTGGCGCGCAGCGGCAGCTGGTAGGTGCAATGCAGGATATCGGGCGTGGTATCGAAGGTCAGTTCGGTGAAGCGGCCGCTCACCGAAAAGTACCGGCGCGCGTTGGCGAACAGGTTGCGCGCGACGAACATATGGTCATGCAGCGGCAGACGGTCCTGGAACTGGTCGGTGATGACGGTGCCGGTCAGGTTGACCGCGCTCGGCTGCACCCCGAGCGGAGAGCGAAGCAGATCGCAGATGGCGTCCCACACTTGTTTGGGGAGAACCACCGGCGGTCCTTCGCGGGTATCGAAGAACGAGATTTCGCGCAGCAACAGATTTTTCGCCGGTCGCTGGGGCAAGCTGTAGACGACGCCGATCTCCTGGCCCAGGTCGCGCACGACTTGCGCAAGCATGCGGGTATAGGTCGCGATGCCGGTGCCGCGTTCGAGCGACAGATTGAGGCCGTCAAAATAGATGCGCCGGCTCATCGCTTCGGTCTTGCCTCCGTGCCGACGCGCTCTAGCCCGGCGGGCGAGGCCGATACCATCATGACGGCGGCCTGTCGAGAGCGAAGCCTATACAACTAAACCAAGAATAGGTTTTTCATATACAATCTCAAAGAGAACACTTAGTCTGATTGCGACAGATTCTCGGGAGCAGAGCAGATGGACGATCCGGAAAAATTGCGCGAACTGGCATGCTGGTATCGCGCGTTCGCCGAGCGCACCGGCAACCCGACGATCTGGGAAGGGCGGCTGCACACCGCCGAAGACCTCGAGGCCGAGGCCGCGCGCATCGAGCGCACTATTCCCCGAAGGATCGACGCCAGCGGCGCCAGGTAGGCTGGGTCCTGACCGCGACGCTCAGGCGCTGTCGACCAGCACCAGATCGGTATCGTCGAGCGCGCCGGCCTCGGTGCGGCCCCGATTTCCCAGGCTGTCCTCGTGGCTGATCGCGCCCTCGCGCACATAGGTGATGATTTCCATATCGGCATGGCCGTGCGGCGGAAACCCGCTCCCCGCGATGATCTCATCGTCGTTCCACACGCGCAGCGCACCCCATCCCATGCGCGCCGGGTCATGGTAGTGGGCGAACGAGAAGTGATGATGCGTGTCGAGCCAGTCGAGCCGTTCGCGCCCGAAGCTGGCAAAAGGCCTGCGTTCGATCATGTCGGGGGCCTCGCTGGAATCCAGGCCGAAGATATGGGCGCCGTGCCGGGCCGCTACTACCGGCTTCGGCGGCGGCGGAGCCGCCCGACGAGGCTCAACAGCGCCAGCGGAACAACGATGATCGCGCCGAGCAGCGCATAGGGCAGGGACCAGACGACAAGGTCGCCGATCCGGCGAAACAGCACCCCGATCGTGTGCCAGGTGTCGGTCAGGATGCCTTGGGCGGTAATGCCGATGCTTTCGAGAAAGAGACCGACCAGAACGCACAGCACAAACACCCCGATCGCGCGGCCGACGAGCGTCATGGCGCGGCGGCCATCGGCATCGCCACCGTCATCTCCCCAGTCATCTCCATTGGGGCCGCCGGGGCGAGAAGCTGCCACTCCGCGCTGACCGTCGCATCGGTTTCACGGGTCCCTCGGGCATCGGCTTCGGCGGCAAGATCACCGGCGCCGGCGATATGGCCGAAGGCCCAGACCGCGGCACCGCGCACCAGCGACGACGGATCGTCAAGCGATCGGCGTGCGGCGGCAACCAGATCGGGGGAGGGTTCCGGCACATTGCCGATCGCGATCAGCACGTTGCGCAGGAAGCGGTTGCGGCCGATGCGCTTCACTGCGGTGCCGGCGAAGCGGGCGCGAAAGCCGGCATCGTCGAGCCCGGCGAGTTCGGCCAGCAGCGGCGCGGTCAGCGCCTCGCGCGGCAGAAACTCCGGCTCCCTGGTGGCGCGGGCGAACTTGTTCCACGGGCAGACCGCGAGACAATCGTCGCAGCCGAAAATGCGGTTGCCGATCAGGGGGCGCAGCTCATGCGGGATCGGGCCTTTGTGCTCGATCGTCAGATACGAGATGCAGCGCCTTGCATCGAGCCGGTAGGGAGCGGGGAAGGCGTTGGTCGGGCAGGCATCGAGACAGCGCCGGCAGATGCCGCAATGGTCGCTCTCCGCGGCATCGGGCGCGAGCGCCAAGCTCAGATAGATCTCGCCGAGAAACAGCCAGGAACCGAGTTCGCGCGATACCAGATTGGTGTGCTTGCCCGACCAGCCGAGCCCGGCCTCTTGGGCCAGCGGCTTTTCCATGACCGGGGCGGTGTCGACAAACACCTTGAGCTCGCCCGGCCAGCGCGCGGCGATCCAACGCGCCAGCGCCTTCAATCGTTGTTTCACAGTGTCGTGATAGTCGCGCCCGCGGGCGTAGACAGAAATCGCGCCGCGCTCGGGGTCCGTCGCGGCGGCCAGCGGATCCTCGTCGCTGCCGTAATTGAGGCCCAGCACGACGATGGTGCGCGCTGCGGGCCACAGGGTTTGCGGGTCGCCGCGCCGCGCCGCCGTATCGGCGAGCCAGCCCATGTCGCCGTGATAGCCGCGATCGAGGAACTCGGCGAGGTTTGCGCGCGCCCGCGCGGCGAGCCGGGCCTCGGCAAAACCGACCGCGTCGAAGCCCATCGCCAGCGCCTGGCCCCGGATCGCCTCGCGGATCGCGTCGTGCGCTTGCTCGGCCATCGCGCTCAGCCGCGCCCGCGATACGGGGCGACCCCGGGATCCGGCAGCCACAGCCCGGACGGCGGCTCGCCGGTCTGGTAGAACACGTCGATCGGGATCCCGCCGCGCGGGTACCAGTAGCCGCCGATGCGCAGCCAGCGGGGCGCGAGGGCGGCGACCAGCCGATGCGCGATCGCCAGCGTGCAATCCTCGTGAAAGGCGCCGTGATTGCGGAACGCGCCGAGATAGAGCTTCAGCGACTTGCTCTCGACGATTCTGCTGTCCGGCACGTAATCGATGACGAGATGGGCAAAATCGGGCTGGCCGGTCAAGGGACACAGCGCGGTGAATTCGGGGCAGGTGAAGCGCACCAGATAGGCATGCCCGGGATGCGGGTTCGGCACGGTGTCGAGCACCGCCTCGTCGGGCGAAGCGGGCAGCTTCGCCGGGCGCCCGAGGACCGACTCGGTCATCGCGCGTTCTCCGCCAGCGCAAACTGGGCGAGGCGGCGTTCTCCAATCGCCGCGCGCAAATCGGCCATCAGATCGGCGTAATAGGTCAAATTGTGCGCGGTCAGCAGCATGCTCGCCAGGATCTCCCGCGCCTTGGTCAGATGATGTAGATACGCGCGGCTGAAGCCGGTGCAAGCCGGGCAGCGGCATTTCCGGTCGAGCGGCGCCGGGTCGTCGGCGTGGCGGGCGTTGCGCAGGTTGAGCGTGCCGTCCCTTGTGAAGGCCTGCCCGGTACGGCCGGAGCGGGTCGGCACGACGCAATCGAACATGTCAACCCCGCGCCTGACCGCGCCGACCAGATCGGCGGGCTTGCCGACCCCCATCAGATAGCGCGGCCGATCGGCCGGGAGGAACGGTACGCTCGCCTCGACCATGGCGAAGGTGGTTGCCTGGCCCTCGCCGATCGCCAGCCCGCCGATCGCATAGCCGTCGA
>CAYMRQ010000164.1:8336-10854 GCA_964392845.1 uncultured Rhizobium sp.
CGGCCGCGGCATGAAAGCGGCGCGCGAGCGCGCCGCCCAGCGCATCGTCAATTCCATCGAGGCTTCGACCGCCTCGCGCTCGGCCGGGAAGGGGGCGCACTCGTCGAACGCCATCGTGATGTCGGCGCCGAGCAGGTGCTGGATCTCGATCGAGCGCTCCGGGGTCAAGAGATGCCGGCTGCCGTCGAGATGCGAGCGAAACGCCACGCCTTCCTCGCTGATTTTCCGCAGCGCGGCCAGCGACATGACCTGGAACCCGCCCGAATCGGTGAGGATCGCGTGCGGCCAGTTCATGAAGCGGTGCAGCCCGCCGAGCGCGGCGATGCGCTCGGCGCCGGGCCGCAGCATCAGATGGTAGGTGTTGCCGAGGACGATCCGTGCCCCGGTCGCCACGACCCAATCCGGGGTCATCGCCTTGACCGTCGCGGCGGTGCCGACCGGCATGAACGCGGGCGTCTCGATCGCGCCATGCGCCGTCGTGATGCGCCCGGTCCGCGCCGCGCCGTCCTGCGCCAGGATCGTGAAGCCGAGGCTCATGGCGCGCGGCCTGCAACAGAATTGTAGGATTGGTTGAGCGCAGCGAAACCCATCACAGCGAGCCGCGCCGAAGATGATGGGTTTCGCGTTGCTCAACCCATCCTACACGATCGCGGCTGGCCCGCGCGTCCGGGGGCGCCTCGATCAGGCAGGCGTCGCCATAGGAGAAGAACCGGTAGCCGGAGGCTGCGGCATAGGCATAGGCCGCCTTGATCCGGTCGAGCCCGGCCAATGCAGCGACCAGCATCAGGAGGGTCGAGCGCGGCAGGTGGAAGTTGGTCAACAACAGGTCGATCGCCCGGAAGCGGTAGCCCGGCAGGATGAAGAGCCGGGTCTCGCCGCGGAATTCCACGACCGTGCCGCTCTCGGCGGCGGCGCTTTCGAGGAGGCGCAGGCTCGTCGTGCCGATGGCGATGATGCGCCCGCCGCGGGCCCGCGCCCGATTGATGCGGGAAGCGGCGTCGGCGCCGACCAGCCCCCATTCGGCGTGCATCCGATGCTGGCGCGGATCGTCCACCTTGACCGGCAGAAACGTGCCCGGTCCGACGTGCAGGGTTACCGTCACCCACTCGGCGCCGCGCGCGGCGATCGCGGCGAGCAATGCCGGGGTGAAATGCAGTCCCGCGGTCGGCGCGGCGACGGCGCCCTCGGCTTGGGCGAAGATCGTCTGGTAATCGCTGCGGTCTTGTTTGTCGCCGCGGGGATCGCCACTAGGCGGGCGCTTGATGTAGGGCGGCAATGGCATCGCGCCGTGCTGCGCGAGCGCCGCGCGGAATGCGGGACCCTCGCAGTCGAACCGCAGCGTCAGCGCGCCCCTTGGGGTTTTGCTGAGGACCTCGGCCGAAAAGTCCGCGGCGAAATCGATGCGGTCGCCGGACCGCAGGCGCCGCGCGCCCTTGGCATAGGCATGCCACATGCCGCCGCCGAGATCGCGCGCCAGGGTGATCTCGATCCTCGCCAGACCGCGGCATCCGACGAGCCGTGCCGGGATCACCTTGGTGTCGTTGCAGACGAGGAGGTCGCCCGGCCGCAACAGCGCCGGCAGATCGGCGATATGCCGGTCGCTAACGCCGCCCGCCCGCGGCAGCACCAGGAGCCGCGCCGCCTCGCGCGGCTCGGCCGGCCGGTCGGCGATCAGCTCGCGCGGCAGAGCGAAATCGAAATCGGCGAGATGCATGGTTCCTAATGTAACGCAGGCGAGTGCCCGACAAGCGGTCGATTGCGCCAAATCGAGGATGGGCTATGATCCGAGTGCACGGGCGATCCCGTGGCGAAGAGTGGGGTGGAGACTGCAAGCCCCGCCGTGCCGCCTAAGAGTCGCGTCTCAGTGGCGACGCCCGTGCACTTTTCCCATCCACCCGGAAGAAGGCTTGCCGCCCGGCGCGTTGTTGACGGCGCGCTTGGGCGACGCGACATTGGGGACCTCCAGCGCAGGAGGTTTCCGATGGCCATTCGCGTTCTCGAAATCCACCATCATGCAATACGGGTCGATGCCGACCAGCCAAAGCTCGATGCCGTGCAGAATTTCTACCAGGGCGTTCTCGGCCTCGGGGTGGATCCCGGCCGGCCGACGATCCCGGGCGTCCCGGGGTTCTGGATCAATATCGGCGAGGGCAGCCAGATCCACCTGATCAGCGGCGCGCAGCCCTCGCCGCTGGCGAAGGGCCCCGGGCAGGACCCGACGATCCCGCATGTCGCCCTGGCGGTCGCCGACATCCAGGCGACCAAGGCCGAACTCGGCCGGCTCGGCGTACCCTACTGGTCGATGACCGGGATCAATGGGCCGGACGCCGAGCAGGTCTTTATCAACGATCCCTGCGGCAACATGATCGAGTTGCACCAGATCGACCAGTGCCGCTGCCGCGCCGCCAACCGGCCGGATTGAGCAGGTACAACAGAGGGCAGCCGGACGAAATGGCCCGCGCCAGCTAGCAGCCTGTCGGACTCAGGTTTTCGCCTGGCAGCGTGACGGCCCGCGGCA
>CAYMRQ010000165.1:0-10842 GCA_964392845.1 uncultured Rhizobium sp.
GCTGGCGGCGCGCGACAACGGCGTGCCGTTCTATGTCGCGCTGCCGTCGCCGACGATCGACTGGGAGATCGCGGACGGCGACGCGATTCCGATCGAGCGGCGCGACCCGCGCGAGGTTACGCATATCGCCGGCTGGACCGAGCAGGGACAGCGGGTCGAGGTGCGGCTGATGCCGGCGGACAGCCCGGCGGCGAATTTCGCTTTCGATGTCACCCCGGCGCGGCTCGTCACGGCACTGATTACCGAGCGCGGCACCTGCCCGGCGTCGCGCGAAGGTTTGCTCGGCCTCTTTCCGGAACGCCGGGAACGCGGCGCAGCCTGAGAAGAAAGCGGATCGACTCATGACGAACTGGAGCGAGACCTATCGCGGCACCGTGCCGCCCTGGGAATGCGACGTGACTGAGCATTTGACGATTGCCTATTATTTCGACCGGCTTGAGGACGCCGAGCGCAACCTGGCCGACATCCTCGGGCTTGGCGAGAATTTGCGCGGCGGCGGCTTCGGCCGCCGCCTCGATGTCCGGTTCGCGCGCGAGCTGCGCGCCGGCAGCAGCATTCATATCGACAGCGCCGCCCTTGCGGTCCCGGGCGCGGTCGATGAGGGGTTGCGGCTCGGGCATCGCTTTGTCGATTCGGCGAACGGCGAAACCGTGACCTGGATCGAGGAGCACTGGGAATTGCCCGAGGGCGCGCTGTCGCCCGAGCAGCAGGGCGCGATCGCCGGCCGGCTGGCGGTGTGGGAGGGTCCGGCGGCCGAGATGCGTCCCGAGCCGGCGGGCACTGCCGGGTTCATTCCGACCGCGCGCGGAAGGGTCAAGCCGGGCGATCTCGACACCGAGGGCCGGTTCGGGCTCGCCGCGATCGTCCACCGCCTGACCGATGCCTGTCTTCAGGCCGGAGCGGCGATCGGCATGGATGCGGAATTCCTCGAGGCCAACCGCCGCGGCTTCTCGACCTTCGAGTTGGCCTTGCGGATTTCCGGCGCGCTCGCGCTCGACGAGCCCTATCTGGTCGAGAGCGGGATTGCCCATCTCGGCAATTCGTCGCTGCGGATGATCCACCGCATGTGCGACCCGCGCAGCGGGGCGGAGGTCGCGCATCTCGGCCAATACGGCGTCAACCTCGACCTCGACGCGCGCCGTCCGGCCCGCTGGCCCGACGAGATCCGCGCCCGAGCCGCCGCACTCGTCGTGCCGATGGGGTGAGGGTCACAGCAGCAAGCCCACCACCGCGCCGCTCATGCAGGTGGCGAGGGTGCCCGACAGGATCGAGCGCAGCCCGAGCGCGACGATCTCCGCCCGGCGCTCGGGCACCATCGCCCCCATCCCGCCAATGAGGATGCCGAGGCTGCCGAAATTGGCAAAGCCGCACAGCGCATAGGTCATGATCAGGCGCGAGCGCGGGCTCAGCGCCTCGGCCGGCAGATTGGCGAAATCGACATAGGCGATGAACTCGTTGAGCACGGTCTTGGTGCCCATCAGCGAAGCGGCGGTCGCGGTTTCCGGGCCGGGGATGCCGATCAGCCACATCACCGGCCGGAAGGCATAGGCGAAGAGGCGCTGCAACGTCACCTTCTCGCCGGCCAGATCCGGCAGCAGCCCGAGCGCGCTGTTGGCGAGGCTGACGAGGGCCACCAGCACCACCAGCATCGCGATGATCTGGGCGAGAAAGACGATGCCGTCGCTGGTGCCCTTGGCGATCGCATCCATCGCGCTGACCGGCGGGTCGGCCATCACCAGCTGCCCCATCGGCGACGGATCGGGGCGGAACGGCACCATCAGCGCGGCGATGGCGAGCGCGGCGGGGGTGCTGATCACCGCGGCGATCAGGATGTTGCCGAGCGCGTCGGGGATGACCGGGCCGAGCAGCGCGGCATAGATCACCATCACCGTGCCGGCAATCCCGGCCATGCCGGTGCTCATCAGCGCGAACAATTCGCCGCGTTCGAGCCGCGTCAGATAGGGGCGGATCAACAGCGGCGCCTCGATAAAGCCGACAAAGATATGCACCGCGGCGCCGAGACCGAGCGGTCCGCCAACTCCGACCGAGCGGCGCAATACCCAGGCGAAGCCCTGCACGATGCGCTGCAAGACGCCCCAGTAGAACAAGAGCGTGGCGAGCGCGCTGATCACCAGCACCAATGGAAGCGCGCGGAAGGCAAAAATGAAGCTCCCGCCGGGCCGGGTTTCGGCAAACGGCAATTCGCCGCCGCCGAGATAGCCGAAAACAAAGCCGGTGCCGGCATCGGTCGCCTTCTGCAACGCGTCGACCCCGCGGTTCAGCAGCAGGAACAGCGCCGCAGCCGGCGGGAATTTGAGAAAGAGCAGGGCGAGGCCGAATTGCAATAAGACGCCGGCGGCGACGACCCGCCACGGCACGCGAAACCGGTCCTCGCTCAATCCCCAGGCGATCAGCAGGATGACGGCGATGCCGAGGAGGCCTCTCATCGCAAACCACTGAAGCTAACGAAGACAACCCGCTGCGAGAGTGCTAAACTACAATAATTGTTTGTCGCATGAGACCCGGCATTTGTTCTCACAGGTTGGCATCGGCAAGCTCCTTGGACCAATATTTGACGGCGAGCTAAATAGAAACTCCGGGAGCTTCCCGAACGTGAAGCACCCGGGTAGTACCCTTGTGGTGGTGTCTGATTTCGGTAGGCATCACAGGGGGCAACATTATGAAACATATGCTTTCCTGATTTTTGATCTCGAGAAAAACGCTATTTGGCTAGCAGGGCAGCGCCGCTTCCGTCAAACCCCCCTCAATCGGAGACGAATGTCCTTTAAGAACATGAACGACAATATTCGACGCCGTGCCTTGGTTCCATTTCTACATCTCGCGGACTCTATTAACGGCTGGTTAGTCCTCTTTGCGGTTTCCAAGCACGGTGGCTCGATGTTCGAACAATCAACCCCGGAAGAAAGAGCGCTGCTTGACCTTTGGAAGCCCGCCGTACAGGAGCAGCTACTCCGCATCCTCCATTTCAGCGGATTTCTACTGTCGGGCCTGTCCACACCTGCGCAAGATGTCCTTTGGATCATCGATGAGGACGACGTCGCCGCCAATTTGCAACAGCTCGCGCGCCTCACGGATCTCCTCGGCCAGATTTCCGCACACTCGCTTGCCCACGACATGGGTCACCTCCGGTGCGGGACCACGCGTTTGGATGATGGGACGATAGCTCTAGAAGACTTGGCCGCTATCGTCGATCTTGGCGCCGGTGCTCTCTGCGAGATTGGCACAGGAATGGCCGCGCAGGGGCGCAACTCTGCCAAAGGAATTGCGACACCCCTGCCGAGAAACCTGTCCTGGAAAAGCCGGGTTCTGGCTGGTTGGCTCGCAAGCGATAGGGAACCACTGAGACGCCTGACTTACATCATTCGACTTGACGAGCATTCACAGGGGATAGGTGTAACTGCATTGAAGTGGCACGCCATTTCTGGGTCTCTAGTTCTTCCCTACCGGCCCTTATCTTCCTTCAGTCTCAACACGTAGATCCAAGCTTTGCGCTACACCCTCGCCACGGCGTGGGCCGGCGAGCCGACGGCGCCGGGGAGGCGCAGAGGCGGGGCGGTCAGGAGGCAACGCGAGCGGCCATGGGCGCGCAGCCAGTCGGCGAGGTCGGAGAGGAGCCAGATCTCGCCGAGATAGATACCAAGCTTGAACAGGCAATGCGCGTGGAGGGGAAGTTGCTGCGGCGCAGCCGGGTTGCGGCGCAGGGTGCTGCTGTGTACAGCCTCAGCGGCAGCTAGGCGGAGACAGCCGATGGCGGATTTCCCAAAGCGTCGGATTGGCCATACCGCGCTCGAAGTCACCGCGCTCGGTCTGGGCTGCGCCACCCTCGGCGGCAGCCGCATCGCGGTGACCCGCAAGGAAGCCGAGGCCATCGTCCGCGCCGCCTGGGCGGCCGGCGTGCGCTATGTCGACGCCGCCCCCTATTACGGCTTCGGCCAGGCCGAGCGCGCCGTCGGCGATGCGCTGCGCGCCGAGCCGCGCGATCAATGGGTGCTGTCGACCAAGGTCGGCCGGCTGCTGCGGCCGCATGCGGCGCAAGACGGCGCCGCGCCGCGCCATGTGATGCCGTTCGATCCGGTTTACGACTACTCGCGCGATGGCATCCTCCGGTCCGTCGAGGACAGCCTGCAGCGGCTCGGGCTGGCGCGGATCGACATCCTCTATGTCCACGACATCGGCACCTACCAGCACGGCAGCGAGGCGCATCCGGCGCTGATGCGCACCCTGCGCGAGAGCGGCTACCCTGCCCTCGACGAGCTGCGCCGTTCCGGGGCGGTGCGGGCGATCGGCATCGGGGTCAACGAGCGCGAGGTGCTGCTTGAGGCTCTCGAATGGGGCGAGTGGGACGCCTTCCTGTTGGCCGGCCGCTACACCTTGCTCGAACAGGGGCCGCTCGACGATCTGCTACCCAAGTGCCTGAAGGCGGGCACCTCGATCGTCGTCGGCGGCCCGCTCAATTCCGGCATTCTGGCCGGCCGCGACACCTGGAACTACCGGAGCGCGCCGCCGGAGATCGTCGCCCGGGCGAACGCGATCCGCGCGGTTTGCGAGCGCCACGGCGTCCCCCTGGCGGCGGCGGCATTGCAGTTCCCGCTGGCCCACCCGGCGGTCGCGGCGATCATCCCCGGCCCGCGCAATGCCGACGAGTTCCACGCCAATCTCGGCCTCTTGCGGCATCCGATACCGGCGGCCTTGTGGCAGGATCTGCGCCAGGCCGGGCTCCTCCATCCGGAGGCGCCGATTCCGGCTTGACGGTGCTATATTCCGGCGGACCCAGAGACCTTTGAGCGACGCGAGAGGTGAGGCCATGCACAAGATCGCGATACCCCCCTATGCCACCGAACGGGCACTCGCGCGCCGCGGCCGGCTCAATCCCTTCGATGGCCTCGATCCGGCCCGCACCGCGCTCCTCGTCGTCGATCTGCAGAACGGCTTCATGGCGCCGGGTCAGCCGGCCGAGACGCCAAACGCGCGCGAGATCGTGCCCAACGTCAACCGCCTCGCCGGCGCGACCCGCGCCGCCGGCGGCACGGTGGTGTGGATCCAGAATACGATCACCCCGGAGAGCGAGGCATCATGGTCGGTCTGGCTCGGCAATTTCGCCGATGCCGAGTGGGGACCGCGCATGCGGCGCGCCTTCACGCCGGGGGATTTCGGGCACGCCCTTTATCCGAGCCTCGAGGTCCGGCCGGGCGACCTCACGGTGCGCAAGACCCGGTTCAGCGCCTTTGTCCAGGGAGCGTCCGACCTCGACGCGATGTTGCGCGCCCGCGGCATCGACACGCTGATCATCGTCGGCACCGCGACCAATGTCTGCTGCGAGTCGACGGCGCGCGACGCGATGATGCTCAATTACAAGGTCTTCTTCGTCTCCGACGCGAATGCCTGCCGCACCGACGAGGAGCACAATGCAACCCTCGCGATATTGCTGGTCATGTTCGCCGATGTGCGCTCGACCGACGAGATGGTCGGCCTGTTGCGGCGGCACGCCGCGCCGGTGGCCGGCGCGGCCGAGTGAACCCCACCCGCTTCAGTCGAGGCGGTGCGAGGCAAGCCATGAGTGAGATCGAATATCGCTTCACTGTCAGGCCGCTGGCCGGGGATGAGGGCGGCGGCTACCTGATCGAGTTTCCTGACTTACCGGGATGCATGTCGGACGGCGAGACGATCGAGGGAGCCATCGCCAACGGCGAGGACGCAAAACGCTGCTGGATCGCGGCCATGAAGGAGGCGGGCCGGCCGATCCCGCCGCCCTCGGTCGAGCCAGCCGAAAACTACAGCGGGAAATGGCAGCTTCGCGCACCGAAACCGCTCCATCGCAAGCTTGCCGAGCGCGCCAGGCGCGAAGGGGTCAGCCTCAACACCCTTGCCGTCACGCTGCTCGCCGAAGGCCTCGGCGACCGCACAGCGCATTGCGACTGACGCGCGGGCTGCCCGATCAGCCTTCCGATGATGTCATCGCCTGCAAAAGCTGGCTGGGGCGCCAGGATTCGAACCTGGGGATGGCGGAATCAAAATCCGCTGCCTTACCACTTGGCTACGCCCCACTATGGCGGTGCCGGGAGACAGGTAACCTATGTCGATGAGCCCCTCAAGGGGCGAGCGCCTCGACCGGCGGCCGGGCGGTCATCAGGGCGCCGGCGGCCGACCACCAGGCGGGCTCGGCGCGCGCGATGAGGGCTCCAGCGGCGAGGGCGGCGGCACGATCGGTAAACAGGGCAAAACAGGTCGCGCCGCTGCCGCTCATGCGGGCGAGCAGCGCTCCCGGCAACCGGGCCAGACGCTCCAGCACCGGCGCGATGTCGGGGAAGAGCGTCAGCGCCGCCTCGGTCAGATCGTTGCGGCGCTCTCGCAAGACCGCGGCCAGCCCGGCGGCATGAAGCGGCATCGGATCGAAGCGGCCGGTGGCCGAGAAACCGCCGCGCCGGGCGGCAAAGACATCAGCCGTCGGCAGCGTCCGGCGCGGGTTGGCGAGGACGATGCCGGCCGGCGGCAATCCCGCGGCATCCTCGATCCGCTCGCCGACGCCGCCGACCCAGACCGGCCGGGCGGCGAGACAGGCCGGGGTATCCGCGCCGAGCTTCAGGGCGAGCGCCCCCAGGGCATCGGGATCGAGCGGGCGATGCCACATCAGGTCGAGGGCGCGCAGCGTCGCTGCCGCGTCGCTCGACCCGCCGCCGATCCCGGAAGCGGCCGGCAGCACCTTGTCGAGATACAGCGCGGCACCGAAACGCGTCGCGCCCGGCGCTTTCGGTCCGCTCGCCGCGGCGAGCAGCCGAGCGGCGCGCATCACCAGATTATCCTCGCCGAGCGCGGCGATGGCGCCCGCCTCGGGCCCGCCGATCGCCAGCGACAGGCTTTGTGCCGGTGCGGCGGTCACGCAATCGCCGATATCGACGAACGCGACAAGGCTGTCGAGCAGATGATAGCCATCGGCCCGCCGCCCGACGACATGCAGGTAAAGGTTGATCTTAGCCGGCGCAAAAGCGCTGACGGTCATGTCCCCTGGCAAGTCCCCCGGCGCGCCCCCCGGCACGCCCGCCCGATCGTCCCGCGGATCCAGCTTGCCGCCCGGCTCAGCCGCCGCGCGGCGGTGCGGCGGGAAGGTCGAGGCCGCGCTCGAGCTTTGCCTCGATCGGTTTGACCTCGTTCTCCTGCGGCCCGAACTGCAGGGCGCGGCGCCACTGATAGCGTGCCTCGACGAGCCGGCCGGTCTGCCAATAAGCGTCGCCCAGATGGTCGTTGATCGTCGGGTCCTCCGGCACCAGCTCGGTCGCCTTTTCGAGGTACTGCACCGCCCCGGCATAATCCCCCATCCGGTAATGCGCCCACCCCAGGCTGTCGACGATGTAGCCGTCCTCAGGCCGCAGCTCGACCGCCTTCTCGACCATCTTGAGGCCGCGCTCGAGGTTCTCGCCGCGATCGATCCAGGAATAGCCCAGATAATTGAGCACCAGCGGCTGACCGGGCTTCATCTCGAGCGCGTGCAAAAGATCGCCTTCGGCGCGATTCCACTGGCCGGACCGTTCGAGCGCGACGCCGCGGTCGTAAAACAGCGTCCAGCGCTCGGGCAGGCCCGCTGCGGCGGCGCGGCGGATCGCCTCGTCATAAGCCGCCACCGCTTCGCCATACCGTTTCTTGCTGCGCAACAGGTCGCCGAGCGCTACCTGCGCCCCGATCAGCCGGGAGTTTTCCGTCGCCATCCCCTTGAGCTGGGCAATCGCTTCATCGCCGCGCTCGAGGGTGTCGAGATTGACCGCGCTGCGCAGCCGCGCCGACCAGTAGTAGGCCGAGCCGGGCGGAAGCTCGGCGAGCACGGCAAGGCTTTGCTCGGGCTTGTTCTGGGCGCTGAGGATATCCGCGAGCAGCAGCTGGGCCAGCGGGAATTGCGGCCGCAGGGCGAGGGCGAAGCGAGCGTAGATTAGCGAAAGGTCGATCGTCTCGGCGTGGTTCAGTACGCTCGCCAGATCGAACAGCGCCTCGGCGAGGCCGTCGGCGGGCGAGCGGATAATCGGCTGGGGCGGGCCGGGAGGCCGCGCCGCGGCCACCGACCAGGCCAGATCGCTGCCGGTGTTCTGCTGGACGAAGCGCTGGTAAAGGGCTTTTGCCTCGGCGCTGCGGCCGTGGCGTTCGTCGAAATTGGCGATCGCCTCGGTCAGCCGCCAATTGAGTTGTTCGCTCGCGCCGAGCGCCTTTTCGAAATACTGCTGTGCCTTGTCCGGCTTGCCGGCGTGATCGTAGAGCAGACCCAGCTGAAACGCCTTCAATGGCTGAAAGCCGTTGAATTTATCGAGACCCTGCAGCGCGCTATCGGCGCCGGCGAGGTCGCCCGCGGCCTTCCGCATCCAGGCGAGCGCGAAGGGCCCGATGAAGCGGTGCACGCCGTCCGAGGGGAGCAACGCGGCGTGTTTCAGCGCGCCGGCCGTATCGCCGGCCTTGAGCCGGTCGACCACCAGGACGAGCTCGGCAAGGGCATCGCCGGGATCGAGCTTCAGCTCCTTCTGCGCCAGCGCGAGGGCCCGATCGAAATGCCCGACGCTGACTTCCATCAGGAAGGTTCGGCTGATCAGCTCGGGCGCATCGGGATCGGCCGCGATCACCTTCTCGTAGCTTTTCGCCGCCGCGCTGAAATCGCGCAATTGCTGGGCATGCCGGCCGGCGAGGTATTCGCCGAAGAGGTGTTCGGGGCCGGCGGATGGCGGGCTTTGCGTCGCCCCAGACGGCGATGACGGGGGCGATGATGGGGGCGACGCGGCCATCGCCGGTGCGATGCCGAGGCAGGCGGCAAGGAGGATCGGCAACATCCCCCGCCCGCTCTTCCCGGACAACTCAGTCTTTACCAAATCTGTCATCGCTACGATCCGCACCCCACTTCCCTGACGCAATATCGGTTTACATGTTCGGGTAATTGGGACCGCCGCCGCCCTCCGGCACCACCCAATCGATGTTTTGCTCCGGGTCCTTGATGTCGCAGGTTTTGCAATGGACGCAATTCTGCGCGTTGATCTGCAGCCGCTTCTCGCCGGTTCCGGCGTCGTCGACGATCTCGTACACGCCGGCCGGACAATAGCGCTGCTCCGGCGAGTCGTAGAGCCGATAATTGACCCTGATCGCCTTGGCCGGGTCGCGCAGCTGCAAGTGCGGCGGCTGGTCCTCCTCGTGGTTGGTGTTCGAGATGAACACCGAAGACAGCCGGTCGAAGCTGATCTTGCCGTCGGGCCTGGGATAGTCGATCCGCGCCGCCTGGCTCGCCGGGATCAGCTGCGTATGGTCGGGATGATGGTGCAAGGTCCACGGCGCGCGGCCGCGCAGCACATAGGTGTCGAAGGCCGAATAGGCGATCCCGCCCCACAACCCCAGGCGAAAGCTCGGGCGGATGTTGCGCACCCGATACAGCTCGTCCCAGATCCAGCTGCGCTGCAGCGCGTCGCGCACCGCGGCGCTGCTATCGCCGGCCAGCCGGGCGAAGACCGTCTCGGCCGCCACCATGCCGGATTTCATCGCGGTATGGCTGCCCTTGATCTTCGGCACGTTGACAAAGCCGGCGGCGCAACCGACGAGCGCCCCGCCGGGAAAATCGAGAAGCGGGATCGACTGGAGGCCGCCCTCGTTGAGCGCCCGCGCGCCATAGGCGATGCGCCGCCCGCCCGCGAAAAAGCCGCGAATCGCCGGATGGGTCTTGAAGCGCTGAAACTCCTCGAACGGGTTCAGAAACGGGTTCTGGTAATCGAGCCCGATGACGAAGCCGACCGCGACCTGGCGGTCTTCGAGATGGTAGAGGAAGGAGCCGCCATAGGTCGCGTTGTCCATCGGCCAGCCGACGGTGTGAACGACGAGGCCGGGCTGGTGGCGTTCGGCATCGACCTCCCACAACTCCTTGACGCCGATCGCGTAAGTCTGCGGGTCGCAGCCCTCGCGCAGGCGGAAGCGCTCGATCAGGGTCTTGGTCAGCGAGCCGCGGCAGCCCTCGGCGAAGAGGGTCTCCCGGGCAATCAGCTCGACGCCCGGGGTGTAGCGCTCGGTCGGCTCGCCGCTCTTGCCCACACCCATATCGCCGGTGGCGACGCCGCGCACCCGGCCGGCATCGTCGTAGAGCACCTCGGCGGCGGCAAACCCCGGATAGATCTCTACGCCGAGTTCCTCGGCCTGGGTCGCCAGCCAGCGGCAGAGATTGCCGAGGCTGATGATGTAGTTGCCACGGTTGTGCATCTGCGGCGGGGTCGGCAGGCGCAGCGCGCGGTGCCTGGTCAGGTACAGAAAGCGGTCTTCGGTTGCCGGCGTGTTGAGCGGCGCGCCGCGTGTCCGCCAATCCGGGATCAGCTCGTTTAGCGCGCGCGGCTCGAATACGGCGCCCGACAGGATATGGGCGCCGACCTCGGAGCCCTTTTCGATGACGCAAACGCCGAGTTCGCTGCCCGCCGCCGCGGCGAGCTGCTTCAGACGGATCGCCGCGGCCAGACCGGCAGGCCCGGCCCCGACCACGACGACGTCGTATTCCATCCGCTCGCGCTCGACCGAGGCTTCCGGCATCCCAGGCTTCCCGCATTTGCCGCCGCTACCTCCATGTCATTCCCGCGCAAGCGGGAATCCAGGGTTGCGAGAACCATCGCCGGCTCCTGGATGCCCGCCTTCGCGGGCATGACGACAAAGGCGGCTCCGATTATAAAGGATCGCGGCGAAAACGGGAGGTAGCCGAGTGCGTTACTCGATCACCTCGTCGGCGCGGGCGAGGAGGGCTTGCGGCACGGTCAGGCCGAGCGCCTTCGCGGTCTTGAGGTTGATCACCAGCTCGAACCGGGTCGGCTGCTGGACCGGCAGGTCGGC
>CAYMRQ010000166.1:0-381 GCA_964392845.1 uncultured Rhizobium sp.
CAGGCACAGGATCGCCTTCTTGCCGATGCGGTTGAGCGCGTCGCCGAGACCGACCGTCGTCGTGGTCTTGCCTTCGCCGGCCGGGGTCGGGGTGATCGCGGTGACCAGGATCAGCCTTCCCTGCGGCCGGTCCGCCAGCGAACGGATGTAATCGAGCGAGATCTTCGCCTTGTAGCGGCCATACGGCGATAACGCCTCGTCGGGAATGCCGAGCGCCTCGGAAGCGACCTGGCCGATCGGCCGCATCGCCGCCGCCTGCGCGATCTCGATATCGGATTTCGGATTGCGATGCTGCTCGTCTCCGCGCGCCACGGCAAATCTCCTCGGTTGAAAGCCTGCCAGGGTCTTAGCCGTTCGAGCCATGGGCTGCAACCGCTCTGG
>CAYMRQ010000166.1:391-10486 GCA_964392845.1 uncultured Rhizobium sp.
GAATTGAGGGCATCCCGGCGCGGCCCGGGGCGGCAATTTCCGATCCATGCGACCCAACGGGGTCCGAAGCGATGGCGTTTGGTTCCGCTAGTGCCGACGGGGATGGCCGCCTATACTCGCCCCCTATCTTCCGATGCGTTGGCCACCGATCGGCTTTGAGGTTGAGCATGCATAGGCTGACAGGAACCCCGCGGATGTCGCGCCTCGGCATCGCCGGTCTTGCCATCGCGCTCGGTATCGGCGCCTGGGCCGCCGCACCGGCGCCCGCCGCGGCGCGCGTGTTTGTCGGGATCGGCGCTCCGTTCCCGGGCTACTACGCGCCTTATCCCTATTATCCGCCGCCGGCCTATTATCCCTATTACCCGCCGCCACCCGCCTACTATCCGCCGCCGGAGCCGGCCTACTATCCACCGCCGGCCGCTGGCGCCCCCGCTGCCGCGGCACCGGATAGCGCGGCGATCACCTATACCGACCGGCCGGCCTTCAAGAACGCCAAGGGACAGACCTGCCGCGAGTACCGGGCGGCGAACGGCGCGCTTGGCATCGCCTGCCGGGACGCCAAGGGCCAGTGGCGCGTCGCGAGCTGAGCCGGCTCGCCGCACCCGATCAGCTCTCCCTCCGCCCGGATGGAGGCCTGATTTTTTCGGCAGCCGCGCGAGATTGCCTCGCCCCCTCCTCGCAATGACCACCAAGTCTGGCATTGTGAGGAGCGCGGCGACGCCGCAATCTCGCGCCGCTATTCTTTGCCGAGCAACCGATAAGGGAACCCAGACATGGCGCGGCCGATCGTCTATGGCCCGGCGGGCAGCACCTACGTGTGGAGCACCCGCCTCGCGCTCGCCGAAAAAGGGGTCGCTCACGAGCTTGTCGAGGTCGCCTTCGGCGAGCATCGCGCGGAGCCGCATTTGTCGCGCCACCCATTCGCCAAGGTGCCGGCCTTTGAGCATGACGGCTTCGCGCTCTACGAGACGCAGGCGATCCTGCGCTATATCGACGAAGGCTTTCCAGTGTCGCCGTTGCAGCCGACCGATCTGCACCAGTTCGCTCGGATGAACCAGATCATCGGCATCGTCGATGCCTATGCCTGGCCGTCGATCGCCGCCGGCATTCTGTTCAACCGCATGCTCGCGCCGCGCCTCGGGCTGCCGGTCGACGAGGCGGCGGTTGCCGCGTCGTTGCCGCGGGCCCGGCTTTGCCTCGCAGAGCTCGCGCGGCTGATGGGCGAACAGCCCTTCCTCGCCGGCGAGCGGATCAGCCTCGCCGATCTGATGGTGATCCCGATCCTCTATTATTTCGGCCGGGTCCCCGAAGGCGAGGCGCCGATCGCCGAGCACCCGAATTTGCGAGCGTGGATCGGGCGCATGGCGGAGCGGCAGAGCTTCCAGGTCACCAAGCCGCCAGGCGTCTGAGCAGGGAAACCGAGGGAAAATGGCCAGCGCAACCAGCATGGAAGACCAGTCGACCGCGCCGATCGTCACGATCGCCGAGGGTCGCGCCACGATCCGCCTCAACCGTCCGCGCCAGCACAACCGGATCGAGCCCGACGATCTGGCCGCGCTGGGCGAAACCCTGACCCGGATCGACGAGGACCCAGGGGTCCGCGTGCTGGTACTGACCGGGACCGGCAGGAGCTTCAGCTCGGGCTATCACATCGGCGCGCTGGTCGAGCGCCACGCCGCGCAACGCCCCACGGGACAAGACGGCGCCGGAAACGCTGACGAACCGGGCAGCGACGCTTTCGAGCGCACCGTCGACCAGATCGAGGCGTTGCGCGTGCCGACGATCGCCGCGCTCAACGGCAGCGTCTATGGCGGCTCGACCGACCTCGCTCTGGCCTGCGATTTCCGCATCGGGGTCGACGGCATGCGGATGTTGATGCCGGCGGCCCGGCTCGGCATCGTCTATTACCCGAGCGGTATCGAGCGCTATGTCGCCCGGCTCGGCGTTGCCGCGGCGAAGCAGCTGTTCCTGACCGCGCAGCCGATCGACACGCAGGAAATGCTGCGCATCGGCTATCTCGACCAATCTGTTCCCGCGGCCGAGCTGATGACGCGGGTCGATGCCCTGGCCGCGACGCTCGCCGCCAACGCGCCGCTCGCGCTGGCCGGGCTGAAGCGCGCGATCAACGAGATCGCCGGCGGCCGGCTCGACCGCACGGAATTGGCCGCCGCGCGCGCCCGGTGCGCCGCCTCGCAGGACCATGCCGAAGCATTGCGGGCCTGGGGCGAGAAGCGCGCGCCGGTGTTTCGCGGAAGCTGATCCCGGCCCCAAAACCGGCAAAACCCGCGTGACATCAGGCGGCAATCGCGCGAGGCTGCGGCGCTGCCATGTCGCCTGATCGGAGGACCCAAGCGATGCTCGAACAGGACGTCATCGTCACGACCAAATACGGCAGGATGCCGACTTTCGCCGTCTGTCCTGAGGGGCCGGGCCAGTACCCGGGCATCATCTTCTACATGGACGCGCCGGGGATCCGCGAAGAGCTGCGCAACATGGCGCGGCGCATCGCGAGGGCCGGCTATTTCTGCCTGTTGCCCGACATGTACTACCGGCTCGGGCATCTGCGCTTCGATGTGGCGCGGCGCGACGATTCGATGATGCCCTGCATCCTGGCCGCGATGAGCAGCCTGACCAACGCCAAGGTGATGGACGACACCGGCGGCCTCATTGGCTGGCTCGACGCACAGGACAAGGCGAAGCCCGGCCCGCTCGGCTGCGTCGGCTATTGCATGAGCGGCATGCACATCACCAACGCCGCGGCGTTCTACCCGCACCGCATCGCCTCGGCCGCCTCGCTCTATGGCGTCGGCATCATCACCGACAAGGAGGATTCGCCGCACCTGTTCCTCGACCGGATCAAGGGCGAACTCTATTACGCCTTCGCCGAGACCGACCGCGCCGTGCCGCCGCACATCCCGGGCGACCTCAAGAAGCTGCTCGACAAGCACGACATCAAGCACGAGCTGAAGATGTTTCCCGGCACCGAGCACGGCTTCGCCTTCCCCGAGCGGGCGATCTACAACACGCTGGCCGCCGAGGAAACCTGGGACAAGATGTTCGCGATGTGGGACCGCACGCTGAAATAGCCTCTCATTCGGTGGGTTTCGCTGCGCTCAACCCATCCTACATAGCGCCGTAGGATGGGTTGAGCGACAGCGAAACCCATCATTGGAAGAGGATTTGTCGTGATGAAACTCCGCCACGCCGCCGCGTCCCCCTTCGTGCGCAAGGTCATGGTGGTCGCGCACGAGCAAGGCCTCCTCGGCCGTATCGAGCTGGTGCCGACGACGGTCAACCCGGTTCAGGCCAACCAGAACCTCGCCGCCGAAAACCCGCTGATGAAGGTGCCGAGCCTCCTGACCGATGACGGGCAGGTGCTGTTCGATTCGCCGGTTATCTGCGAGTACCTCGACAGCCTGGCGACCGGCCGGAAATTCTTTCCGGTGGCCGGACCGGCGCGCTGGGCGGCGTTGCGCCAGCAGGCGCTCGGCGACGGCATTCTCGACGCGCTGATCCTCACCCGGTACGAGACCACCCGCCCCGAGGACAGGCGCTGGAGCGGCTGGACCGACGGCCAGATGAAGAAGGCGCATCAGGGCCTCGCCGCGGTCGAGCGCGAGGATTTGTCCGGTCCGCGCACGATCGGGCACGTCACGATCGGCTGCATGTTCGGCTATCTCGATTTCCGCTTTCCCGATGATGGCTGGCGCGGGCGACATCCGAAGCTCGCCGCCTGGTACAGCGAGGTCGAGCAGCTCCCCTCGATGCAGGCGACGAAACCGCCGGCAGGGTGACGACGGGGCGCCCCTCCTTTACCGGCGTGGCGCGGATTGGCTAGAGCGTGAGTGTGCTCGCCCCGTTTCGCGCCGGCGAGAACCTGCGCCGACGCTGCGGCGCCTGACCCTAACTCACCAATCTGCATGATGGTCCTCGGCCCGACAGTTGCGGCGCGCTGGCAAGAGGGGACGATCGAGCTCGCCGCCTTCGTGTTCATCCCGGTGCTGATCCTGGCGCCGCGCGGCATTCCGATCGTGATCGCGATCGCGGGTCTGGCGGCGGCGAGCCTCATCTGGTCGCGCGGATCGCCGCCGATCTCCAGCGTGCGGACCTTTGCGCTCCTCGTCAGCGCGGTGCTCGTCCTTGGAGCAGTATCGACGCTTTGGGCGATCGATCCGAAGCACAGCATCATCATCGCCCTGCGGCTTGCCGGGCTCTTTGCCGCCGGGCTGTGCCTGGTTGCCGCGGCGCCGCTGATCAGTCCGCAGCGTGTCCTGCTGCTCCTGGCGACTGGCATTGGCGCCGGCGGCGCCCTGGCAATGATCGAGCTCGCGACCGGCGGAGCCCTGAGCGGCCTCGCCTTCACCCGCCCTTTCCACGCGACCCGGATGGCTTTCGCCGCCTCAGCATTGGCGATCCTGGTGGCCCCGCTCGCCACCGTCGACGTTCGGGGAGCGCGGCGGATCGGCATGTTAGTGATTGTTGCCATAGCGCTCGCGACGATCGTCATCCTCCCCAGTTCCACCGCCAAGGGCGCGATCCCAATCGCCGTTATCGTCGGCGCGCTGTTTTATGCCGGGCAGCAGGCGATGCCGCGTATCGCCGCTTCGGTCGCTGTGCTGGTGGTGCTGACCGCGCCGCTGACCTTCGCCAAGCTCGCGCAGTTCCAGTGGCTTCTCCAGGCGGTGGACGGACTCAAGTTTTCGTTGTGGCACCGGCTGATGATCTGGTCGTTTGTCGGCGACCGCATCGCCGAGCATCCGCTGATCGGCTGGGGGCTCGACTCGTCGCGGGCGATACCCGGCGGCTCCGATCTGATCGGCCCCACCCTGCCGCCATGGCTGCCGCTCCACCCGCACAACGCCTCACTGCAGCTCTGGCTGGAGCTGGGCCTACCCGGCGCCATCCTGTTTGCCCTGTTGATCGGCTATTTGTTTCTGGCGCTTGGCCGCGCCCCCTGGCCGCGGCTTTACCGGGCGGGATGCGCCGCCGGCATGACGGTCGGGCTCGCCACCGCCTCCGATGCGTTCGGGATCTGGAACGAAACCTGGCAAGGGATACTGTGGTTTTCGGCCTTCCTGGCACTGGTTCTGGGTCGGCTCCGGGGGCCGGTCAACTGAGCATCGCCTCCCACGCCGCGATCGCTTCGTCAGCCGTCAAATCGGCGAGCTTGTCGCGCTGCACCACCCGTACACATCGGGCGCGCGGGCTGACCAGGCGTGGGTCCGACGCTGACGAGAACAGCACCAGCGACGCGCAACCCACCGCGGCGGTCAGGTGCATCAACCCCGTATCGTTGCCGACCGCGCCGACCGCGCCGCGCGCCAGCTCGGCGATATCCCCGAAGCTGGTTCGATCGCAGAGGTCGATGGCGCCGGGGCAACGCGCGCGGATGGCGTCGATCTGCTGACGCTCGCTCTTCGTGCCGAGCAGCACCGGGGCGATGCCGCGGCTGAGCAGATGGGACGCCAGCCCGGCAAAGCACGCCGCCGAGGCACGCTTCTTCGGGCGCTGCGGCGCCCCACCGGAAGCGAGCAAAGCATAAAGCTGGGGCAAGCCGAAGCGGCGGCAATCGCCGGTTAGCCAGCCAAGATCAAGCGGCAGCATTTCGGCGATGCCGGCAAACGCAAGCTGTTCCTCGAGCTTTGCGGAGATATGGCGGCCGTCATTGGGGTCGTCAGGGACGAAATGCGACCCGCCACGCACAATCCCCGACCATTCGATCTGCCGCCGGACTGTCAGCAGCTGGAACAGGATGCCGGTGCGGCCGTTGCGCTGCAAATCGTAGACCCGGTCGAAGCTCTCGCCGCGTAAGTCCCGTACCAGGTGCAGCCAGCTCGCGATCCGCCACGGCCGGGCCCGTATGTCGATTGCGACATCGTCAAAATAGCCGCTCGCCCGCAGCAGCTCGCTGAAAGGCGGTGTGGTCAGTGCCGTGATGCGGTCGGTCGGGTGGTGGGCGCGAATTGCGCGGAACGCGCCCATCATCATCACGATGTCACCAAAGGCGCCGTAGCGGATGACCAGGATGCGCTTCATTCCTGCCCGGCAAGATGCCGCGTACAACTCACCGCGATTGCGCGCACGGCCTCATCAATCCTGCTGCTCAACAGCGGCAAGTTGTAAGCCTCACGAACCCTTCGGTAGCCGTTCAGCCCGATCTCCTGCGCCGCTTGCAGGTTACTGAACACCGCTGCGATCGCTTCCGCGAGGGCGCTGGGATCGCCCCTGGGAACGATGACCCCGTCATGGCCGTCGTGGATGATCTCCGAGGGTCCCTCGCAATCCGTCGCGATCACCGGCAATGCCTGGGCCATCGCCTCCAGCAGCACGATACCGAAAGGCTCGTGCAGCGACGGCAGGCAGAACACGTCGATCCGGTCGAAAAAAGCCTTCTTGTCGTCCTGCCAACCCGGAAACTCGACAACCCCGTCGAGACCGCAGCGACTGGCCAGCTCCTTTAGTGCTTGGGCCTCCACGCCGTCGCCGGCAATGACCGCGCGAAAGGCCACGCCAGCCACAGCAAGGTGCTGCAATGCGTCGATCAGAGCGTCGAACCCCTTCTTGGCGACAAAACGCCCCATTGCGCCGATAATCGGCGGCTGCCGCCATACGCGCGGCGGCGGCTCGGGGGGTGCGGCCACCATATGGGGGATCAGACTGATCGGGATCCCGACAAAGCCGCGGTCGCGGCAGTGCCGCACCAGATCCTCGGTCGCACAGAAAATGCCGTCGAGGCCGGCGCATTTCAGCGTGTAGTTCGCCGCCACGCCGATCAGCGGCCGCGCCGCCGCGCCCTTGAGCAAGCTGATGGCGCGGTTGCCGTGGGCAATTACGGCGTCGGGCGCCCATTCCTTTACCCACCGGCGGAGCCGGAGCATCGCCATCGGATCCCAGGCGTTGAGATTGCCGAGGGCGCGAAAGTACGTCCGCCGCTGTTCCAGCGTCGGACGAATCACCGCACGCGGGTGGATCAAGGCGAGCACCTCGTGCCCGGCGAGCGCCAGCGCTTCGCAATAATCGAGGAAGACCTGTTCCAGCCCGCCGCGGCCGCGGCCGAACATCGCGTTTACTATTCGCATCGCATGGTTATACGCGCGAGGTCGCGCCTATTTAAGGGCGTTTCAGTGAATCAGAGCTTCGAAGCGGGCGGCGACCTCGTCCCAGCTCAACCCGCGTTGCCGCGCGAGCGCGCCCCGATGCCAGCGCCGCCACAGATCATCGTCGCGCAACAGTGCGACCGCCGCCTCGGCAAAGTCTTGGTCGCCGGTGGCGATGCGTCCGGTTTTGCCGTCGATGACCCGCTCCACGACACTGCCGATCGGCTGCACCACCGCCGGGAGGCCCATCGCCTGCGCTTCGGCGAGGGCCAGGCAGAAGGTCTCGCCAGGGTCACCGCGGTAGAGCATGACCCGCGCCTCGCCCAGCACCTCCGCCAGCCTCGCCCGGCCGACCGGCGCGTGACGGCGCACGCCGTCGGCGTAGAGCGCATCGGCCCGCGCGAGCACCGCCTCCATGCGCCGGGCCGACTCGCCGCCGGCGCCGTAGACCGCGGGACCGGCATAGATGTGCAGCTCGGCAGTGGGCACAAGCGGCGCGATGCGGGTGACCCATAAATCGAGCAGCCAGTCGAGCCCGCGCAACGGGTTCGACGTGAAAATCGCACGCGGCGCCGGCGGCTCGCGCTCGGCCGCGTGGCGGAAATGCTTGAGCACGCCGTAGGGGATGATCTCCAGCCCGCCGCGCGGCACCCACGCGGGCACACTCTGAGCATGATAATGCCCGCTCACGACGAGGGTCGGGCGATACCGGGCGAGGCGCCACAGCATACGCGGCCTTTTCAGGTAGCGCGCCGGGTTGTGCAACCAGAACAGGCGGCGCCCGGCGCGCGGCCCCAGGCCGATCACCCGGTGGCCGCGATTGCCGATATAGAGATCGCAGGGATCCGGCGCCCCTGCCGCGAGCGGCGCCCAGCCGACCCCGTTGTGCGTGAGCGGCGTGCGGCAATGGCTGCGCGCCTCGACCGCGTGGCCGCGCGCGGCGAGCGCCTCGGCGAGCGCGACAAAGGCGGTTTCGGCGCCGCCGAGCGGTCCGGCCTCGGCCGTCCTGCCGTCGAAGGCGATGCCGTCATCGGCCATCACCACCTCAGCCATCACTCGCTCTCAAGCCGCGCCTTCAGATAAGAGAGGATCGGATACAAGGCCGCGCAGAGCGCGATCAGGAAACCCCAGGGGCCTTCGCGATAGCCGCGGCGGCCGACATAGCATTTCCAGAAGCGCGATACGATGCGCCGCAGATTATGCCCGAGGCTGCCGATCTCGCCGCTCTCGCGCAGATCCTGCGCCCGCAAATTCGTGTAGCGGTCGAGCCGGCGCAGCATGTCGGAGATGTTGCGGTCGACATGGTGTACGAGGCGCGCTTCGAGCGGCGGCCCTGGTACTCCGGACAAGGCGAGCGCCGGGTGGACGCGCTGATCGCCCCACCGCTTGGCGCCGCGGCGGAAGAGGCCCGCATAGGCCGACCGGCCGAACGAGGCGCCCCAGCCCCACCGCACCAGCCGGTCGCCGACGTAATTGTCGACCGGGATCAGATGCCATGATGCCGGCGAGCTGGCCACGACGGCGCCGATCTCGGCGGCGAGATCGGGCCCGACCCGCTCATCGGCGTCGACTTCGAGGATCCACTGGCCGCGGCAGGCGGCGATCCCGGCGTTGCGGCGCGGCCCTTCGCGCTCCCAGGCACCCTCGACGATCCGGTCGGTGAATGCGCGGGCGATGTCGCGCGAGCGGTCCTCGCAACGATCGAGCACAACCACGAGCTCGTCGGCGAAGGTGAGGCGCGACAGGCATTCGGCGAGCTGGCCCTCCTCATTGCGGGCGACGACGAGCGCGGAAAGGCGCGGTTGCGCAGCGCCCGGCGCGAGGGAAGCGGAGGGCTCGCCGGCCGCCGCGACACTCACCGCCCTGCCCTCGCGACGGAAGGGGCCGCCTCGCTTGACGCCCGGCGCCACAACTGGCGGGCCGCCGCCTCGGCCATCTCGACCGAGAGCGAATCCATCAGCGTATCGGTGGTACGGTGGTCGAAGCCCGGCCCGACCAGCGCCTCGCGCGGCAGCGTGGTTTGGACAAAGGCGGTGCACGCTCCCCAGGGGGCATATTGCTCGACCGGGCTCGGCCCGAACAGGCCCAGGGTCGGCGTGCCGGCGGCAGCGGCGATATGCATGAGCCCGGTGTCGTTGCCGATGAACAAGGCGCAGCGCCGCAGCACCGCCGCCGCGGTCAACAGATCGGTCCGGCCGACGAGGTCGATGACGCCCCCCGGCGCCGGCGCCGAGAGCAACGGCGCCGCCTGCGCGCGCTCATGTGCCGCCGCCAGGACCGCGATGCGCGCGCCGGCAAGCGGTGCGTCGGCGGCGGTCAGCCGATGCGCCAGTTCGGCGAAGCGCTCGGCGCGCCATTGCTTGCCGCGCCAGTTGGCGGCCGGGCCGATCGCCAGCACCGGCGGACCCGGCGGCAAAAGCGCTTCAGCGGCGCGTTCGTGGCAGGGCGCGGTCCACAATACCGGGCTCGGCGGCGGATCGAGGCCAAAGAGACGGCCGAGCTGACGCACCCGGTGCTCGCGCGCATCACCCTTGGCCATGACCCGGCGCTCGCCGGCGCGCACCATCCAGGCGAGCGCCGAGCCGCGCAAATCGACGACGAGGTCCCAACGGCGGGCGGCGGCGCTGGCATAGAGGGCCAGCCAATGCAGCCCCCAGCGCCGCTTCTCCAGCACCAGCACCCGATCGAGCCCGGGGACCCCCTCGAACAGCGGCGCGGCGGCCGGCCCCGCGGCGATGGTCAGGCGCGCGCCGGGAAACCGCTCGACGACGTAGGATAAGAGACCGGTCGACAGCACGGCATCGCCGATGCGGGTGGCGGTCACGAACAGGATGTGCATATCCCCGATCTCGGCGCCTTAATAGCCCGCGCCGCCCGGCTTGCCAAGCAAGCGGCTGACCGCCACCTGTAACCTACTCGTCATGGCCGTCCTCGGATCAACCCGGCCATCCATGGATCCCCGGGTCGTGCCCGGGGATGACGAACTGGGGAGTTGCAT
>CAYMRQ010000166.1:10496-10824 GCA_964392845.1 uncultured Rhizobium sp.
CGGGCACGAAGACGCTGCTCGAGATCAGAGACCTCATCCTCGAAGACCGCGGCATTCTCGCCGTGTCGGGGCCGGATCGCCGGCTTTTTCTGCAGGGGCTGGTGTCGAACGATGTCGAGAAGCTCGCGGCGAACCGCGCCGTTTATGCCGCGCTGCTGACGGCGCAAGGCAAATACCTGCACGATTTCATCATGGTCGAGGCGGGCGAGGCGATCTGGCTCGACACCGAGGCGGCGCGGCTCGGCGATCTGCGGCGCCGGTTGTCGATCTACCGCCTGCGCGCCACGGTCGAGATCGCCGAGCGGCCCGAATTGACCATCGCCGCGGT
>CAYMRQ010000167.1:0-771 GCA_964392845.1 uncultured Rhizobium sp.
ATCTTCTCCCGGGCCGCCGCCTTGATCATCGCGGCGCCCTTCTCGGCGATCATGATGGTCGGCGCGTTGGTGTTGGTCGAGGTGACCGCCGGCATTACCGAGGCGTCGATGACGCGCAACCCCTCGAGCCCATGCACCCGCAGCTCGCTGTCGACGACCGCCATCGGATGCGGGCCCATCATGCAGGTGCAGGTGGCGTGGTAGACGGTGTTGCCGTTGCGCCGGGCGTAATCCAACAGCTCGTCGTCACTCTCCACCTGCCTGCCCGGCAGCTTCTCCGGCCCGACAAAGCGCGCCAGCGCCGGCGCCGCGAAGATCCGGCGCACATAGCGCAGGCCGCCGACCACGGCGCGCCGGTCGGTCTCTTCGGAGAGGTAGCGCGGGTTGATCGCCGGCGGGTCGCCTGGCCGCGGCGAGCGCGCCTCGACATAGCCGCGCGACAGGGGGCGCATCTGCCACGTGCCGCCGGTCAGCCCGGGCTCCTCCTCGAGCTGGCCGACTTGGCCGTCCTTGAAGCTGCCGGGCGCGAACGAGCATTGCATATCGGGGGTCGCCGATTCCTCCAGCACCTTGACCGAGGCGGCGACCAAGGATGCGCTGTAGCTGAGCATCCCCTTGCCGTTCACCAGCCAGCGCAAAACCTCGGCGGCGAGCGGCAGGCCGTGGGCGCGCTCGTTGGCGGTTGGCGCGCCATGGATCGGGTAGGTGATGCGTGTGACGTAGTGGTCCTGCATGTTCCGGCCGACACCCGGCAGGGCGCGCGTCAAGGGG
>CAYMRQ010000167.1:781-10823 GCA_964392845.1 uncultured Rhizobium sp.
GGTCTTGGCGAGATGATCGGGATCGCCCACTCCGGACAATTGCAGCAGGTGCGGCGAGCCGACCGCGCCGGCCGACAGGATCACCTCGCGCGCCGCGTCGGCGCGCTCGATGTTGGCGCCGGGGCCACCGCGCGAGAATTCGACGCCGACCGCGCGGGTGCCGTCGAACAGGATGCGGTGCACCAGCGCCTTGGTGACGAGCTCCAGATTGGGGCGCTTCAAGGCGGGGCGCAGATAGGTCCGCGCGGTGCTGGCGCGGCGCCTGCCGCCGCGGGTCTGCTGGCACCAGCCGATGCTGTCGCCGGCGCCCGGCGGCAGGCTGTTGACGTCTTCGCGGTATTCGAGCCCAAGCTCCTTGCCGGCCTCGATCACGGTGGCGCAGATTTCCGGCCGGTCCATCTTCGCGGTGAACAGCGGCCCGCCCTTGCCGCGCAGCTCGGTCTCCTCGCCCTCCCAGCGCTCGGCCATGCGGAAATAGGGCATGCAGTCGTCCCACGACCAGCCGCGATTGCCCAACTGGGCCCAGTGGTCGTAATCCTCGGGCTGGCCGCGAATGTATATGAGGCCGTTGATCGAGCTCGATCCGCCGAGCACCCGGCCGCGCGGATAGAGGATCGCGCGCCCCGCCGTGCCGGGATCGGGCTCGGCCCGGAAACCCCAGGTCAGGGTCTTGTGGTCGAGCATCTTCATAAAGCCGGCGGGGATGTGTATCAGCGGGTTCCAGTCGCGCCCGCCCGCCTCGATCAGCACCACCCGGTTGCCGGGATCTTCGGTCAGCCGGTTGGCCAGCACGCAGCCCGCCGACCCGGCGCCGATGATGATGTAATCCGCCTGCATGCTCTGCCCTCCTGCGCCGCCGTGTTGGGACCGCGGCCGTCCCGGCCGCATGCGGGCCGGAGGCCCGCGGTCCAGTAACGGTCCTACGCCGCCATCTTCCGCCGCGCGGCGCCCTTGATCATCGCGGCGCCCTTCTCGGCGATCATGATGGTCGGCGCATTGGTGTTGGTCGAGGTCACTGCCGGCATCACCGAGGCGTCGATGACCCTAAGCCCGTCGAGCCCGTGGACGCGCAGCTCGTCATCGACGACCGCCATCGCATGCTGCCCCATCAGGCAGGTGCAGCTGGCGTGATAGCACGTGCTGCCGTTGCGCCGCGCGTAATCGAGCAATTCGTCGTCGGTCTGGAGATGGCCCCCCGGCAGGCTCTCTTCCCGGACGAACTGCTTCAGCGCCGGTGCGGCGAACATCCGCCGGGCAAATCGCAAGCCGCCGATGATGGCGCGCCGGTCGCTCTCTTCCGACAAATAGCGCGGGTTGATCGCCGGCATGTCGCCGGGCCGGTTCGACTTGGCCTCGACATAGCCGCGCGATGTCGGCCGCATCTGCCAGGCGCCGCAACTCAGGCCGGGGGTTTCCTCGAGTTCGCCGATCTGGCCGCCCTTGAAGCTGCCTGGGGCGAAGGTGACCTGCACATCGGGCGTCGCCGACTCCTCCAGCACCTTGACCGACGCGGCGACGAGCGAGGGGCTGTAGCTCAGCATCCCCTTGCCGGTGATCAGCCAGCGCATGACCTCGCCGGCGAGCGGCAGGCCGCGCGAGCGCTCGTTGGCAGTTTGGGCGCCGACGACGGGATAGGATACGCGCGCGGTATAATGGTCCTGCATGTTCTTGCCGACGCCTGCCAGCACGTGCACGACCGGCACGCCGATCTTTCCCAGATGCCCGGGGTCGCCGACGCCCGACAGCTGCAGGATGTGCGGCGAGCCGACCGCGCCGGCCGACAGGATCACCTCGCGCTCGGCGTCGGCCTGTTCGATGTTGGCTCCGGGCCCGTTGCGGGAGAATTCGACGCTGACCGCGCGCTTGCCCTCGAACACGATGCGGTGCACCAGCGCATGGGTTACCAGTTGCAGGTTCGGGCGCTTCAAAGCCGGGTGCAGATAGGTGCGTGCGGCGCTGGCGCGGCGCCGGCCGCCGCGCGTCTGCTGGCACCAGCCGATGCTGTCGCCGGCGCCCGGCGGCAGGTCGTTGACGTCTTCGCGGTATTCGAGCCCGATCTCTTTGCCCGCTTCGAGCGCGGCCGCGCAGATCAGCGACCGGTCGATCTTCGAGGTGAACAGCGGCCCCTCCTTGCCGCGCACCTCGCTGCCCTCGCCCTCCCAGCGCTCGGCCTTGCGGAAATACGGCAGACAGTCGTCCCATGTCCAGCCGCGATTGCCGAGCTGCGCCCAGTGGTCGTAATCCTCGGGCTGGCCGCGGATGTAGATGAGCCCGTTGATCGACGAAGAGCCGCCGATCACCCGGCCGCGCGTGTAGTTGATGGCGCGCCCATTGGTGCCGGGATCGGGCTCGGAGGTGAACCCCCAGGTCAGGGTCTTATGGTTGAGCATCTTGAAGAACCCGGCCGGGATGTGGATCAGCGGGTTCCAGTCGCGCCCGCCCGCCTCGATCAGCAATACCCGGGTGCCGGGATCTTCGGTCAGCCGGTTGGCCAGGACGCAGCCCGCCGACCCCGCGCCGATGATGATGTAATCCGCGTTCATGCTCTGCGCTCCTCCTGGCCCGACGTATTCAGTCTAGCGCATAGTCTAGCGCAACGGGGCGCCATCGGAAGGCGCCGCAACGGCGTTGTAGCGGCGGGGGCGGGTTGCCGGAGCGCCCGACCGCGACGACGCTTTGTGTTCGGCCCAGATTTTGGTAGGTGTCGGGGACATCCCAGCGAACAGGGAGATCCCCCCAATGGCGATCCTAACGGCGATCCCGCTGCGCAAATGCGACGCCGCCTGCGGCGCGGAACTCGTGTTCGACCTGTCGCGGCCGATCGACCAACCGACTTTCGGCAAGATCGAGCGGCTGTTCCACGACAACATCGTGGTGTTCTTTCGCGACCAGCGTCTCGCCAACGAGCAGCACATCGCCTTCAGCCGCCGCTTTGGCGAACTGGAAATCCATATCGTCAAAAAATACCTGCTGCCGGGCCATCCCGAGATCCTCCTGATCTCGAATGTTCGCAACGCCGCGGGCGAGCATATCGGCCTCGCCGATGCCGGGTTTACCTGGCACAGCGACACCTCGTACCGGCGATGCCCGAGCCGCTGTTCGCTGCTCTACGCCAAGGAGGTGCCGACGCGCGACGGCGCGCCGCTCGGCGACACGGTTTTCGCTAACACGGTCGCCGCCTACGACGCGCTGCCCGAGGCGATGAAGCGGCGCCTCGATGGGTTGAAGGCGATCCACCGCTATGCGATGCGGCGCCGGGTGGCCGACAGCCCGCGCCCGAAACTGACCGCCGCCCAGCTGGCCGAAACCCCGGACATCGCCCATCCGATCGTGCGCACCCATCCCTACACCGGAAAGCAGGCGCTTTACGTGACCGCCGGCGAATGCATCGGCATCGAGGGGATGCCCGAAGACGAGGCGCTCGATCTGATCGCCGAGCTCGATGCCCATTGCGTGCGGCCCGAGTTCTGCTACCGCCATCGCTGGCGGGAGGGCGACCTGGTGATGTGGGACAATGCCAGCGCCATGCACCTGGCGATCTGCGACTACGCGCTGCCCGAGCGCCGGCTGATGCACCGCACCACGGTCATCGGTTCGCAGCCGTTTTAGCACAAATTCGCGAGGCCGCTCAGCCCGAAGCCGTGGCAAAGCGCGGCATCACCTCGCGGGCGAAGAGCCGCATCGAGGCGAGCGCGGGCGCGAACGGCATCGTGTTGAAATTCACCTGCAGCGAGGCGTGCTCGAACCCGCCGAAATCGCGCTGCAGGCGAAGGATGGTGGCGGCGATCTCATCGGGCGAGCCGATCCAGGCGGCCCCCGAGGCGATCTGCTCGGCCGCGTTGGACGCGCGCAACCCGGCGATTGCCTTGTCGTAACCGGGGTAATCCGTCGATGTCCGGCCGTCGAGCCAATCGCCGGCGGCCTCGGCCAGCGACTCGAGGTAGCGGTCGACGAGCGGCGCGGCGAATTCGCGGGCGCGCTCGCCGTCGGGCTCGCAATAGAGGTGAAAGGCGAGCATGACCTCGCCCGCGCCGGGATGGCCGGCTTCTTTCCAGGCTGCGCGGTAGGCGTCGAGCAGCGGCCGCATCTTGGCGGCGACAAACGCGATTGCCATCACCGAATAGCCCATGCGCCCGGCGAATTCGAACGAATCCGGGGTGGTCAGCGCGGCGACATAGAATTTCGGCCGCTTCTGTTGCGTCGGCCGCGGCAGCGAGGTGGTGTTCTCGATTGTGTGAAACCGGCCGCGATGGGTGACGTTTTCGCGCGTCAACAGGAGGTCGACCTGCTCCACCCCCTCGCGAAACCGCGCCACCGACTCGTCGGGCGAGCGGCCAAAGCGGCGGAACTCGTGCGGCAGAAACGCCCGCGCGAAGCCGACATCGAGCCGGCCATGGCTCAAGGCGTCGAGCATGGCGATCTCGCCGGCCAGCTTCAGCGGGTGGTTGAAGGCCGGCAGCACCGCGCCGGTCACCAGCCGCGCCCGCCGGGTGCGCTGCGCCGCCGCCGCGAGAAAGACGATCGGGTTGGGGCTGTAGCCGCCGTAATAGTGGAAGTAATGCTCAACGATCCGGATATGCGTATAGCCCAGCCGATCGGCTTCCTCGGCGAGATCGAGCGCCTCCGAGAAATAGGCTTCCGCCGATTTCTCTTCCGGCCTCACATCGGGGAAGAACTGCACGCCGAACTGCATCGGCTACTCCGAGTCAGCGCCCAAATCAGCGCACCGCCAGATCGCGGACCGCGGCGCCGAACGAGGCCTGCGGCTGCGACGGCAGGACGGCGAGCTGCCGTTCGCGCGCGCGCACGCAACCAAGGCTGGCGGCATAGACCGCCCGCCAGGTCGGCGCCCGCGGCAAGGCGGCGAGCAGGCACTCGTCGAAAACCGTATAGGTGCGGTCGGCCTGGCAGCCGAAGGACGGCCGGTCGGCCCGCGCCGCGGAGAGGATGATGCGGTTCTGCGCTCGCATCGCCCCAACGGTGAAGGCGCCGCTGTAGCAGCTGGAGAGAATGACCACGGTCGGTACCGCCGAGCAGCCGACCGACAAGGCCTGGGCCAGGGCGGCGGGGCGCAGAAACTCGCCGCTGTCGGCGAGCCAGATGCCTTCTTCTCGCTCGCCATGCGAGGTGATGAAGACCAGGCAGGCGCCCGGTTGCGCCCGCAACGAGGCGATCCGCTGCAACACCCGCTCGGCCGAAGCCGGCTCGACGGTGGAATCGCGCGGCGCCCGGCTCGCGCTCAGGCGATGAATGTCAGAGATCGGCACGCCGCGCTCGGCCAGCCAATGAGCGAGCGCATCGACCGCGTTGTCGAACACCGGCTGGGCGTCATCGCCGGCGACCAGAACCGCCTGCCACCCTGATGCTGCCGCTTCGGCGCTGAGCGCCTGCCAAGAGCCCAGCCATAGGACCGCCCAAAGAGCCGCCCAGAGGACCGCCATGACAGTGCAGCAGGGGGTGAGGCGCGGCGGCATCGGTCAGATCATCTCGGGCGGATCATCGCGGGGGCTAGCTGTCGGCCGCGGGCGGCGTCATGCTGCAAAGCCGGCGCAATATGGCATCGTTGCGCCCGGGCCGTCCAATGCCGCGCGCTGCTCGCCAAGTTGCGAGCGCGCCGCGACAGTCCTCCTTGTCGATTGGCACGGACCCTGGGCGCGCCCGAGAAATCGAGCGGGCGGTCGCGCGCGGTTAGCACTATATTCATCCTGGTTTGGCAATCCCTGTTGGCGCACAACCTTGTATAGGACCGGTCATGCAGCTAGGCGACATGCTGATCACGCGGGGGCTGGCGACCCCAGCCATCATCGACGCGGCGATCGAGCGGCAGGTCAAGGAAGGCGGGCGATTGGGCGAGAACCTGATCGCGATGGGCGCGGTCACGGCCGACCAGATCGCCGAGGTCGTCAACGCCACGCCGGCCATCCCGGCCGGGATCGCCGAGTCCGGCATCAACGAACGCAACCTCTTGTACCTGATGCTCAAATTCATGCATATCGAAGCCTGCGAGACGGTGCTGGAACTGGCCGACCGCATGAAGCTGCCGCGCCGCCTGCTCCAGCAGCTGATCGAGGCCTCGATCCACCAGCGCTATATCGGGGCCACCGGCGCCACCAGCGATCTGGCGCTCTCGACCCATTACGCGCTCACCGAGGTGGGCCGCAACGCCGCCAAGGAGGCGCTCGATCAGAACGTCTACATGGGGCCGACGCCGGTGTCGCTGGCGGCCTATCGCGAGCAGATCGAGAAGCAGCGGATCACCAACGAGATGCTCGACGAGGCGACGCTGCGCGGCGGCTTCTCCGGGCTCGTCGTGCCGGAGCATATGTTTCGCCGTCTGCTGCCGGCGATCAATGCCGGGCGCAGTGTCCTCCTCTACGGACCGCCCGGCAACGGCAAGACGACGCTCTCGACGCGCATTGCCGGCCTGTTCAAGGACACCGTCTACATCCCCTATGCGGTCGAGGTCGCCGGTCAGATCATCAAGGTGTTTGACGTCCAGATTCACAAGCCGATCGCACACGACGCGCCGGCCCACGCCGCCTCCGCGCTCGGGTTGCAGCGGGAAACCCACGACCAGCGCTGGGTTCCCTGCTCGCGGCCGGTGGTGATGACCGGTGGCGAGATGACCCTCGAAATGCTCGATCTGCAGTGGAATAACGAAGCCCGGTTTTACGATGCGCCGCTCCACGTCAAGGCACTCAACGGCATGATGCTGGTCGACGATTTCGGCCGGCAGAAATTCGCGCCGCGCGATCTGCTCAACCGCTGGATCGTGCCGATGGAGAACCAGATCGATTTCATGAAGCTCAACACCGGGGCGAGCTTCACCCTGCCGTTCGATGTCCTGTTGATGTTTTCGACCAATTTGCAGCCGGCCGATCTGATGGATCCCGCGTTCCTCCGCCGCATCCAATACAAGATCAAGCTGTTCGAACCGTCCCGCGACGAATTTCATCAGATATTTGTCGCCGTTGCGAAGTCTCGCGGTTTGATCTTTGATGAAGACGTTTTCGATTACGTGGTAGAGATGCTGAAATCATACGGGTTGGCGTATTATCAGCCGCGGTTCATCTGTGATCACGTGCTGGAAACCTGCAAGTCATTCAAATTCCCGCCACAGCTCACAAGAGAACTCGCCGCCGAGTCGTTGGCCAACCTCTATGTCGATATCGAGGAAAAGCTCGGCAACACGGATGCCGCTGCCGGGTGATCCCGCCCGCTACTGTGCGACCCAGCCGCCATCGATCGAGAGCGCGGCGCCGGTGATCGTCGAGGCCGCCTCGCCGATCATCGTGCGGGCTGCCTCAGAAGCGGATGCGTAATCCGGCTGAGATTGTCTGGTGCATGGTGTTGCCGGTGCGCACCAGCGCATCGTAATTGGCGTAGAGGTAGACGCTGTCCTCGGCGCGCAGGGTGATCCCGGCGCCGGCTGTCAGCATGTCGCGCGAGGGTTTGACGCCGGCAACCGGGAACGGGGTGCCGTCGATCGTCGCCACCGTCAGCGACCGGCTGTTGGAGAGCGCTTCACGGGCATAGCCGAGACGCAATTCCGGGGTGAACCGGGTGTTCCCATCGGTCACGAAGGTCCGCGCCGCCGCCACTCCGATGTAGGGCTGGAAGCTGTCGGTCGAACGCGGCCCGCTCGACAGATCAAACCCGTTGGCCCCGGTCTCGGTAAAGCCGTCCTCGGCGAGGTGCAGGAACTGCACGCCGGCCTTTGGGGTCAGGGTCGTCTCGCCGATCATGATCGGCAGGCTCCATTGCCCGCCAAGGCTGAACTCGTTCCCGCCATGGCTCTGATGCGCCGTGCCGATCCCGGCGATGCCGCGCGAGGTCGAAATCGAATCGTGCGCATAGCTTGCCGTCGCGCCCCACAGCGCCGCGCCCAAGCGGCCGCCGCCATAGGCGATGACCCGCCCGGTATCGACGTTGCTGTTGCTGGTCGAATGCTCCCACGCAGCGCCGCGGGTGTAGCCCGCCGCCAGGCCGGCGAAGATGTCCGCGGCCACCGGCCGGTCGAAGCCAAAGAGGAACCCGCCGCTATTGGCCGAGAAGCCCGGCGCGGTGTTGCTGCCGCTGACCGAGGCGAAGCTGCCGATGCCGCGGAACCAGCCGCCATACAGCGCCATCGCCTGCGGCAAGGCCGAGGCGACCTCGCCCAGCGCCGCCGGATTGCCGGCGCCGAGCTGGGCCAGCTGCAGCCTCGCCGACAGCCCGGCGACCGTCGGCGGCTCACCGATCCCGCCCAATCGCGACCCAAGCCGGTCGAGCACCATGGCGGTCGCCTGCTGCCCGTTCTGCACCAAAATGCTGGTCATCGCCGAGTAGATCGTGTCGTTGGTCGGCGCCACCACGATCGGCGTCGGGGCTGGTGTCGGCGGGGTCGGCGTGGTGGTCAGCGCCAGCTGCACGTTTGTCGGGTTGATCACGACCGTCTGGTTCAACCCCGTCGTCGGCACCTGGCCGGTGATCGTATTGAACCCGCCGGCGATGCTGGCTGCCTGCACCAGGTTGTAGGTCCGTGCCGTGTACGTGCCGGGCTCGTAGACCAGCGCCAGTGTACCGGCGAGACTGGCCTTCCCGCCGACGACTAGCTGCGAGGCGCCGCCCGGGCTCACCTCGACCGTCAAGGTGCCGGCGCTGCCTTGGGTGTAGTTGCCGCCGACTGTCAACGTCCCGATCGACCCGCCCGGCATCACCACTCCGCTCGGGTTGCTCACCGAGCCGCCGATCGTGCCGTGCCCGGCCAGGGTGCCGGCAGCGCTGACGGTGACGTCGCCTCCAAGGCTGGCGCCTGGATTATTGCCATCGCCAACCGCGAGCGTGCCGCCGGTGATTGTTGTGCCGCCGCTGTAAGTGTTGGCGCCGGTCAGGGTCAGGGTGCCGCTGCCGATCTTGGTCAGCCCGCCGGAACCCGAGATCACGCCGCTCAGCGTGAAGGCGTTGCTCTGGCTGTCGACCGTGCCGGTGCCGCCGAGCGTGATCGCATTGCCAAGGCTGAGGCCTGCGGCGGCCGACTGCAATGTCGTCCCGTCGCGGATCGCCAGAGCGCCGGTGCCGAGCGCGTGATTGTTGCCTACTGCCAGCGTGCCGCCCGAGAGCGTCGTGCCGCCGCTATAGGTATTGCTGCCGGTCAGGGTCAGAGTGCCCGGTGAGTCGCTGCCATTGATGACAACGCTTGCCGTTCCGATAAGCGCAGAGGTCAGGGTCAAATCGCCGCCCCCGCCGCCTAGACGATAAGTGTTCCCGGCCGGGGTCAGCATTCCGCTATAGGTAGCGCTCCCGACCGCGCCGAGGCTCATCTTGGTCAGTCCCGGCGTATTGAAGTCGAGATTGTTCGCGCTGTTGACGGCCAACGCGACGACGCCCTGCGAGGCGGGTGCGATGCGGCCGAGGAAGCTTTGGTCGATGGCGTAGCCCGCCGCCGCAGCGCCGCCGAGATCGACCGTCACGTTTGTTCCGCTGCCACCGATCGAGGATGCCTGGCCGAATTGCAGGATGCCGCCCGCGATCGTGGTCCCGCCCGAATAGGTGTTGACGCCGTTGAAGATCACAGTGCCGCTGTTCACCTGGATCGCCGCACCGGCGCCGGTGCCGGCGGTGAAACCCTGACCGGCCGGCAGGCTGTTCGCGCTGTCGTCGGCGATGCTGCCGTTGACGGTCGTCGTCTTGCCGGCGCCGGGATTGAACACGGTCGTCGTGCCGGTCATCAGGAACAGGTCCGACCCCGCAGCCGCGCCGTCGGTGCTGCCGCCGCTGCCGCTCCCCGCGGTCACCCCGTCGCCGGTGAACGCTCCGCTGCCGAGGACCAGCGTCCCCCCGCTGCGCACGAAGACCGCGCCGCCGAACCCCGCGCCACCGCCACCACCGGCGCTGGCAGCGCTGGCGCTGGCTGCAGCGCCACCACGGCCACTGGCCGCGCTCGTGCCCTCAACGACGACTTCTTCGTTTTTATTGATAAAAACCACGAAAACGCCCCCGACCCCGCCACTGCCGCTGGTGGTGCCGCCGGCGCCGCCACCGCCACCGAACCCGCCATTTC
>CAYMRQ010000168.1:0-7002 GCA_964392845.1 uncultured Rhizobium sp.
GACCTCGGCGCTCGACCCCGAGATGATCAAGGAGGTGCTCGACGTGATGGTCGAACTGGCGCAAGAGGGCATGACGATGGTGTGCGTGACCCACGAGATGGGGTTCGCCCGCACCGTCGCCGACACGATGGTGTTCATGGACCGCGGCGAGATCGTCGAGCGCGGGCCCCCCCAGGAGTTTTTCGCCAACCCGAAAAGCGAGCGCACCCGGCTGTTCCTCAGCCAGATCCTCGCGCATTGAGACCGGGCTCAGCGCATCATCGCCACGCGGGCGGCCGGCACCATGAAGTTGCCGAGGACGGCCTTCAGACGCTCGTCTTCGCTGGCCAGACCGATCGCCCGCAGCGCGACGATCGCGGCGCCGGCCGCGGTCTCGTTCCAGAACCAGTCGCCGAGCTGACGGCTCGACGGCTTGGCGGCTCCGGCAGCCCCCGCCTCCAGGTGATAGGCCTTCAGATCGTCGACCGCGAAGCGGAGCATCAGGACGGCGGAGAACCCGTCACGCGGGCTTGGCGGCGCTTTCCCGCGAACCCAATCGGCGACATAACGGCCGCAATCGGCCATCGATAACCCACTTAACCCGACCGTCGTGCGGCCATGCTGCGCGCGCCAACCATCGTGAGCGCCCCGTAGCAGCGCGATCTCCGTCTCCAGCCGCGCCGCAAGTGCCTCAGCCGACGGCTCGGCGGCTGCGCCAGGAACAAGCGGCGGATGCCAGCCGGGGTCAGGCTGCGCGCGCGGATCGTCATCCGGGAAATCCTCGATGATCACCGGCCCGTCGTCGCGCTCAAGCAGGCGCAAGGCCGCAAGGATCACCCGCTTCTGGAACGCGGGGTCATTTGGCGGACCGAACGGCCGCCCCAGTTCAAACGGAACCCACAACGCACGCGGCGGTTTGGTGTTCTCGGTCTGCGGCCGAATCAGGCTGATCGCGACCGTCGCGATCCCCTCTTCCTCGAGATAATGCCCCAGCGCGCTCACGGCGCGCGTGCAGAGCGGTCAAACGGGCGCGAGGATGACGGCGTCTACCTCGTCCTGTTTGAGGCGGCGGGCCAGTTCGCGGGCGTGGGGCTCCATCTGGACCGGATCGGTGGCGCCCATGAACGAGTAATGGGTCCGCGCCACCGAGCCGATCACGCCGTCGGCGGCAAGCTCGTTCAACCGGTCGAGCGGGAAGACATTGTTCCAATCTTCCTGAAACCCGGTGCGGTCGAAGTTGATCGAGATATGGCTCATCAACAGATCTGCCGGCTTGGTGTGCGCCGGGATGGCGCGATAGTCGGGATCGCGTCCGCGAAACGGATTCTCGCCGCGCACGACGAGGCCGCCGGACGACACGATCGCGACCCGGCGCTGCGACAGGGAAGGCCCGGCGATCCAGGGCCTGGTCTCGAAATCGGGGCATTTAAGCTCAGCCAGGTTCTTAGCTTGTGCCGGCGGTAGGCTCGTCAACCGCGTCATTGTGTTTTTCCTTACAGCTACCCCGCGACAATCGCCGCGGTCTGTCCAAACAGGATGTTCTGCTACGCCGCGTTCATTTTGTCGCTCGGTCGGGGGGCCAGTCGAGGAGGGCAAGAGCGGGCCGTACCACTCCTTCCAGCAACGCGCGCTGCGGCTTCGAGCGGGCCAGGACCCGCACGCCCAAGGTGACGCCGAGCAGCAATCGCGCGAGATCGGCCGGATCGCGATCCGGCGGAACGGACCCATCGGCCTGCGCTGCGGTCACGGCACGCCGGAAGAATGCCTCGATCTCGCCGAAGCGAGCAGCCACCTCGGCTCCGAGCTCCGGATCGTGAGGCGCAATCTCCAACGCAGAGTTCACAAGGAAACAGCCGCGCCGATCGCGATCGCCGAGCGAGCGCTCGACGATACCGCCGAGAAAGGCGCGAACCGCCTGCTTTGGCGTCAGCGTCGACTCCAATTCCGCGATGCGTTTGTGCATGGACCGCTCGGCATAGCGCTGGAGCGCCTGGCGGAACAGCGAACGCTTGTCCCCGAATGCGTTGTAGAGGCTGGTGCCGGTAATGCCCATTTGCGCCGCGAGGTCGCGCACGGAGGTCGCTTCGTAGCCGTTGCTCCAGAAGCAATCCATCGCCGCGTCGAGTGCAGCAGCTTCGTCAAACTCGCGGGGTCTCGCCATCTCGGGCCTTCGGCAACGCTGTACCCACCGCATCCTGCTCCATATTGTATCAGACGGCACAAAACATTGGGCGACGCTCATTGCGCTTATCGTGCCCTCCTGGAGCAATAGATCGGTTCTGACGCCTCTGTCAGACGTCGATCCAGCGGTCGCCGATCTTGAGGCGGTGCTTGAGCACCCCCGGCTTGATCGAGACCTCGACAAAGCAGCCTTTCTGCGCCGCGTCGACAACCCGGCGCTGATCGGCCTCGCTGGCCCCGCCGCCGAGCTCGATATCCATCGTGAAGGCGACCGGCGCGCTCTCGTAGGGCTGATTGCCGGTCTGCCAGCGTTCCCAGTGGCAGCGCGTGTTGACTGAGATGTCGGTGACGTTGATCTCCAGACGACGAGCGAACGCGCGCAATTGGGTCATGATACAGGCAGTCAGGCCGCTGGCGAAGTAAGCCAGCGGATAGGGAGCCGTGCCATCGCCGCCATGCCCGCCGCCCTCGTCGGTCGGCAGTTCGAAGCTCTGCGCGTGCGAGCCGCGCAGATGCACGGTCACGTTGTTGCGGAATTTTGCGGTGTTGCGTCCTTCCGCCTCGAAAACGACATCGAAGCGGGTCCGTGGTTCCGGCGTTTGCATAGTCGGGTTCCTGCTGTCGACCTGTTCGGATCGGTTGATGCCTCTCGATGGGTCTCTTTTTGCCGATGGCGTTCGTTGCCAATATCTTGTGCCATATTGTATCGAACGATACAATAACATTTGGCGAGGGCTGCCATGCGTGATTGCCGGCATCGGTCTACAGCCGCACGCTTCCTCAACTGGCGCTGCACCGCAAGCTCGGCTAAACCGGACGGCGTGGCCCTCCACCGGCCACCATAGAAGTGCCCGGCTGGAGAACTGACATGACGAGCGCCTTCGAGCGCCTGCGCGTGGTTGATTTCACGACGACGATCGCCGGGCCGCACTGCACGCGCCTCTTGGCGGATATCGGCGCCGAGGTGATCAAGCTGGAGGCGCCCGAGGGCGACATGATGCGCGCGCGCCCGCCGCTGCGCGAGGGCGCCAGCACCTCGTTCGGTCAGCTCAATACCGGGAAGAAAAGCGTCGTGCTCGACCTGAAGCAGCCCGCGGCGGTCGCCGCCGCCCGCCGCCTCGTCGCGACCGCGGATGTGCTGGTCGAGAATTTTCGCCCCGGCGTGATGGCGCGCTTCGGGCTCGATTATCCGGCGCTGCAGACCGTGAAGCCGGACCTCGTCTATTGCGCGATCTCAGGTTACGGCCAGACTGGGCCGTCGGCCGGGCTGCCGGCCTATGCGCCGGTGATCCACGCCTCATCCGGTTACGATCTTGCCCAGATCGCCTACCAGGGCGGCGAGCGCCGGCCGGATTATTGCGGGATCTACATCGCCGATGTCTTGACCGGCACCTACGCGTTCGGGGCGATCATGACCGCGCTCTACCAGCGCCAGGCGACCGGCGAGGGCCAGCTGATCGACGTGTCGATGCTCGAAAGCATGCTGAGCCTCACCTTGAGCGAGATCCAGCTGGCGCAGTTTCCCGGCACGTCGATTCCCGGGCGGCCGGTGTTCGGACCGATCGCGACGAAGGACGGCTATATCAACCTGTCGGTTGCCAGCGAGCGCACGTTTCAGAACCTGGCGGCGTCCTGTGGCCGGCTCGACTGGATCGACGACCCGCGTTTCGCCAAATACCCGGACCGGCGGGCCAATTGGGGCCTCTTGATCGACGAACTCGAAATCTGGTCGAAACAGCGCAGCAGCGCCGAGGTGCAGGCGATTTTCGATGCTCACGGCGTGCCCGCCTCGCCCTATCGCACGGTCAAAGAGGCGCTGGCCGACCCGCAGCTCGCCCATCGCCGCTCGCTCGCCGAGGTGCACGATCAGGGCGGCAGCTTCCGCGTGCTCAACCCGCCCTTCCGCTTCTCGGCCGCCAGCGCCGCCGCCCGGCCGTTTGTCGCCGCGCTCGGCGAGCACAATGTGGCGGTGCTCGGCGAATTGGGCTATGGCCCGCGCGACATCGCCGCGCTGGCCGGGCCAGGCGGGTCATAGGGCCGGGCGCATTGTAAAGCCGCTCAGAACGGGTTTCGATCGCGTCGATCGGCCGGTGCCGGCCCCTCACCCCAACCCTCTCCCCGCGGCCGCGGGGAGAGGGAGGGACCCGCGCGAAGCGTGGGAGGGTGAGGGGCAGGCACGGAACGATCCGTGACCGAAAATTACTCCAGTCGCGGCGGCGGCCGGGTGACAGAGAGGGCCGACTACCGCACGGGGGAGAAGGACGCCGGTATCAGCAGCTTGTTTTCCTGGCGGACCGGCCGCACTCCGCTCTGCGCCGGCCATCCGCTGCCCGGCGCACGGGATGCCGCACGGACGCGTTCGCGCTCCGCCAGATCCTTGTACACCCAGGTGTGGACGAACTTGTTCAGCCCGCCGAGTTCGCTCGTCCAGCAGGCCGCCAGCGGGGAGAGGCGCTCCCGCGACTCGATGACCTTGGCCCACGCCTCCAGCACCTTCGGGATGTCGCCCGGGGCGTAGGTATAGGTCCGCATCTCATAGACGTTGCCGGTGCCGTAATCGCGGCTGCCGAGCGCATGCATGAACGGCGCCGGGTTCATGATCTCGGCTTCCTGCGCCACGATCAGATCGCCGGGGCCCATCTGCGCGGCGCGCACGGGGTCCTGGGCGAGCGCGGTGCGCACCGATGCGCGCTGGTTCAGGTCGTCGTAGGGATAGACGTGGACGACCTGGTTGAGCGGACCGAACTCGGTGTGCCAGAAGGCCCCCAGCTTGGAGTGTTTTAACCGCTGCGGCAGCCGTTTCTCATAGCGCTCTTCGAATTCGGGCACGGCCCCGGCGCGCAGCGTGTAGGTACGGACTTCGTAGATCATGGCGCATCCTCCAGGTGACAGGGGTTGACGAGGGGAAATGAACCTACTCGGCTTGTCGTGAACACGATGGGCGTGAAGACGGCGGGCTAATTCGGGTAGACGATCGTGCGCAGCAAGACCCGGCGCTCCTCGGGGTGGTAATCGCCGGCGCCGCGGTGCATCGTCGCCCGCTCGTCCCAGATCAAGAGATCGCCGACCCGCCAGGAATGATAATAGACAAACCGGTCCTGGGTCGAATGTTCCGCCAGCTGTTCGATCAGTTCCCAGGCGGCATCGCGCGCCATGCCGACGAAACCATGCACGTGCATCGGGTTGACGAAGAGGATCGGGCGGCCGGTGACCGGGTGCGGGATGACGGCCGGGCGCGGCTGCTCGGGGTATTTCTTGTCGGTCATCCGCTCGCCTTCTTCGAGCGTGTAGAGTTTCGTGCCGGCGGGGCCGTCGGTCCGGCCGTGCAACCCGACGAGACCGGCGAGGCGCTGTTTCATGTCTTCCGGGAGCGCGTCGTAAGCGGCGCACATATCGGCGAACATCGTCCCGCCTTTGGTCGCCGGGACCTCGAGGGCGTGCAGCATCGCCAGCAGCGGCAGCTCCTCTTCGTAGGTCGAGTCGGTGTGCCAGTCGGTCGCGCGCTTGACGCCGTACCAGTCGATCTCGCCGGCCTCGTCGACATTGCGCAGCCACGACACTTCGGGATGATCGGGATGGCGGTAGCTGACCAGCGAGTGCTTGAGCGGTGCGCCAAAGCGCCGGCCGAACGCGGCGAGCTCGGCGGCGCCGAGCTTCTGGTCGCGGAACACCAGCACCGGATGTTCGGCGAAAGCTCGCTGGACCCAGCCGAAGGTCGCGTCATCGAGCCGGGACAGATCGACTCCGACCGCTTCGGTGCCGAGCGCCTCGCCGAGCGGGCGCAGTTGTGGTGTAACAGGCATTGGCGATCCTCCCATCGTGCCGACACGGCCCCCGCGGTCATCTCATTTCGGCGGCCCGGACGCACCAAGATGACGCACTATGATCTCGATCGGGCCATCGCCGCAATCGGGTCCGCGTACCGCCGTTCCCTGCACTCCCCGGATTGCGGTCCGGGCGCCCGGTCGATAAACTAATAGCGCCGGGGTCGAGCAGGCACCCCATCAGACGGTTCGCCGTCCAAGCTCTGCGCCAACTCGCTATAGGCGGGAATGCGCATTCATGGACGGACCAAAGCCAGCCTCAATTTCTCCTCGCGATTTGTGTGGCGCGGCGCCGATATCGGGCGTCTCGAACTCGCGCCGCAATCGCCAGGGCTGCTCGCGCTCTCCGTTGGTCCGGCCGCCAATTTCGCCGACGACCATGCCATGCTCAAACACGGCATGGTCATGTACGACGCATTCTACGCGTGGTGGCGCTCGCTTCACGGCGAGACCCATAACTGAACCCCGGCCGCGAGCGCCTGAAAGGAAAAATAATGAGTGAGGCCTCGATCGCCGATCCTGCCGGCCGGGCCGAGCACGCGCACGGCGTCTCGCTTGCCGAGGCGTTCCGGGTGTGGCTCCGTGTCGCCGCGCTCTCCTTCGGCGGTCCGGCGGGGCAGATCGCGGTGATGCACCGCATCATCGTCGACGAAAAGAAATGGGTCGGCGAGTCGCGCTTTCTGCATGCTCTCAGCTACTGCATGCTGTTGCCGGGACCCGAAGCCCATCAGCTGACGATTTATATCGGCTGGCTGATGCACCGCTGGCCGGGCGCGATCGTCGCCGGCGGCCTCTTCGTCGTGCCGGGCATCGTGTCGATCATGGCCTTGAGCTACGTCTATGCCGCCTTCGGCAGCGTGCCGGCGGTGGTGGCGCTGTTCTTCGGCCTCAAAGCCGCGGTGCTCGCGATCGTGCTGCAAGCGGTGCACCGCGTCGGCAGCCGTGCGCTCAAAAGCCGGTCGATGCTGCTGCTCGCCGCGCTCGCCTTCATCGGCATCTTTTTTCTCGGCGTGCCGTT
>CAYMRQ010000168.1:7012-7956 GCA_964392845.1 uncultured Rhizobium sp.
TCGACGAGTTGCTCGGGTTCATCGGCGCGCGGGCAGGCTCGGGCGCATTTCAGGTCGGCGGCGGGCACGGCCCGGGCGGCAAGGGGGTCGCCGACGAGGAGAGCCTGCTCGGCGAGGAACTGCCCGAACACGCGCGGCCCACGGTCGCCCGCGCCCTGCGGGTCTCGGCGATCTGGCTGTCGCTGTGGCTGGTGCCGGTGATCGCGGTGGTCGCCGTGCTCGGCGTTGATGACACCTTCAGCGAGATCGGCGCGTTTTTCTCGAAGATGGCCGTCGTCACCTTCGGCGGCGCCTACGCCGTGCTCGCCTACATGGCGCAGCAGGCGGTCGAGACCTACGGCTGGCTCAAGCCCGGCGAGATGCTGGACGGGCTCGGCATGGCCGAGACCACACCCGGCCCGCTGATCATGGTCGTGCAGTTCGTCGGCTTCCTGGCCGCCTATCGGCACCCGGGAATGCTTCCGCCGATGCTCGCGGGCACCCTCGGCGGGTTGCTCGCGACCTGGTGCACCTTCGTGCCGTGCTTCCTGTGGATTGGGCTGGGCGCGCCCTTCATCGAGCGGCTGCGCGACAACAAGCCGCTGACCGGGGCGCTCGCCGGGATCACCGCCGCGGTGGTCGGGGTGATCCTCAACCTGGCAATCTGGTTCGCGCTGCACACCTGGTTCCGCGATACCTTCCCGGTGCGCGGCTACGGCTTTGCCTTCGATATGCCGGTGCTGGCGAGCCTCAGCCCCTGGGCACTGGCGCTGTCGCTCGCCGCGCTTGTCGCGATCTTGCGTTTCAAGGCCGGGACGATGCAGACCCTCGCCGCCTGCTCCGCTGCGGGTATCGTCCTTTATCTCGCCGGACTCGTCGCGCCGTGAAGCGGCCTCTCGTCTTCCTGCTTACCCTAGCCATAGGAGGCGCACTCGTGACCAGCATTTCTGCCGCTCAGAAGGCGG
>CAYMRQ010000168.1:7966-10755 GCA_964392845.1 uncultured Rhizobium sp.
CGCGATGCAGCCGGAGCTTGCACCGCCGGATTTCGCCTTCGCTCGCACCGGCGGCGGCGCGGCCGCAGAATGGCGGGTGGTGGCGGATCCGGGCGCCGCGGCGCATCAGGCCATCGCCCAGCTCAGCAAGGACACCACCGACTACCGCTTCCCGCTGGCCGTCTACCAGCCGATTTCGGCAAAAAACGTCGATGTCGTGGTGCGCTTCAAACCGGTCGCGGGCACGGTCGATCAGGCGGGCGGCATCGCGATCCGGCTGACGAGCCCCGACGATTATTACGTCGTGCGGGCCAACGCGCTCGAAGACAACGTCCGGTTCTACCGCGTCGTCAACGGAAGGCGCGCGGAGCTCAAGGGCGCCAACACCAAGGTCGCCACCGGCCAGTGGCATACGCTCGAATTGCGCGCCGAGGGCGAGCGCTTCACCGTGTCGTTCGACGGCAAGAAGCTGTTTAACGCCGAGGACGATACGTTTTCGAAACCGGGCAAGGTGGCGCTGTGGACCAAGGCCGACAGCGTGACCTATTTCGACACGATCTCGATCACCCCGCTCGACTGATTTTCTGGATGAACGGGTTCATCGCGATCGTTTTTGCCAGCGTGCTGGCGCGTCTCAGCTACCAGATGGCGCGAAGTCCGGTGCTCCCGACTTTTGCCGCCGATCTTGGCGCCTCGCCCGAGTTCATCGGAATCATCGTCGCCGCCTCGACCGTCACCGGCATCTTCTTCAAGCTGCCGTCAGGGGCACTCTCCGACGTCTTCGGGCGCAAGCGCGTGATGGTATTGGGCGCGCTTTTCTTTGCTGTTCCGCCGTTCTTCTACCCTTTCGTCCAGGAGCCCTGGTCGCTGCTCGCGCTGCGCTTCGCGCACGGCTTTGCCACCGCGATCTTCGCTCCGGTTGCCGCGGCCTATGTGGCGAGCCTTGGCGAGACCGGGCGCGGCGCCCGGTTCGGCTGGTTTGCCTCGGCGAGCGACCTCGGCGCGACCGCCGGGCCGATGGTCGGCGGCTTTGTGCTCTATTTCACCATGAGCTATTCGCTGACCTTTCTGCTGGTCGGCGCACTCGGCGTACTCGCGTTGCTTCTGGTGATCCGGCTCCCCGATGTCGATCGCCCGGTGCCCGCGGCAACGACGTTCGGCACGCGGGCGGCGGAGTTCCGGCAAGGCCTCGCCGAGGTATTGAGGACGCCGCCGATCTTCGTCGCGGGCGGCATCGAGGCGGTCATGTATATCGGCTACGGCGCCTTTCTCGGGTTTCTGCCGATCTACGCCCGGAATGTCGGGCTCAACTACGCCGAGATCGCCATCGTCCTCGGGGCGCAGCTGAGCTTCGCGATGGTGGCGAAGCCGATCTCCGGGACCCTATCCGACCGGATCGGCCGAATACCGGTCATTGTCATTGGCCTGCTATTCTGCGCTGCCGCGCTGCCGCTGGTGTTCCGCAGCGAAAGCCTGGCGGCTTTCGTTCTGGCGGCGCCGCTGCTCGGCCTCGGCGTTGGCGCGGTCACGCCGGTGACCAATGCGCTCACCGCCGATGTCGCCTCCGCACGAGGCCTCGGCGCCGCGATGGGTGTGTTCGGCACCGTCCTCGACATCGGCGAAGCCGCCGGCCCGATGCTCGCGGGATTCCTGATCGGCGGATTGGGCTATGCGGCGACGTTTGACGTGCTCGCCGGCATGACCGCGTTGGTCGCAGTCGCCGTGCTGGCGCTGGTGCGCGACCCCAAGACGCCAGCTCACTCGCGCGGGCAGGTGCGCTAGAAGGTGCGCGGCTCGAAGCGGCGGTAGAAGTAGCCCGTCGATGCCCCAAGGGCGGCCCAGAACAGGAAGCTCACCAGCGTTGCCGCCACGGCGAAATGATGCGCCAGAGCTTCGGGCGCGGCGGCGACTGCGGGTTCGGCGGGAAGCGGCGCGCCGTAAAGATGCGGCAGCACGATCAGGATCGCCGCGAGGAATGCGTAGCGGGGCCGCGTGGTAAAGGCGAGCAGCGCGAGCCCGCCCCCGGTCGAAGCGGCCGTCGCAAGCCACCATACCTGGCGCGCGAAGAGCGGGGCGGACTCGGTTCCGGGAAGCTCTGGCGGCAGCCCCAATCCCGGGGCGACGGTAAACGTCGCAAACCCGGCCAAGCCCCAGAACAGCCCCTCGCGCCAGGTGACCGCGCCGCCGCGCAAGGCGAACCCCGCTGCGAGCAGGAGGGCAAACCCGGTCGCGGCCAACAAATCGGCGATCAGCGTATAGGCCGCGCGCTCCACCCTGGTCTCAGGCGCCCAGCCGGCTTCGCTGTTGTCGTGTGCCGCCGCGGCGGCGTTGCCGTGCGAACGGGCTTGCGCGGCTGCGTGCTGCGCCGCCGCCTCGTAGGTTTCGGCCTCGAGAATCAGCGGCACCGTGCCGATGTGGTGCGCGCCGGCGGCGAGGATGCCGGAAAGCAGCCCGGCGCAGAGCGCTGCGAAGACCAGCTGGCGAAATGTGGCCATGCCGGTCTAGTGGCAGGGGAAGGCGATCGAGTGCCTGGTGTCGTGCGCCGCGTTGTGGAAGACGGCGATCGGCGAAAAGCCGACGCCCCAGATCACCAACGCGCCGAGCAGGGCGGCCATCGTGGCCGCGATCAGCACGTCCGACCGCGCGGCGGTTTGCGGCCCGGCATGCGCCCGCAATTCGACGGCTTCGACCGGCATGAATTCCTCCTCGCCGAGAGTGGTCCTCGCCGGCCAATCTAATCGCAGCGATCCGCCGTGCCTAGCAGCCTGTCGGACTTAACGGGGCCAGCCGGTGTAGAATCGTGCCATCGA
>CAYMRQ010000169.1:0-10321 GCA_964392845.1 uncultured Rhizobium sp.
CCGGGGTTCTCATCCTGATTGTCGCTGTCTTCCCATCCAGATCGCCGCGCTACAACTCCCACCGCTTCACGGGTGTCCCCAGGCTCGGGTGTGTGTCCGGCGGCGCCGGGACGCCCTCCGGAGCCGGCAGGATGACCCGCCATTCCGGCATTCGCAGCTGCGTCACCTTGGGGCTGCCTTTTGGCAGCGGATCGAACATGCCGGCTGTCATGTCGGCTCGATCCCGAGTGCACGGGCCAGCTCGCGCGCTGCCTCTGCCTGGCTGGGCCCGGCGAGGTAGGCCGCGAGCGACACCACGTCGCCGCCCTTGGCATCGACTGCCCAATCGGCCCAATGGCCATTGCGGTTGATCTTGAAGGACCCCGGCCGCCTGTCGGCGCGGTTAGGGTTTCGCGCGACGTACTCGGCACCGTGCCATTTGCCGTCTGGCAACCACCGTGCCAGCAGCGCCGGCAGAACCGCCAGCGCCGCCCGGTTCACCCGGTCGAAATCGACGGTCGCGCTCACGGCTGTTCCTCGCGCGACCGATTGCCCAAGGCGAGGCTTTCGATTTCGCCGGGTCCGTAGAATTCAAGCAGATATGCGATCTGAGCATGCAGCCCTTCGTGATTGATCGCCTCCGCGCGTGCCGCCGCGATATCGCTTACGAGCGCTGCCAAGACGGAGGCATCGACGCCGGCCGCAACCAGGCGCCGGGCGAGATCGCGCGTGGCCTGACTCATGCGGCCTCGCCGCGATCGGACGTGCTGGCGCGCTCGCGGGCGGCAAGCCATTCGTCGAGATCGCGGCGCCGATAGACGACGCGCGAGCCGAGTTTGAGCATGCGCGGGCCGCCGCCGCGGACAGCCCAGCCCTCCAGGGTGCGCGCGCTGATCCCGAGATACCGCGCCGCCTCGGGACGCGAGAACTTCTTATCGGGGTCGGTCGCGCCGGCAGTTGGCTCGATGGCCAGGGCTTGTGTCGGTTGGTGCATTTGCGAATGCTCCATTCGGTGACAGGAGCACCCGCTATATGCCGCACGAACTCGCCCCAAAACGGGAGGAAATCAGCCGGCTTGGCGATTTTCCGGTGATTGGATTTCCAGGGGATTTCCCGCCCCTATGTGCGACGGCCCGGCGCTCGCCATGCCGCCGGCAGCGCGGCCTCTCGCCATACCTCATCGAACAGGTTGTCGGTCACCGCATCCCCGCACTCTTCACGCACCAACCGCCGCCAGTCTGCCTTTGTCTGGGCACGGGGCGGGACAATGTTGGCTTCCGACTCAAGCATTTCCTTTACGCGGCGACGGAGCCTCGCCTTGTCGCTTTGTGACTGAGCGCTGGTCGCGCTCGCCGGCGGCTCTGTCGTCCCGGTTTCAGGTTGCCCGGCGGCGCTGTCGCCGGCCAATTCCCGCACCAACTCCTCCAGATCGGCGCGAAAAACGTAGGGATCGGACCAGCTGCCCCTACTCGACGCGCCGGCGGAAGGATCGGTGGTCAGCGTGGCCTCCCCGCGCGCGATCCCCCGCCATACCCGCGGGCGAATCCGATCCCCCTGCCACTTATACTCCGGCGTGCCAAAAACCTTGATCCGCTTGGTGGCTGCCGCTTCGACGATTGTATCTAACGCATCCTGATCGCTCACGTTGAGGCGGTTGGCGATAACCCCAGCCGCATCCAACAGCGGCACCCGAACGGTGCCGAGGGGTACCGGAACCGTGTCGAGGATCGCCACGAGCGAGGCGCGCTTTACGGTGAACCGATACTTCAGCGCCTCGGTCACCCACTCCTTGGGCTCGCGTTCGTCCGAATAATTGGTGGCGCCATAGCCGTAGCGGGCCAGCAGCTCGTCATGCGTCAGTTTGGACGGATCAGTCTCCCCGGCCTCGCGATCGACGGGTTTCGGATATCGCACTCGCCGCCGAAGCTCGCCGGCGCTCCAATTGAACTCATCAAGTGCTCTCGCTCCTGGAAAACCGGGAATGAAAATGAAGCCTTCGCCGGTCAGGTTCAGTCCGGTGATGTATGCCGGGTCTCCGTCAGTCCACAGCAATCTCAGCTTGCCGTGCCGCACCTGTTCGGACAGCCAAGCGGCCGTCTCGGCTTCGGTGCAGGCCGATGAGTTGAACCTGTCAATGACCATTCCGACGGCTTCCGCCGCCGAGATGAATTCCGGCGATTTAACGAGCGAAAAACCCGGTATCGGCATCTGCGCTCCACACGGCACACCCCACACCGCTGCGGAGCGACGCGGCGGGCCGAGTGTGGGATCGGCGTTCGGCTCGCGACTTCCTAGCCGCGCCGTTCGGATTATGCCCGGCATTGCAACCGCTTCCAGGGCGAAAGTCGGCGCAGTCCGCCGAGTGCGGTTTCGCAGGCAGGGTGGCTGCGCCAAGTCATTGCTCCTGCCGTTGCCGCCGGCGAATCGCTGGCCCGAGCATCAACCCTGTTGGATTTCCACCGCGACCGCTCGACCGAGCCAACCCGGCGCTAAACCTTCAAATCCCATCGCGGATCGGCCAGCGCCGCATCAAGCTCACGACCGGTCAGTCGGGTCTTTGTTTGGGACGGCGAGAGATCATTGCGGAACGCACGCAGCTCGGCCAGGTGACCCGGACTCCAGTCAGGATAGGCACCCAGCCGGCCGTACACGGATTTGAGGCGATCGGCTGTCGGCGTAGCTTCTGACGCCAGCCGATGAAATTTCCCGTTCAGATCGTCGGTATCCGGCGGGAAGCAGATCAACAAGCGGCCCAGTTCCTCTATGACGCGCAGCCGGGCAGCCTCGCGCTGCTGCTGCCGTGAATCCAGGACTACCGATTCGGCTCGCGTCCGCAATTGTTCGACCACTTCGCGCGCCCGGCTCTCTAAGGCGATCCGCGCCGCATTCCATGCTTCCGGTGTGGGCTCGCTACCATCCCATTCGGCGACGAGCCGTTTGACATCGGCGAACGAGTTCACTTCCTCGGTGCCGTTCGACCTTACCCACCGGCACATGATCACTCTGAATGCGTCGCGTTCGATGCTGACCAAAAAGAGAGGCAGGCGCTCGCCCGGCCGTTGAAGCTGCCGGAGCAGCGCCCATTGCCGCGCATCGAGGCCATCGACGGAGGCCGCATCCGGGTGCAGCGCTACCGCGTCGGCATCGGTCACAATTCGCAGGGGGCCGTCGCCGATGACGTGGCGCGTGTTGGTTTCGGCCCGAACCTCGATCCCGCTACCGTCTAACGCGGCAAGCAAGGTTTCTGTATCCTCAGGCCCCATCAGCGGCACTTCCGGCGCCAGTTGGGCCGGATCGTCGTCCGGGAATGCCTCGGTAATAGTCGGGTCGTTCTCGATTTCTCGGGCGAGATCGGCAAGCGCCTTTTCGTCGATATGCTCGCGCCCCGCCAGCATTCGCATCGCGCGCGAGAGCACCGGCTGCATCGGACCGACATACCGCTCAAAAAGCCCGCACCGCTGGGCGAGTGCCCGGTAGACGCGCTGATCCACGCTGTCTTTCAGGTAAAGGTTCACGATTGGAAGGATGCCAAGGGCCTGCCCGATGCGGTCGATGCGACCGATGCGTTGCTCGACCTTTGACGGGTTCCAGGGTAGATCAAAATTGATCAGCGCTCCCGCCGCTTGAAGGTTCAGGCCTTCGCTGGCGGCATCCGTGCAAACGAGCGCGCGGATCTTCCCGGCGGCAAGAGCGGCAGTAACTTCTTCTTTAGCGACGGTTACCCATTTGCCGTCGGCTCGGATACCGCCACCTTCGCCGGAATAGGATGCGACCGGTACGCCCGCGCTCAGAACCGCATCCCGTAGGTATTCCATTGTGTCGGCGTAGCTGGTGAACACCAGGACCGAGCGACCATCCGCTGTGAGATGCTTTACCCAGTTGATTACGCGATCCCGCTTGGTGTCCAACCCACCTAAGTTTTCGATCCTTTCCAGAAGGTTTTGGACCTGCCGGAGTTCCGCTTCCGCTTCAGCCGGAGAATCCGGCAAGGCCGATGTAAGCTGGACATTCAGTAGGTCTTGAAGCTCTTGTGCGTCGTCAACATCGAATACCGTATCATCATAGGCCCTTTGGGCAATGACCGCCCTAAGGCCCTTTTCGCGTCGTTCGAGGCTCTTGCGAAGCGCCACCGGCGAGCTGGCAGCCCGGCGGCGGTAGATCGTCATTACGAACCCTTTGCCGGCCCTCTGCTCTTCAAGCTCCTCAAAGCGCCGGTCGATGTAATGCTTCACAGCCTCGTAGGTCGATCGCTCTTCTTCTGTGGCGAAATCGAACGGGTCTTCGCGGACATTGCGCTTCGGCGGTGGGCTGTCGAGCAGCCCCATTTCGTAATAGCGGCGCAAGGTCTGACGCGTGTTGCGGTGCATGCGGCGCAGCAGCGGCGAGCAACTTCGCAGCCACCGGACCGCTTCGTCGCGCCTGGAAGCGGGCAAGAAGCGCAATGCCTCGGCGAAGGCCGTGGTGTCGCCGGGATCATGCAGACCCAAACCGTCGGGCGGCTTCGGAAGATCCGGTGTACCTGCGAGGATTCGCGACAATCCGACGGCATCGTCCCGAGACAGCATGCCAGTATCGAGCCTTGCCATGGCCTCGTAGAACCGGCGCGCAACATGGAAGCCGGACAGCCACAGCCCTCCCTCGCCCAATACCTGAAGCAGATCCCACGGCTCCCATGGGTGCGTTTGCATCGGCGTTGCTGAAAGAATCAGGATGCTGCGCGCCTGCCCGGTGGCCTGTAGGCGCCGCAGCAAGCCCAGCAGGAGCGTCGGGCTGTTGAACTCGCCTTCCACCTGATTGGCCCGCCGCGCCGCGTGCCCCTCGTCGAGCAGCACTAGATCCCACGGCTTTGCCGCGAGCAGGATGGGAAGGTTGCCCTCGGTCCGGGCGGTTTCCCGGCTGAGCAGAAGCAACGGCCGTTCCAGCGCCTCGGCCAGGCCGGATACCGTCTCCTCGGTGCCGTCCGGCCACACGAGTTTCCTGGGGCCGTCCAGACGGGGCACGCGCAATCCGCCCTTTTCGCGCAATTCTCCCTGCCACTGCGGCAGCAAATTCGCAGGGGGCAGGAGAAGCGCCCTGGCGACACCCCGGCCGGCCAATAGGCGCCGAAGAACAAGGATGGCCTCGACGGTCTTCCCCATGCCGACTTCATCGCAAAGCAGCCGGCCGGCAGGCCAAGCTCCGGCCGCCTCGATCACCACGCCGCGCTGATGCGGCCATAGCGTGACCGGCGCCATCGCATCGCAGGTCGCGGCGCCGCCCTCGGGCATGAAGGGCGCCGCCAGCGCGTAGCCCCAGAGCATAGCGGCGCGGCGGCGCTGCAAATCGTCTTCGGCTTCCCTGACCGGCGGCCTTTCCGATACGAAGCGGATCAGCTTCTCCCGGATTGCCTGCGGCAACGACAGAGTGGCCACGGTGGGATCGGTACCGCCCCACAACGTGTCAAACCTCTCGCGGTAGTACGCGTCTCTGTCGGGGTCTTTCCAACTGCCGCTGATCTCCAGTTCCTCGTAATGGCCACGAACGCCGTTCGCGCTCTCATTGTCGCTGCCCTGGAAAACCACGCGGTCCCCCGCCGCGTCGGTGAATAGGCCAAACTTGGCGTGCAGGATGCCGCCGCCCAGCCGCAGCACCCCCACCCGCACTTCAAGCCAGCCGTCGCGCGCCAGCCAGGCGAGCATTTCCAGCCGGCGTTTTTGCAAAGCGTTCGCCGGGGTGCCGAACCGTTCGAGCAGCTTGTCGATCAGCGGTCCATCCTGACCGCGCTGCAACAGCGCCTCGACATCGGTTTCCGACAGCTCTTCGTTTACCAGAAGGTGGAGCGCCGGCTTTTGGGTGATCTCGCCGGCGAGAATCCGCTCGATGAAGGCGCCAAACCCGGCCGCGGCGGCCGACAGCACCGACGACGAGAAATAAGCGCAACACCGCTCATAGGCGACCGCGCACCGCAAGCCAGGCTCATAGAGCCGTGCGACGAGCTGACCATCGGGAGCCTTCAGAAACCGCGGCCAGTCTATCTCGCAAAGCGATTCCGTCATTCGTCCGGCTCGGCGTCGTCCTCGCTTTCGGCCTCCTCCTCGTCCTCTTCGAGATCATTCTCCTCATCGTCGAGGCCATCACCAGTGCGCGCGAGTAGCTGCAAAATCCCCTGATCCGGCGGCTTCTCGGTCCAATCCGGCGGCTCGATCCCGAACAGGGGTTGCAGCATGGCGTGCCACGCGCGGAACTCCACAAACTTCAGCGCGACCTCGCCCTTGTCGCGGCGGACAGCCGGAGGGGCCGCTTTGAGCAGCGCTTCGATGAGCCGCACCGTGGCGTCGCCTGCCTTGATCGAGTGCTTCAGCGCGAACGATTTGGCGGCGCCGATCCCGGCGGCCCCCCCGCCCGCATCCGCATAAGCGAGAGCAAGCGCGTGAGCCTTGTCCAGATGGGTACGGAAGGCGGGATCGCGCGGATGGATTTTCAAGGCATCCACCTTTTTCACCCGTTTGCCGGCCCCAGGAACAAAGCCGAAGAGCAATTGCTGGGCTTCGTCATCACGCAGCGGAACATCCCGGCGCCGTTCGGTAGCGGACAAGATTTTCACCTTGTCCTGTTTGACGCTGATCAGCCCGGCGATCTCCAACGCGAACACGTCCATGCCGACGGCGTGGCCGAGCAGTTTCGCCTCATTGAACCGGAACTCCGCGGCGCGCAGCGTATCCCAGCACAGCAACGCGAATTGGGCCTCGGGTTCAACACCTTGAAGCCCGCCGGCGGCCAATTTTCGGATTCGCCAATTGGCGACAGCATCGGCCGCGATATCGATAGCCGAGCCGACAGTCACCGCCTCCCCGATATCGGTACGCATCGCATCAAAAGCGCTGAACACGCCCATCGCCGGGCCGAAGCTCCCGACCAGTTGGTCTATCGCATTCAACCCTTCTTTTTCCAACCGCGCGGCCGTTTCCTCGGCAACCCTCTGGATGCGTGCCTGCAAAGCCCTGTCGAAATAGCCGGTTCCGGCATTGGTCTCGCGGACGCGGGCTACAAGAATGACCGTCGATTGCGCGGCGTTCTTTTTCGCTATGCCGAGGGCATGCTCACTTTCGGTCTTCACGGGCCATGTCGCGGTTATCGTAAATCCGGCCTCGATAAGCGAGGAAAACAGGGACTCCCACGCCTCTTGCTTTTTGTGCGTGAACATGACCGTTAGCACGCCATCGGGTCGCAGTACGCGGCGAGTTTCCTGAAACACCTCGGTCATCAGGCGTTCGTAATGGGTTTGCGCCGTCGCCTTCGCTTCCTTGGCTTTGACATTGCCGATCCGAAAACGGGCGTCATTCTTTACAGCCTCAAGGGTGTAGTCGCAGAGGAGCGATGAGAACCACTCAGGCCGTCGATACCCTTGAGTTCGCTTCAACCAAACATAAAAGAAATTTGCCAACTCGCTATATTGTACGTTGTCCGAATAGGGTGGGTCGACAACAATTGCATCTAGAGAGTGATCAGCAACCTCTACGAGCGAAGTTGCAGACCCCTGTGTAAGTTCCACTGAGCAACCGTTTTCTTGTCTCGGCAATCCGGCTAGTTCTTCGAACGCGGAGACAGTACTATCAATGGCCCAAGCCAGCCCGCCGCCCGCGGCGACGGGTGCCATTTCCGAAAAAGTCGATTTGAATGCAAAATTCTTCTGATCGAAAATTCCTCGGACCACCTGGTGCGAGACATGCCACGATGCGAGATAGTTGTTGTAGTTGGTAAACTTGTCAATTACGAACCCAAGGAGATGCACGACCGTCTCGCCCATCTCCTCGCCCTGTTCAGCAAGAATATTTGGCCGTAGCGCATGCAGTTCTTCCATCAACACACCAAACCCGAGCAACTGGCGCGAACTGAACATGTCGGCCCACCGCCGCATACCTTGCGATAGCGGCTCGCGCGTCTTCGACCCCTCTGGTATAGATTCCAAGGGAATGAGGTTCCGCACCTCCCAATCCTTCCGCACTTGCCGCAACTGGTCTTCCGCGGCGGCGATAGCGTCAAGATCGGCTGGCGCAGGCGGGCGGAATTTGAGCCCCTGTGGGGTCTTCAACGCCACGGCATAAAGCGCGCTGCCCATCTCGCCGGCCAGCGCCTTTGCCTTGATCCACTCGGCGGGGATGGGCTCCCCCGTGAAGAGGCTGATGCCCTTGCCCCTGGTGAAGGTGCGCGCCGGCGCTTCCTTGATATGCCCGGGGCCGACGGCAACCGGCCGGATTTCAGTCGTCCATGTGCCCGCGGTTTTGTCCACCACCGGGGCCGCGACGACTAGAATGCCGCTCTTGGGCTTCAGCAGGTGCCAATCGGAGACCAGCGGCGTCATATGCCCGGTGCTCGGGCAAGGCACCGTTCGGGCGAAAATGTACGCGTGTACCAACCCGGCCGTGTCTTTGGGGAAAAATCGCCCGAGCCTTTCTGCGGCTCGCTTCTCCCACACCCTCCCCCAATGGCGAGCGCGCGCAGCCAACTCCGGACCGAACCGGAACGGGTAATCCACCGTCGCTTCGAGAATGCTGCACGCGACCGGGTTGTATTCATTCGCAAGCGTCGGGAAACCGAGGCGGGCACTTTCGAGCGGGATGGAACCGCCGCCGGCCATCGGGTCCAACACGGTGGGCATCTTGCCCCAGACCCGAGCTGCTGCCGCATGTGCTTGCGCAAGATCGTTCGGCCGCAACACGCCCTTAAACGCTCGCGGTACGCCGAAACCGCCATCGACCCGGACACCCGTGTCCATCAATTCCCGAATGGCGACGATCTCGTTGCCCGATCGACCAAAGCCCAACAGTCGCTCGAATACGTCCCGCGGGAAATCGGCCGGGAGCACGCTGGCGAGCACGGCCGCGCGGCTCGCAGCCAACGGCCGACGCGCCCACCAGACATGGAACCGTTTGTCAGGCGGCTGCTGACCGGTGCTCCGCTCCCGGATGCATTCGACGCCGATCGCGGCAGCGGGCAGCCAGTCCTCTATCAATAGCCGCGGTCTCGCCGCAAGATTCCCATCCGGCATTTTCTCGAGCCCCTATGTCACGGCTTCCGTGATGATGCGCAGCGCCCGGACCCATCGCCTGCCGCGTCCGTCCTGCATGCGGCCGAACCAAGCCGCGGCCTCTGCGGGATCGGCCGCTCGGAAATGCTCGGCCGATTTGGACAACCGGCGAGCATCGCGCAACCCGCGTGCGACCAGGGCAAAACCGGCGACCCGCGCCCCCCAATCCGCGTCAATCGGTTGGAACGGTCCCGGCTGTAACCGCGCCGGGCCGCCGGCAGCCTTTACGGCCGCGCGAAGAAGCCCGGACGCAGCGGTCAGCGCCAGCGGTGAGAGCGCCGCCACACGATCGAACCGCTCTTGCATTTGGTCATTGACGCGCCGGCGGTAGACGATCGCGGCGAGTCCCTGCGAACGGTGCACGACCCGCAACGCATACGGCGCTGCGCGAGTTGCGCGCTCGCTGGAGCTGGCCATGGCTTAGGACGACAGTGGCGCGAAGCGCGCGTCGATTGTTACCGTTTCCGGCAGTTGCATGCTCCGGAGCATGGCGCCGAGATCGAGTTTCCCATCCGGCCCGAAATCGAGCACGACATCGATCCGTACAGACCCCCCCGGCGCCAGTGCGTTGCCCAAGGTTTGCGCCAAGGTGAGCGGCTTGATCGCCGCTCCCACCTTTGCCTCCCCTATCCGAAGACCAAGCTTGCCGCCATCCTTCATGTCACCCGCGAGATCGGCCTCAATGGTGACCGAGGGAGCACCAAGCGGTGCGGCGGCGCCAAGGGCTTTCTGAGCATCGGCGGCCGAGGTGCACCTGATCCGGATGGACAGCAACGGTCGCTTGTCTGCGAGCGCTCCGGCCAGATCGATATTGCTCGCCGTGACAGGCCCGCTGCCCGTGGGCGGGGGCGGCGGCAGCGGCAACTCGCCGGGTTTGGGCGGCTCGCCGAAGCCGTGAGTTTTCAGCCAATCGTTGGCGATCGTGCTTGCGGTCTCGGCTACCAAGGTCGCGTCATCCATCGCGAGCGTGTGGAGTTTCCGGCCCGTGTCGCGGCGGCGCATGTTGCCGGTCCCGTCGACCACGGCACCCTCCTTGTCGAACGCCGTGCCATCCTCCAGCCGAACCACCAACCGGCCCAGCCCGACGGCCCGCAAGATCGATGCGCGGATCACCGAAGGGTCGCTGACGAGCCGCAGTCCTTGCGCGGCGAGGAAGCGCTTTTGTAACGCGGCCGTGGTCCGCGCCTCCGGCTGTTCCGGGGCCGGCACGGCGCCGTTGAACACGCGCTCGACAAAGAGGCCCGGATCGAGGCTGTCCTCCGGCCCGTAAATGCG
>CAYMRQ010000169.1:10331-10741 GCA_964392845.1 uncultured Rhizobium sp.
TCCTCGACGAACGCCCGCACGGCATCCTGGCCCGAAGGCAGCTTCAGCGGCGATGCCTCCGGCGGCACGATGAAGCGCTCGTCGATGGTCAGCATTGTTTCGTCGCCAAGCACCAGGCGATTGAACGTACGCGCGGCTTCCAGCCGCAATGCCTTGAAGAGTTCCGGCCGCTGCTTCTTGAGCTGTTCGCGGGCGAGCTTGCCCGCCTCGCTGTTTGGGGTCTCATTCTCGATGTGTTCGGCGGCCATGAGCCGCTGCATCCGCTGAATGGACTTTTCCAGCCCGGCAGCATCCGGCGCTATCGCCATAATGGCGTTGCGGTAGCTGCGCGGCGATTCGCTGCCCGGCGTATCGTCGGAATAGGCGACCACCGATTTGGCGATGGATTCGCTGTCGCAGAGCGCGAGCTG
>CAYMRQ010000170.1:0-10713 GCA_964392845.1 uncultured Rhizobium sp.
GGTCGGGCGTGAACTGGATCCGCTGGAACTCGAGCGAGGTGACGCGCGCCACCGAGTATCAGGTCGGCGGCGGCATCGTGCTCGGCTCGCGGCTGTTGTCGGGAGCCGGGTACACCCTCAAGGTGCCGGCGATCGACCTTGCCGAAGTAGGAGCGGGGGGCGGCTCGATCCTGTGGATCGATGCGGGCGGCGCGTTGCAGGTCGGGCCGATCAGCGCCGGCGCCGTGCCCGGCCCGGTGTGCTACGACGAGGGCGGAGCCGAGCCGACCGTGACCGACGCCAATGTCGTGCTCGGCTACATCAACCCGGCGCATCTGGTCGGCGGCGCGCTGCGGCTCAATGCGGCGAAGGCGAGGGCGGTCATCGCCGACAGGATCGCCCGCCCGCTCGGCATGAATGTCGAGGACGCGGCTTACGGCGCCCATCTGATCGCCGCCTCGAACATGATCCGCGCGCTCAAAGCCGTATCGAGCGAGCGCGGCCGCGACCCGCGCGAATACGCGCTGGTTGCGTTTGGCGGCAACGGCCCGGTCTTCGCCGCCGGGATGGCCGAGGCGCTGTCGATCCCGCAGGTATTGATCCCGCCTTCGGCCGGGGTGTTTTCCTCATTCGGGCTGCTCTATGCCGAGGTCGAGTATTACTTCACCCGTACGAGGAAACGGCTGTTGCGTTCGCTGACACAAGAGGAGGTCGGGGCGACGGTCGGCGCGCTCGAAGCAGAGGCGCGGGCGCGTCTCACCGAGGACGGGTTCTCCGCCGACCACATCGAGATCCGGCGCAGCGCTAGCCTGCATTACCAGGGGCAATCGTTCGAGCTGCGCGTGCCATTGGCGGCCGGCCGCCTCGACCGCGCCGCGTTGCTGGCGCTCGAAGAAGCCTTCGGCGCCGAACACGAGCGCACCTACGGTCACCGCGCCGGCGCCGAGGAGCCGGTCGAATTGGTCAGCCTCGAAGTGATCGGTCGCGGCGTCCCCGAATTGCCGCGCGCCGCCTCGGCCGCCGCCGCGAGCCTCGCCCCGGACATCGCGATCGCCGAACCGCGCCGCCGCGCCTATTTCGGACCGAAGGGCTGGCTCGACGCGCAGGTGGTAAACCGCAGCGACCTCAAGATTCCACACGCCGGCCCGTGCATCGTCGAGGAATACGACGCCACCTGCCTCGTCCCGCCCGGCTGGATTGCTGAGCTCGACGCGTACGGGAATATCATGATGAGCCGCACGCCGGCCGAGTAAAGCCCCCACCCTCCCACGCTTGCGGGGGAGGGCCATGGTGCGCAGCGCGCCTACTCCCTCCCCCGCAAGCGGGGGAGGGTTGGGGTGGGGGCCCCTTGGACTTACGCCGCCACCTTGACCAGCTTGTGGATGACGCGGCGCTTCTTCGGCACCGGCCCCTTCGCGAAGCGCTCCCACGAGCGGCCGGACAATTCGCCAACATAGATGTTGCCGGCCGAGTCGACGGCGATGCCGTGCGGCGAGGTGAACTGGCCGGGATTGATCCCGGCATGGGGCAGGCCGAGCCGCGCCAATACCTTGCCCTTGCTGGAATGGATGCTGACCCGCGGCCCGATATTCGGCCAGTCGCGGTTGATTTCGCCGCTCGGGCCGCCTTCGCCGATATAGCACAGCGGGTCGTGGCCGTGGGCCATGCACATGCCGTTCGGGCGATGGAGGTCATTCCATTTGGTCTCGAACTTGCCGTTGCCGTCGAACACCTGGACCCGGTGGTTCTCGCGATCGGCGACATAGATCCAGCCGTCCGGATCGCAACAGATGTTGTGCGGGATGTTGAACTGGCCGGGATCGGTGCCGGGTTCGCCCCACGACATCTGCAACTTGCCGTCGATCGTGTATTTGTGGATCCGGGCATTGCCGTAACCATCGGATATGTAGAGATAGTCGCATTGCGGCGACAACGCGGTGTGAGTGCAGCGGTGGAACGGTTCGCCGCTCATGTAAGGACTGGGCTTGCCGGGAATCCCCAGCATCATCAGCACCTTGCCGTCGAGCGTGCAGTGCCGCACCGTATGGTCGGCGTCATCGGTCAGCCAGATCGTGTCGTCCGGCGCGACATGGACGCCGTGCGGCCGAGGAAAGATGCCTTCGCCCCAGGTACGCATCAGGTTGCCGTCCTTGTCGAAGACCGCGATCGGGTGGTCGCCGCGATTGAAGGCATAGACGTTGTCCTTGCTGTCGACGCCGACCGCGGCGCAATCGCCGAGCACGATCTCGTCCGGGATCTTCGCCCAGTTTTCGTTGACCTCGAAAATGTATTCGCCGCCGCCCAGCCGCACCGCCATGGCTTCCTCGCTATCCTGCGTGCCGCGGTCCGGCGGAGCCGGGGTTGATCGCGGCGTGTGCGAGCGATATTGAACGCGTCGGCCAAGCGCAGCAAGACGAGGAAGCTCATGGCCCGCTACAAGGTCCTGATCGACGACAATTTCCACTACATGGACGAGGAAGCCCGCATCGAGCATGGGATATTCAAGAGCTCTGAAAAGGCGGTTGCCGCCTGCCACCGGATCGTCGACGAGAGCCTGCGCCATCTCCATGAACCGGGCATGTCCGCGGCGGAGCTGATCGCGCAGTACGCCCTTTTTGGTGACGACCCGTTCATCGTGACATTGGGGGATACCGGGGCTACCGGTCCGCCCGTGTCGTTCTCAGCGCGGGATTATGCGCGCGAGCGCTGCGCGGCGATCTGCGGCTAGGCCACCTTCGCTCGTGCGGCGGCCGGCTTTCGGGCCAGCACGATCTTCTCGGCCGAACGGCCGAGGAAATGCGGCGCCGAGCCGCCTTCGGCGAGGAGGTCGAGAAAGGCGTCCGGCTGGGTGACGCGGACCGACCCGATTATGTCGGCGCCGCGCGCCAGAAAGGCGTCGGGCAGCATGCCGACGGTTGGGCCGAGCACGGTCACCCGCGCCTCGGGCCGCGCCAAAGCGAGCAGATCTTCGAGCGTGTCGTTGAGGAGGGTCGCGCCGGTGATCAACAGCACATCGGCGCCGGGGACGATTTCCGGCGCCAATTCGGCCGGGCGGTAGAACGGCATCTCCTCGGCTTTGAGGGCGGCCGGGTTCTGCTCCAGCACGAGAAACGGCTGGTGGCGGCGCTTCAGCTCCTTCAGAAACGGGATGAAGGCGCCGACCAGGACGACCCGGTCGCCGCTGTGGAATTCGTTCGCGTCGAACGCGTCGGTGCCCGGCAGCAGCGCGACCCCGGGATGCGGGCGGCGCCACCAGCACAGCTCGGCGAGCGCGTTCAGCGTGGCGATCCCGACCGCGCGGGAGAGGCCGTTCCCGGCGAGCGCGCCCTGCATCAATTCGGCCGCCGGACGGCCGGCGAGCGTTTGAAAGCCCGCCGCCCTGGCCGAGACCGGGCAGCAGATGTCGCCGGGGATGGTATCGCGCGGCGTCGCGCAGGTGCCGGCGGTCTGTACGCCATTTGGGCCGGCCGTCAGCTTGACCCCGGTGAAATAGAGGCCGATCACCGCCCGCTCGACCGCGATTCGATCAAGCTCGCGGCCGAGAATGTCCGTGACGCAGGCGATCGTCTCGTTCAGGATTGCGCTATGCACTTGCCTCGTCCGTCTCGTGTTTCGCAACTGATGTAGCACATCGCGTGGTCATGAAATCGATCCATTTCGGCGCCGCCGCTGCGGCGCTTGTCCTCGTTTTCCTCACAGCGCCGCCCTTTGTGGCATTCGGCGCGGCACAAGGAGTTCCCGGCAAGATGAGTGAGCTGCCAAGCGGCCTCAAATACACCGATACGACGGTCGGCACCGGCGCGGAAGCAACCAAAGGCCACAAGGTCAGCGTGCATTACACTGGGTGGCTGTACAACAATGGCGCCAAGGGCGCCAAATTCGACAGCTCGCTCGATCGCGGGCAGCCGTTCAGCTTTGGATTGGGCGCGCAGCAGGTGATCCGCGGCTGGGACGAGGGGGTCGTGGGCATGAAAATCGGCGGCAAGCGCACCCTCATAATCCCGCCCGATCTCGGCTATGGCGCGCGCGGCGCCGGCGGGGTGATCCCACCCAACGCCACGCTGATGTTCGACGTCGAGCTGCTGAAGGTGGATTGACCATCTCCTGCGGCTCTGAAGCAACACCTATAGTTGAACTGTCGCTTTTGGTTTGCTGATTCTACAGCAAATCTACAGCAGGAATTCGCGCGCACGTTGTAGCGAGTGAACCGCGCTCGGGTGGCCGCAGGGGCGTGCCCCTTGCCTTCGAAACATGGCGCCGGGCTTTTCTAGCACGCGAAAGTGGCGATTTTATCTTCCTGGTATGTTCTCCAGAAATAACCCGTGCTGGACATATCGCCGAGCAAACGCAATAGTAGGATGACAAGCGGCCTCGTGACGTAAAGAAGAAGGCTTACAGGAGGCGCCGGATGACGAGCGAGTGGGTACTATGGCTGCCGTTCGGACTGGCCGTCGTCGCCGGAGGAGTGGCGGCCAGGAGGTTGTGGGGCAAACTGCGTAACACTATGGGATTGCCCAGTTGGGATTTCTCAAGAAGCTGGGCGTCGAACATCACGGTGGTAGGAAGCCTGGTAAGCCTAACCGTGCTGGCGTCCATACCGGTGCCAAAGGAAATCCAGATACCCCGGTCGGCTTACACAATCCTGAGTCTGGTATTCACGTTGCTCGCTGCATTGGCGCCCCTTGTTTACAACTTCTCTCGCAAAGTGAGCAGGGAAGGAGACAAAATCATCGCGTGCGGAACGGTGTTTATGTTCGTTGTCGCCGGGACCATCACTTTGTGGGCGGCGGTAGGGCAGCTTGAAATGCAGGCTTTGCTGCTGGAGGAATTGCGGTCGGCAGGTTTACTGGCAGTCAGTATATGCCGACTTTTGCAGGTATTGTTTGCTGGCGTGGCTGTAGGGCTCCTGGTTTATGGAACCAGGACGATGATCTTTTCAGTGACGATTCAGCCGGCGGCGGCTCCACCAAGCCGTCCGACGGCCCTGCGGCTGGGAGAAACGCACGAGAGACGGTGGGCGTTGCTTTGACATCGAACGACAGCTTCCTCTTCCCTGGCCGGCTGAACCAGACAGTGGTAGGCGAAAGCCTGGATTCATTGGCGCGCGTCTAAGGCATTGCAGGTGGTCCCGGCCTGCCCCGGGACTGCGGTGTTGACGCAGGCTCAGCCGTGCCGTGTCTCGGCGCCGGGCGAAGGCGGGGCGGTGCCGGCGAAGGTGTGGTGGTCGAAGGCGATGCTCTTGATCACGGCATAGACAAGCCGGCCGGGCGCGAGGCCGAGGGCCCGTAAAGCAGGTTCTGATGCACCGTCAGATGCGGAAAGAGGCGCCCTTCCTGAAACACATAGCCGATGCGGCGGCGCCGGGCCGGCACGAAGATGCCGTGTTCGGTGTCGGTCAAGACCTCGCCATCGACGACGATATGGCCGCGCTCGGGGCGCAAGAGGCCGGCGATCGCGTTGATCAGCGAGGTCTTGCCGGCGCCCGAGCGGCCGAAGAGCGCGGTCAGGCCGCCGGCGCTGTCGAACGCGGCGTCGAGACCGAAGCCGCCGAAATTGTGCTCGACCGCGACGCTCAACATGTTATGGGGAGCATGTCAGAGCCCGTGCGCGCGGCGGCTCGCCCGCTCGATCAGCGCTTCGGAGGCAAAGAGCGCGGCCAGCGAGATCGCGATCGAAACGAGGGTCAGCCGAAATGCGGCGAGGTCGCCGCCGGGAACCTGGAGCAGCGTATAGATCGCGGTCGGCAGCGTCTGGGTTTCGCCGGGGATGTTCGAGACAAAGGTGATCGTCGCGCCGAACTCGCCGAGCCCGCGGGCAAACGAGAGGATCATGCCGGCCAGGATCCCCGGCAGGATCAGCGGCAGGGTGATCGTGACGAACACCCAGAACGGATTGGCGCCGAGCGTCGCGGCGGCATCCTCGAGCCGGCGGTCGACGGCCTCGATCGACAGCCGGATCGAGCGCACCATCAGCGGAAAGCCCATCACCGCGCAGGCGAGCGCCGCGCCGGTCAGCGGAACGCCAGCACGATCCCCAGGCTCTCGGCGAGCAGCCGCCCGAGCGGTCCCTTGCGGCCGAACAGCAGCAGAAGATAGCCGGTGACGACCGGCGGCATGACGAGCGGCAGATGCACAATCGCGTTCAGCAGCGACTTGCCCCAGAAGCGACCGCGCGCCAGGAGCAGGGCAATCGCGACCCCGACCGGCAGGCTGCACAGCATCGAAGGCGACCCGCAACGACAGGCGGATCGCGGTCAACTCCTCCGGCGAAAAGGCTGACAGAGCGCTCACCGCGCGGGGTCGAGCATGGTAAAGCCCTGCGCCTCGAACAACGCGCGGGCGGCCGGCCGGCGCAGGTAGGCGGCGAAGGCGGCAGCGTCGGGGCCGGCGGCGACGGTCAGAGCCATCGGATAGACGATCGGCGGATGGAGGTCGGGAGGAAAGGTGCCAACAATCCTCACCCTTGGTTCGGCGGCCGCGTCGGTGCGGTAGACGATGCCGAGCGGCGCTTCGCCCCGCGCCACCAGCAACAGCGCGGCGCGAACATTCTCCGCCGCGGCGATCCGGCCGGCGACCGCTTGCCACACGCCGAGCGCGGTCAGCGCCGCCTTCGCGTAATGCCCGGCCGGCACGGCGAGCGGATCACCGGTCGCGAGGCGGCCGTCGCCAAGCAGCGCGGCGAGCGGGAACCCGGGGGCGATCGTCACCCGCGCCGCGCTGTCCGCCGGCGCGATCAAGACCAGGCGGTTGCCGAGCAGGTCGATACGGGTGTTGGGATCGATCAACTGACGCTGTTGCAGATACTCCATCCAATCCCGGTCGGCCGAGATGAACAGCTCGGCCGGCGCGCCATTGTCGATCTGCCTGGCCAAATTCGCGCTCGCCGCATAGGAGATCGCCGCCGCGTTCCCGGTCTCGCGGTGCCATTCGGCGGCAATCGCGTCGAGCGCGGTCTTCAGACTGGCAGCGGCGAAGACCAGAACCGGCCGGGCATCGGCGGCCGCGGCCCGGGCGATGGCCGTGACGGAAAAGACCGCAAGGCTCCGAAGGAGGGCTCGTCTTTCGCAGGACAATCGGCCGTCGTTGCCAATAGGAGGCACCCGCTATTACCGCTCTACCTTGTCATACCGGCGAAAGCCGGTATCCATGGCGGGCGTGGATACCGGCTTTCGCCGGAATGACAACGAGAAGAGCGATGCCTTGCATCTTCATCCGATTGCAGCGAGGACCCTCGCGCCGCCATGGTGCTCTGCCGCCTTGGCTCTTATCGTAACGCTTTCTGACGAGCGAGAAATACCATGAGCGATCCGCAACCCACCCGCCCTGATCCTCCCCCGCTTGGCCCCCTCCCTAACCCTCCGCTCCCCGGGCGTGACCCGGGGATCGCGGGGGAGGGAAGGGTGGGGGTGGCCGACGATCTCGGCCTTTCCAGCAAGGTGGCGATCGTCACCGGCGGCGGCGCGCCCGATGACGGCATCGGCAACGGCCGTGCCGCGGCGATCCTCCTGGCGCGCGCCGGCGCCCGCGTGCTGGTCGTCGATATCGTGCCCGAGGCCGCCGAGCAGACCGTCGCGATGATCACACGCGAGGGCGGCGCCGCCGCGCCGTTCGTTGCCGATGTGGTCGACGAAACCCAATGCCGCGCGATCGTCGATGCCGCGCTCGCCCGGTTCGGCCGGCTCGACCTCCTCGACAATAATGTCGGGATCGGGGGGCGCGGCAGCGTCGTCGATACCCCGGTCGCGGATTGGCGCCGGATCATGCAGGTCAATGTCGACAGCATGTTCCTCGTCTCGCGCTTCGCGATCCCGGCGATGATCGAGACCGCGGGCGGCGGCGCCATTGTCAACGTGTCGTCGATCTCGGCGTTGCGCCCGCGCGGGCTCACCGCCTATTCGACCTCGAAGGGCGCGGTCATTGCGCTGACCCGGGCGATGGCGGTCGATCACGGCCCCGATGGCATACGCGTCAATTGCGTCGCGCCCGGCCCGATCTATACCCCGCGCATGTACACTGGGCAGATGAGCGCCGCCGGCCGCGAGGCGCGGCGCAAGGCGTCGGTGCTCGGCATCGAGGGGCTCGGCTGGGACATCGGTCATGCGGTCCGCTTCCTGCTGTCGGCGCAGGCGCGCTACATCACCGGGCAAACCCTCGTCGTCGACGGCGGGGCGAGCCTTGTCGGCCCGAGCCGGGCGCCGGGTTGAGTCGCGCCGGTGGAGCAACCGGTGGCTCGGGAACGACGGAGCCGCTGCGCGCTAGACACCCCACCTATGGCCTCTTATATTTTTGCCTTGGCATTCCAATTAACGGCTTTGAGACAATGACGCGACCGCCCTGCCAACGGAGCACCCATGTTTCCCCATGTCTTTCCGGCCGAATTCACTCGGTTGCCCCCCGAACTTTCAACGATGTCGGACGTTCCAACTTTGGAGGAATTGACTGAAAACCTAAACATAAGGAGAAAACAAGCCTTTGATTCGGAACGGGATACTTATACTACAGATGTAGGAATTTTTTCAGACTTTGTCCGCGCCTTCCGCGCAGTGAAGGGCACCAAATGCTACGTTGAGATTGGTACATATGACAAGGGTAATCTTGCTTATGTTGCTTCCTTGCTCGATGATTCCGCGATGATCATAGATGTCGACATAGAGGCACATGAGGAGCAGGTGGAAAAGCTACGCCGAGCGCTGAAACCTCACCAGACCTATCACCAGGTCGTCGGCAATTCGCTCCTGCCTGAAACTGCCGATCGTGTGAGGGCGCTTATCGAAAGCGGGAGTGCCGGCGCCGACGCGGTATTTATCGACGGCAATCACGTAGCCGAAGCGGTGATAACCGATTACGCGCTTTATGCCCCGCTGGTACGCGAGGGCGGCCTCGTCATGTTCCACGACATCTACTGGACGGGCTTTGACGAATACCTTGGCGCTGGCCAGGCAATAGAGATACTCGACAAGGTCAGGCCGGTCTTTGCCGTGTCGGGAGACCGTCCGATATCCCGGTATATACCGATACTCCGCCGCGGAACGGTTTGGGGCGGCATCGGCGTCGTGGTTTGCGGGCCTAGCAGGCCGCGGAAAAACTGGCTTGGTCGTTTGATGTCACCGCGGAATAGCATCCCTGGCAGGTGATTTAGGCATTGGTTGGCGGTGTTGGTTGGTTACGGCTGGTTCGGGCGAGTGATCTCCACAGCAGGGTCAGGGCGCAAGCGCAGGTCATCCGGCGGCGAGCAGCTCGGGTATCCGGATGATATCGGCGGCTGGAGGCGTTGACATGAACCCCTTCGATCTTACCGGCCGGGTCGCGGTCGTCACCGGCGGCAATGGCGGGATCGGGCTCGGCATGGCGCGGGGCCTCGCCGCTTCCGGGGCGACAATCGTCGTCGCGGCGCGCAATCGCGACAAATCCGAGGCGGCGGTTGCGGCATTGGCGGCCTCTGGCGCCACGAGCGCGTTTATCGCGCTCGATGTCGCCGATCCCGCCTCGTGCCGCGACCTGGTGCAGCAGACCGTCGATCGTTTCGGCCGCCTCGATATCCTCGTCAACAATGCCGGCATGTCGATCAGGAAGCCGCCGCAGGACTATGCAATCGCCGAATGGCAGGCGGTGCTCGACACCAACCTGACCGGCGCCTTTGTCTGCGCCCAGGCGGCTTATCCGGTGATGAAACAAGGCGGGGGCGGCAAGATCATCAATATCGGCTCGATGTTTGCGATCTTCGGCGCGTCCTATGGGGCCGCCTATGCCGCGAGCAAGGGCGCGCTCGTGCAGATGACAAAGTCGCTGGCGACCGCCTGGGCAACGGACAATATCCAGGTCAATGCGGTGCTGCCGGGCTGGATCGATACCGAGCTGACGCAGGATGCGCGGCGCGCGGTGCCCGGATTGCACGAGCGTGTGCTGCGCCGCAGCCCTACCGGCCGCTGGGGCGCACCCGAGGATTTGGCGGGCATCGCCGTGTTTCTCGCCGCGCCGGCCTCGGATTTCGTGACCGGGGCCGCGATCCCGGTCGATGGCGGGTTTTCGGTGGAGTTTTAGACGAGCGGTAGGGCGCGAACGGCCCAAGGCCTTCCGGACAGTGCTACTTTGTGCGTGGCACAAGCCGACTCCGCTGGCGCTCGCGATTGGCGAGAAAGGAGCGGGCAACCTGCCGGAGCAGGCTGTCCGGCAGGCGCCCGTAAACTACCGTCTGCGGGCGGCGACCGGGGATTGGACGAATATCAGGGCCTGGCTAAGTAAACGCGTTCGCTTCAGCGGTTACGATCCACGCCGGAGCGTCATCCAGACCGAGGCGCCGCTTGACCTCGCGCGGCATCGAGACGGCGTCGTTGGGATCCGTCCTCGGGCTGTGGGTGATTGCGACGACGAGCAGCCGGGTCATTCCGTGCTGCTCGTTCACCGACAGGGCAAGCACCAGAACCGGGCGATCCTTCCGACCTTCCTCCCGGCCTGCGGCATCTTCATCAGCCCAAAGATATGCGTAGCGAATGACCGAGCCCCGCTCCGGCGGGGCCAGGTTCAACAGCTCTCGTCCCCCGCGAGAGCTTCGATATCCGCGAGAAACCGTTCTGGCGTATCAGCGGCGAGAAACGCCTGCTGATCTCTCGTCCTCAGCCGCTCAAATTCCTCGATCGAGATCAGCACGTTGCGGGGCTGTCCTTTTTTCGTGATGATGACCCAGGGGAATCGCATTTGAAAAAGCTGTTGCGTTGGAGGGTGTAGAGGGATTCTA
>CAYMRQ010000171.1:0-10700 GCA_964392845.1 uncultured Rhizobium sp.
GGACTGGTGGCGCCATGCCTATCCGTGGCCCGGGCCGGAGAGCCACAAATACACGCGCGGGCATGCGCTCGTCGCCGGCGGCGCGGTGATGACCGGCGCGGCGCGGCTGGCCGCCCGCGCCGCGGCTCGGCTCGGCTCCGGGCTGGTCACGGTGGCCGCGCCGCAGGCCGCCTTCGCGATCTATGCGGCGGCGCTGACCGGGGTCATCGTCCAGCCGGTTTCCAGCATCGACGATTTTCGCGCGTTGCTCGCGGACAAAAGGCGCAACGCGGCGCTGATCGGGCCGGGCGCCGGCATCGGCCCCGAGACCCGGGATAAGGCACTGGCGATCCTCGATGCCGGAAAACGGGCGGTGCTCGATGCCGATGCGCTGACGGTGTTTGCCGGCGATCCGCAGGCGCTGTTTTCGGCGATTCGCTCGGCCGGGGGACCGACACCGGTCCTGACCCCGCATGAGGGCGAATTCGCCCGGTTATTCGATCCTGCCGGCAGCAAGCTTGCCAGCAAGCTTGATCGGGCGCGCCGCGCTGCCCGGGCGAGCGGCGCGGTGGTGCTGTTGAAGGGCAGCGACACGGTCATTGCCGCGCCCGACGGGCGCGCCGCGATCAACGAAGGGGCGCCGGCCGAGCTGGCGACCGCCGGCACGGGCGATGTTCTGGCCGGCATGGTGCTCGGGCTCCTGGCGCAAGGCATGCCTGAATTCGAAGCGGCGGCGGCGGCGGTCTGGCTGCACGCCGATGCCGCGCGACGGATCGGACCCGGGCTCCTCGCCGAGGATCTGGTCGAGGGGATGCCGGCCGCACTCGCCGCGCTGAAGGGAAGTGCGTCGGGGCCGGGTCCGGCATAATCTCCATCCCTGGGTTCTCAACAACCGCGGACAACCCATGAGCGAGCGCGCCCCTGCCGGCTTTCTCGACGGTGTTTTCGACCGCGCCCTGGCCAATCTGCGCGGTGCCTGGCGGGAGATCGCTCTCTCGGCGCGCGGCGTCTTGTCCGGCGCGCCGCGGCCCGATCTGCCCGAGGACGATGTCGCCCGCCTGCGGCAACAAATGCTGAGCTGCCTCGACGGCCGCGGCGGCGAGGTGACCGCGCGGGCCCGCACGGCCGAGCTCGGCCGCACCTATCTCGCGCTCAACTCCGCCGGGCGCGGGCGCTTTCTGCATCTCCTGGCCGCGGAGTTCGATACCGATCACGCGGCGGTCAACGCCGGCTGTGCGGCGCTCGCCGCGGCGCTCAGCCCGGCGGCCCGCGGCGCCGCCGAGCGCGCCTTGCGCGCGGCGCTGACCGCGCCGCGGGTCACCTTGCTGCGGCAGTTCAACGCCCTGCCGGAGGGGGTGAAGTTTCTCGTCGATCGGCGCGCCGAGCTGATCGCGATCGCTGGCGACGATCCGGCGCTGCGCGGACTCGCCGACGATCTGCGCGAGCTGCTCGCCAACTGGTTCGATATCGGCTTTCTCGGATTGCAGCGGATCACCTGGGACGCCTCCGCAGCCCTCTTGGAAAGACTGATGGCCTACGAGGCGGTGCACGAGATCCGCGGCTGGACCGATCTGAAAAACCGGCTCGAGGCCGACCGCCGCTGTTTTGCCTTCTTCCATCCGCGCATGCCCGACGAGCCGCTGATCTTTGTCGAGTTGGCTCTGGTCAGCGGCATCGCCGGCAACATCCATGCGCTGCTCGACGAGGCGGCGCCGGTCGGCAACCCGCAAGCCGCCGATGCCGCGATCTTTTATTCGATCTCGAACTGCCAGCAGGGTCTGGTCGGGATCAGCTTTGGCGACTTCCTGATCAAGCGGGTGGTCGATGCGCTGGCGAGCGAGCTGCCGCGGCTCAAATCGTTTGCGACGCTGTCGCCGCTCCCCGGCTTTCGCGCCTGGCTTACGGCGGAAGCCGAGCGCAGTGGCGTGCTGCTCCCGGGCGAGGCGCGGGCGGTGCAGCTGCTCGGGGCCGGGCTCGACGAAGACGACGCCGACCGCATTCTCCTGCGTCTGCTCGACCGGCCGGACTGGCATGCCGATGCGCGCACCGCCGCTGCGTTGCGCGAGCCGCTGTTGCGGCTGTGCGCGCGCTACCTCGTGCAGGCGCACGCGCCGTCGGGCCGCGCCCTCGACCCGGTCGCCCATTTCCATCTGAGCAATGGCGCGCGGGTCGAGCGGCTCAACTGGCTCGGCGATGTATCGGCGAAGGGGTTGGCGCAATCCGCCGGCATCATGGTCAATTACCTCTACCGGCAGGGCGACATCGAAGCCAACCACGAGGCCTATCGCGACGAGGGGCGCGTCGCGGCATCCTCCGCCGTGCGCAGCCTGGCCCGCGGCTGAAGCCGGAGCATTGTAAGCGGAAGCCCGCTGGGGAAGGCGTCGAGATCCTGGTGTATGACATCCGACACTTCGCCCCCCAAACACCGTCATACCGGCGAAGGCCGGTATCCACGGCGGCCGTGGGTCCCGGCCTTCGCCGGGACGACGAGGAGGGTGGCAAGCGTGTGATTCGAACCGTTAGGGGTGAAAAGCACCGGCTGAGGGGGGCGATCGAATGAAGCGGCGAGAATTGATGCTCCTGCTGGGCGGCGCGGCGGTCTTGTGGCCGCGCGCCCTGCGCGCACAGAAGAAGGCGATGCCGGTGGTCGGCTACCTCCACCCCACCTTGCCCGGCCCGGGTGCCCCGTCTGAGGCCGCGTTCCGTCAGGGACTGAGCGAAGCCGGCTACGTCGTGGGACAAAACCTGGCGATCGAATACCGCTGGGCGGAGGGAAGCTATGATCGGCTGCCTGCACTGGCCGCCGATCTCGTCGGCCGCAAGGTCGATTTGATTGCAGCAATCGGCAATGCTGCGCTCGCGGCGAAAAGCGCAACCTCGACGATCCCGATCGTCTTCATGGGCGTCGGCGATACGGTCGCGATGGGCTTGGTCGCCAGTCTTGCCCGGCCCGGCGGCAACCTCACCGGCTTCACCAACCTCAACACCGAGCTGCATCCCAAGCGGCTCGAGCTGCTGTCCGAACTGGTACCCCAGGCCAGGGTGATCGCCCTGCTGGTGAATCCGAACTCTGGGATTACCGAGCGCATCATCCGAGACGTGCAGGAAGCGGCGCGCACGAAGGGGGTGCGGCTCGCTATCGTGAACGCCGGCACCGAGGGCGAGATCGACGCCGCTTTCGCTTCCCTCGTCGAACTGCAGGCCGGCGCGCTCCTCGTCGCCGGCGATGCGTTCTTCTCCAGCCGGCGCGAACAATTCGTGGCGCTGGCATCGCGGCATGCCGTTCCGGCGAGCTATATGTGGCCCTTTTTTGCGGCGGCCGGCGGCCTGATCAGCTATGGAATTAGCAACCCCGCTGTCTGGCGCCAGGCCGGTATTTACGCCGGCAGGATCCTCAAGGGCGAGAAGCCGGCCGATCTGCCGGTCCAGCAGCCGACCAAGTTCGAGCTGGTCATCAATCTCAAGACCGCCAAGGCGCTCGGCCTCACCGTGCCACAAACACTTCTCGCCCGCGCCGACGAGGTGATCGAATGAAACGCCGCGAGTTCGTATTCCTCCTGGGCGGCGCGGCGGTCGCCTGGCCGCGCGCCGTGCGCGCGCAGCAGAAGGCGATGCCGGTGATCGGCTATCTCAGCAGCGTTTTACCCAGTCCGAATGCACCGTATTTGGCCGCGTTCCACCAGGGACTGAGCGAGACCGGTTACATCGCGGGACAAAATTTGGCTGTCGAATACCGCTGGACGGAGGGCCACTACGATCGGCTGCCTGCATTGGCCGCCGATCTCGTTGGCCGGAGAGTGGATTTGATCGTGACCAGCGGCGGCCCCGTCCCGGCACTCGCGGCGAAAAGCGCCACCTCGACAATCCCGATCGTCTTCGTCGCCGGCGACCCGGTCGGGGAGGGCCTAGTCGCCAGTTTCGCCCGGCCGGGCGGCAACCTCACGGGCTTCAGCCTCATGGCAATGGAGCTGATGGCCAAGCGGTTCGAGCTGCTATCCGAGCTGGTTCCCCAGGCCAGGGTGATCGCCCTGCTGGTGAACCCGAACAACCCGCAGACTGAGCGCATCATGAGAGACGTGCAGGAAGCGGCGCGCACGAAGGGGTTGCAGCTCCCGGTCCTGAAGGCCGGCAGCGAAAACGAGATCGACGCCGCTTTCGCAACCCTTGTCCAATTGCAGGCAGGCGGGCTCGTCGTCAGCACCGATGCGTTCTTCTACAGCCGGCGCGAGCAGCTTGCCGCGCTGGCATCACGCCACGCCGTTCCGGAGATCTATGCGGCACGTGAATACCCGGTAGCCGGCGGCCTGCTCAGCTATGGACCGAGCCTCACGGCTGTCAATCGCCAAGTCGGCGTTTACGCCGGAAGGATCCTCAACGGCGCCAAGCCGGCCGATTTGCCGGTCCAGCAGCCGACCAAGTTCGAGCTGGTGATCAACTTGAAGACCGCCCAGGCGCTCGGCCTCACCGTGCCGCAAACACTCCTCGCCCGCGCCGACGAGGTCATCGAATGAGCGCACGCCGAGAATTTCTCATCGGCCTGGGCGCAGCTTCTGCCTGGCCGCTCACCGCGCGCGCGCAGCAGAAGGCGATGCCGGTGATCGGCATTCTCCGTCCCGGCTCGCCCGCCCTGGTTGGTCCACGGTATATGGCCGCATTCCACCAGGGGCTTAGTGAAACCGGCTACGTCGAGGGACAAAACGTAGCGATCGAATACCGCTGGGCGGAGGGAAGCTATGATCGGCTGCCCGCATTGGCCGCCGACCTCGTCCGCAGTAAGGTCGACGTGATCGCAGCATTCGGCAACGTTGCGGCGCTCCCAGCGCAAAGCGCGACCTCGACGATCCCGATCGTCTTCCTCGGCGACGACCCGGTCGCGGCGGGCCTGGTTGCCAGTCTCGCCCGGCCGGGCGGCAACCTCACGGGCGTCAGCATCCTGTACACCGAGCTGATGCCCAAGCGGCTCGAACTGCTGTCCGAGCTGGTTCCCCAGGCCACGGTGATCGCCCTGCTGGTGAACCCGAACAATGCAAATGCGGAGCGTATCACGCGAGACGTGCAGGAAGCGGCGCGCGCGAAAGGCGTACAGCTCCCTATCCTGAAGGCCGCCACCGAAAGCGAGATCGACGCCGCCTTCGCCTCCCTCGTCCAACTGCAAGCCGGCGCGCTCGTCGTCGGCGCCGATCCGTTCTTCTTTATCCAGCGCGAACAGCTCGTGGCGCTGGCATCGCGCCATGCATTTCCGGCGATCTATTACTTGCGTCAATTCGCCGCCGGCGGCGGCCTGATCAGCTATGGAACCAGCCTCACTTCTGTCTATCGCCAGGTCGGGATTTACGCCGGCAAGATCCTGAAGGGTGCCAAGCCCGCCGATCTGCCGGTCGAGCAGCCGACCCGGTTCGAGCTGGTCATCAATCTGAAGACCGCCAAGGGGCTCGGCCTCACCGTACCGCAATCGATCTTCGCCCGCGCCGACGAAGTGATCGAATGAAACGCCGCAATCTCATTGCGATCTTCGGCGGTGCGGCGGTCGCATGGCCGCTTGCCGGCCGCGCGCAGCAAAAGGCGATGCCGGTGATCGGTGTCCTCAGCATCGCGCCCGGCCCAGGTTCCCCGTATCTGGCCGCTTTCCACCAGGGATTGAGCGAAAGCGGCTACATCGAGGGACAGAATTTGGCGATCGAATACCGCTGGGCGGCGGGCCACTATGATCGACTGGCGGCGTTCGCTGCCGATCTCGCCGGCCGAAACGTCGCCGTGATCGCTACCGACGGTGGCACCCCTTCGGCACTCGCGGCGAAAGCTGCGACCTCGACGATCCCGATCGTCTTCAGCGGCGTCAGCGACCCGGTCGGGGCCGGTCTCGTCGCCAGCATCGCCCGGCCGGGCGGCAACATCACGGGGTTTAGCATCATCAATACCGAGCTAACACCCAAGCGGCTCGAACTGCTGTCCGAGCTGGTTCCCCAGGCGCGGGTGATGGCGCTGCTGGTGAACCCGAAGAACCCGGTTACCGAGCCCCTGATCCGAGACGTGCAGGCAGCGGCGCGCGCCAAAGGCGTGCAACTCGCTGTCGTGCAGGCAAGCACTGAAAATGAGATCGACGCAGCTTTCGCAACCCTCGTCCAACAGCAATCCGGCGGGCTCGTCGTCGGTGCCGACGCATTCTTCGTCGTCCGGCGCGAGCAGGTCGTCGCGCTGGCATCACGCCATGCCGTTCCAGCAATCTATGCGTTGCGTGAATTCGCCACCGCCGGCGGCCTGATCAGCTACGGACCGAGCCTCACGGCCGCCTTTCGCCAGGCAGGCATTTACGCCGGAAGGATCCTCAACGGCGCCAAGCCGGCCGACCTGCCGGTCCAGCAGCCGACTAAGTTCGAGCTGCTGATTAATCTGAAGACCGCGAAGGCGCTCGGCCTCGCCGTGCCACAATCGATCTTCGCCCGCGCCGACGAGGTGATCGAGTGAAGCGCCGCGGCTTCACCAGGATTGCCGGCGGTGCGGCGGCGGCGTGGCCGCTCATGGCGTTCGCGTAGCAGAAGGCGATGCCGGTGATCGGCTTCCTCAGCGACTTGTCGCCCAGCCCGGCTGCGCTGGCTGTGGCGACGTCCCGCCAAGGACTGAGCGAGACCGGCTATGCCGTGGGTCAAAATTTGGCGATCGAATACGGCTGGGCGGCCGCCCGCCCGTTCCCATGAAACCCTCCCATGCAGCCTTGGAGGTTCGAATGGCCGACGCGAAGGCGACTGGACCAGGCAAAAGCTGCGTCGGCTTCGACGTCGTGTATTCGCGAGAGCTCGATTGCATTCTCGGGCGACGAGGCCCTGCTGAAAAATTCGAGCCGGCTAGGCGGCAGGGCGGCGGCGGCGCGCCGATTTACGACATCAAAACGGATTACGGTCTCGTCGGCCTCGCATTGTCCGGCGGCGGCATTCGCTCGGCCGCATTTTCTCTCGGGGTGATGCAGGCGCTCGACAAGACCGGCGTCCTCAAGCGCGTCGATTATCTCTCGACGGTGTCCGGCGGGGGTTACATCGGATCATCGCTCAGTGCCGGTATGAGCAACTACAACGGAAAATTTCCTTTTGAAAGCCAGTTGGATTCAGAGGAAACGCCATCCATCAAGCACATCCGGGACTATTCCAACTACCTGATGCCTCACGGGAAGCTGGATCTCCTGGAATCGCTCGTCATCTATCTGCGCGGCATCGTGGCCAACATCATTCTCGTCCTGCCATGGCTGTTGCTGGCGGCGGCCGTGACGGTATCGTCCAATCCGACGCGAGCGGATTTGAAAATACCGGATCTGTTCGGACTTCCCATCCGGGACTATACGCCCTTCAAGTTCGATCACTTCGTCATCACGGCTTGCCTGCTGCTGGTGCTGCTCGTTCTGTTCGGGGGCTGGGCGCTCATTCGATCGCGGCGCTCGCAGGTGGATAAACCGGAGGTCCCAAGCGGGTGGACCACGCTCTATGGCTGGCTGGTCGGCGCTGCGGCATTGTTCGCCTTTTTTGAGCTGCAGCCGTTCGTTCTCGCGCAGATCGAGAACGCAGGTACAATTTGGCGCACGGTCACGACTTGGCTACAGGGCATCAGCGTCGCACTCGCTCCTGTCGCGGCGGTGATCGTATTCCTCGGCAAGCGGCTGGAGGCCGTCATCCAGCGCGCGACCGAAGCATCGAGCGCGCGCGGGCGCGCCGCCGGACTGGCCAGCAAACTCCTCCTCTACGTGGCTGCCGCCGCGATGCCGCTGTTGCTCTGGGCGATATTTTTCCAGCTCGTCCGGTGGGGAATAGCGAATGACAAGGGAGTCAGGCCGAGCCCGCAATGGCTGGAGAGCTTGTCCCGATCGGTGTCGCATGTCCTGCCGGATTGGCTGTGGAACCGGGCGCCGATTGCCGGGGCATACCTGGTCTTCTTTGTCGTTCTGCTCATCTTGTCGATGTGGCTGCGGCCCAACGCGAATTCATTGCATCGCCTTTACCGTGACCGGCTGAGCAAGGCCTTTCTGTTCAAGCCGGTCAAGGATCATCCCGGCCCCGCCGATCTCACCGCCCTGGATGGCTACAAGCTGTCCAAGCTCGATGGACAAAAAGCGCCGTACCACCTGATCAACACCGCTCTCAACATCCAAGGTTCGAAATACGTCAACAAACGCGGCCGCAATGCCGATTTCTTCATGTTCAGTCGCGACCACGTCGGCAGCGAAGCGACCGGGTACATCGCCACCGAGGCCATCGAAAAGATCGCGCCGGAATTGGACCTGGGAACCGCGATGGCCGTCTCTGCGGCTGGCGCATCATCGAACATGGGCGCCAAGAGCATCAAGCCGCTGACCATAACGCTCGCGCTTCTCAACGTTCGCCTCGGCTTTTGGCTGCGCAACCCCAGCAAGGTCGGGACACCGTCGTGGATCGCGAAGGTACGCGAATTCGTCAGTTTGTACTTCCTGTGGGAACTCCTGGCGAACCTCTCCGAAAAAAGCTGGAATGTTTATGTGACCGATGGCGGACACATCGAAAACCTCGGCCTGTACGAGCTCCTCAAGCGGCGTTGCAAAGTGATCCTCGTCGTCGATGCCGAAGGCGATCCGAAGATGAATTTTTTGTCCTTCATGACCCTGCAGCGTTACGCGCGCATCGATCTCGGGGTGCGGATCGATTTGCCGTGGCAGGAAATCCGCGACCGCGCCCTCGCCGTCGACCAGGAGATGCAAAAGGAAGGCAAAGCCGGCGCGCAAACGGGACCGCATTGTGCCATCGGCGAGATCCAATACGCGGACGGCGATCAGGGGATCATCATCTATATCAAGTCATCGATAACGGGGGACGAAAACGATTACACCTTATACTACAAGGCACGTTATCCGCTGTTCCCGCACGAGAGTACAGGCGACCAGTTTTTCAGCGAGGAGCAATTTGAAGTCTATCGCGCGTTGGGTTTCCACGCCGGCTATGGGCTGTTCGGGCGACGCGACAAATTTGCTCATCGCAACCCTTCGGACGCCCCTCGCATTCGCGACCACCTGGGCAAGCTGGACGAGCTGTTTCCGAGAATTCCGGAGCCGGGCGAAGACCCGTCGCAACAACAGAAGAAATTCGTCGATTGCCTAAGCGATCAGAAAACAACGGCGAACACCGCGACCGCATCCGCGCCGCATCCGCCGGGTCAGGCTGCAGCTGCGGTCTGAGAGGCCCTTGGTGAGAGTGTGGCGCGCAACAAAGGTATGCATTGCTGACTTGTTTCATCGTCAATTGGTTGGTGCAGCATAAGCCTCCATCTATCCCTCGGTTTAGTGGGCGGTGAGGGGACCCGCACGCATGATCAAGCGCCTATTTCCGCACAATCGCCTGGCGATCAAGCAACTGCTGCGTCGCGCGGACCGCGTCGCGGCCGATCACAACGTGTTGCTTGTCGTCGCGATCGGCCTGGCAGCCCTCGACGCGACCTTTCTCGTGACCCGGAAGGTGGTCGACAACCTGCCGCCGATTCCCCGAATCAGCCACGACACGGCGCCGCCCTCGTCGCGCTGAATCGGCGGCGCATCCGAACCCGCCGACCTTCTGATAGAAATCCAAGATCTGCCGGTAGACGGTGTCAGGGTTGGAGGCATACATGCGCCCGCCGGCCAGCACCATCTGCGCGGTGACTCCGGGATGGTTGAGCGCCGAGTCGCGGCCGGGCCGCCCTGGGAACGCGCGGCGCGGCGGCGGGCATAGCCGAAAAGCCGATGAAACGCCGCTGGGGGCATCTGGCGCGTTCGACCCGCTAAACTCGCAGCGGGCACAACCTGGCATTCGGAGATGAAATGCGCCGATAGCGCATCGCCGGGCAAAGGCGACGGGCGAATTTATGGCGGTAGAAGGATCTCTCGATTAGCTCTATGATAGGCTGCCGATGATTGGTTGCTGCCGGCGTGGATCCATGTCAACGGCGCCAACTATGCGAATCAATCCGCGTCTAAGTTGGCTCGTGAAATTTTAATGAAATGACCAGTGCTCATGGCACAGTAGGGTCAGCTGAGCGGTGCCGAGAATAGCAATTTCCTATAGGCGCGCGGATGCCGCGGCGATTACGAGGCTGATTTTCGATCGTCTCGTGGCTCGTTACGGCCGGGATTCGGTGTTTCGTGATATAGACAATATCCCGCTCGGCGTAGACTTCCGCGAATATATCAACTCGCAGCTCGCCAAATCCGACGTTACGCTCGTGGTCATCGGCGAAAAGTGGCTTGGCCCCGGGCGGCCGGGACGCAGGAGGATCGACGACCCGGCCGATCCTGTTCGCGTCGAGGTTGAAACAGCGCTCCAGCGGGGGATGCCGGTCGTTCCGCTCCTGGTGGAAGCGGCACGGATGCCACATGTCGACCAACTTCCCGATGCCCTCAGGGATCTGGTCTATCGCGCCGGCCTAGCGATCGATTCCGGCGCAGACTTCGATCAGCAGGTCGATCGCCTGATCCGCAGCATCGAACGCATCTTTGCCGAGGCAGAGCGGCAGGCCGCGGAGGCGCGGCAGGCCGAGGAGACACGGCAGGCTGAGGAGGCGGCGCGGCAGGCTGAGGCGGCGCGGCGGGCCGAGGCGGCGCGGCGGGCCGAGGAGACACGGCAGGCCGAGGAGACACGGCAGGCCGAGGAGGTGGCGCGGCAGGCTGAGGAGGTGGCGCGGCGGGCCGAGGCGGCGCGGCAGGCTGCGGAGGCGCGGCAGGCTGAGGAGGTGGC
>CAYMRQ010000172.1:0-10699 GCA_964392845.1 uncultured Rhizobium sp.
CGGAAGTCGCGCACCAGTTCGAGCGTGGCGGTTCCCTGGCTGAGCCTGCGCACCCTGCCCGCACCGCCGCCGCGCCGCCGGCTGCTTCTCCCGCGCGACACCGATCGCGCCCGCGCCCGCGCCTTGCGCGCCGAGGGGTGGATCACCGTCGCCGCGCTGCTGCCGGCGGCGCACTGGCCGGAAGAGGCGCGCCGGCTCGACTGTTTCTATGTGCTCGAAGGCGGCGAGCCGCGCCCGGTCGCCGCCGCTACAGGCAGCGATTAGCGCCGGGGGAGGACAGCGTGGCCAATGTCGCCGTCGTCGGCGCCCAATGGGGCGATGAAGGCAAGGGCAAGATCGTCGACTGGCTGTCGGAGCGCGCCGATGTCGTCGTGCGCTTTCAGGGCGGCCACAATGCCGGTCACACGCTGGTTGTCGGCAATGTCGAATACAAGCTGAGCCTGTTGCCGTCGGGCGTAGTGCGGCCGGGCAAGCTGTCGATCATCGGCAACGGCGTCGTCATCGATCCCTGGGCGCTGATCGCCGAAATCGACGTGATGCGCGCGAAAGGGTTGGCGATTTCGCCCGACACGCTGCTTGTTGCCGACAACGCCGCGCTGATCCTGCCCTCGCATGGCGCGCTCGACCGCACCCGCGAGGAACGGCGCGGCGAGAAGAAGATCGGCACCACCGGGCGCGGCATCGGCCCGGCCTATGAGGACAAGGTCGGCCGGCGCGCGGTGCGCGTGTGCGACCTCGCCGACCCAACCGCGCTCGAAGACCGGGTAGACGACCTTCTGCTGCACCACAATGCGCTGTTGCGCGGCCTCGATGCGCCGGAATTCGACCGCGCCGAGCTGCTCGCTCGACTGCGCGAGATCGCGCCCAAAGTGCTGCCCTATGCCGCGCCGGTCTGGCGGATGCTCGACGAATCCCGCCGCGCTGGCCGCCGCATTCTGTTCGAGGGGGCGCAGGGCGCGATGCTCGATGTCGACCATGGCACTTACCCTTATGTCACCTCGTCGAACACCGTGGCCGGCCAGGCCGCTTCCGGGTCGGGGATCGCGCCGTCGGCGATCGGCTTCGTCCTCGGCATCACCAAGGCCTATACGACGCGGGTCGGCGCCGGCCCGTTTCCGACCGAGCTGACCGACAGGGTCGGCCAGACCCTCGGCGAACGCGGCCGCGAGTTCGGCACGGTGACCGGCAGACCGCGGCGCTGCGGCTGGTTCGACGCGGTGGCGGTGCGCCAGGCGATCAAGACCGCCGGGATCGACGGCATCGCCCTCACCAAGCTCGACGTGCTCGACGGGTTCGCCGAGATCAAGATCTGCACCGCCTATCGCCGCGGCGGCGAGAGCTACGACTACGTCCCCGCCGGGACCACGGCGCAGGCCGAGATCGCGCCGATCTACGAAACTGCCGAAGGCTGGCAGGAAAGCACCCGCGGCGCGCGCTCCTGGGCCCAGCTGCCGGCGACCGCGATCAAGTACATCCGCCGGATCGAGGAGCTGATCGGCGCGCCGGTGGCGATGCTGTCAACCAGCCCCGAGCGCGACGACACCGTACTGGTGCGCGACCCATTCGCCGATTGATTTTGCCGGACATTGATTTTACCGGACATAGACATCATAGTTATGATGACTAATATGGTCATCAGGAGCCGATCATGTCCGATGATGTTTGGACGGTGGCCGCCGCCAAGGCCCGGCTCAGTGAGGTGATCGACCGTGCGGCCTCCGAAGGTCCCCAGACGATCACCCGACGCGGCCGCGATGCGGCGGTGGTAGTCTCTGCCGAGGAATGGGAGCGCAAGACGAAGCGCCGCGGTAATTTGGTCGAGTTTTTCGCAAGATCGCCGCTACGTGAATCCGGAGTGAGGATTGAACGGATCAAGGGCGGGCTGCGTAAAGTCGACCTGTGAGCTTCCTGCTCGACACCAATGTCGTATCCGAATTGGTCAAGCCGCGCCCCGACCCGGGACTCGTCGAATGGCTCGCCGAGCGCGATGAGGATCAGGTGTTCCTGAGTGTCGTCACGCTGGCCGAATTGCGATATGGCATCGCTCGATTGCCGGTCGGAAGACGCCGCCGAAGCCTTCAGGAATGGCTGCGCGGCGAGCTTCTGCAACGCTTCGACGGGCGGATATTGCCGGTCGATAACGATATTGCCCTGACCTGGGGCGATGTCACCGCCGAATGCGCGGCCGTGGGACGCCCGATTGAAGCAATGGACGCGCTGATCGCCGCCACCGCGCGGGTCCGTGCTCTCGAACTTGTGACCCGAAATACCAGGGATTTCGAGGCCGCGCAGATATCCATCCACAATCCGTGGGTGGACGCCGGATGAAGCCGCCGCACGGCCGCCCCTTAATCAGCGTCCGTCAAGCCCCAGATTTGTAGTCGAGACCAAATACGGTTGTGAGCAGCGAGCCCGATGTCCGCGTTTTTCTCTCCCTACCGGCACCAGTTCGTGCGAATCGGCGCCTGCGTGCCGCCGGTGGCGATCGCCGAGCCGGCGAAGAACGCCGAGCAGGCGCTCGCTCTCGTGGCTGAGGGCGACAAGGAAGGCGTCGCGCTATTGGTGTTCCCCGAGCTGTGCCTGTCGGCCTATGCGATCGACGATCTGCTGTTTCAGGATGCCGTGCTCGACGCCGTCGTGGCACAGGTCGATCGGCTGATCCTTGCCAGCAAGAAGCTGTCGCCGGTGTTCGTCGTCGGGGCGCCGCTGCGCGTCGAGGGGCGGCTCTACAATTGCGGCCTGGCGATCCACCGCGGGCATCTGCTCGGGGTGGTGCCGAAGGTGTTCCTGCCGAACTATCGCGAATTTTACGAGCGCCGCCACTTCACCTCGGGCGAGGGGTTGCGGGGCGGCACGATCATCGTCGCCGGGCATGCGGCGCCGTTCGGCATCGACCTCATTTTCGCCGCCGCCGGCCCCAATCAGGCAGTCGGGGCCGGCTTCACGTTCCATGTCGAGATCTGCGAGGATCTCTGGGTGCCGCAGCCGCCGAGCGCGGCGGGCGCGGCGGCCGGCGCCGAAATCCTGCTCAACCTGTCGGCGAGCAACATCGTCATCGGCAAGGCGCAGATGCGCCGGCTCCTGTGCGCCTCGCAATCGGTGCGCTGCATCGCCGCCTACGCCTATTCCGCGGCCGGCGCCGGCGAATCGACGACCGACCTCGCCTGGGACGGCCAGGCCGGGATCTTCGAGATCGGCGAAGCATTGGCCGAGACCGAGCGGTTCAGCGCTCGGCCCGAGATGGCGATTGCCGACATTGATCTCGGCCGCATCCGCCAGGAGCGTATGCGCACCAACACCTTCGGCGATTTTGCCCGGGTCGCCGTCGCGGCGGCGGCGCCGTTCCGCCGGGTCGAGTTCAATTTCGCCCCGCCGGCCGGGCCGCTCGGCCTGCGCCGCCGGGTCGAGCGCTTTCCGTTCGTGCCGGCCGATCCGGCGATGCTCGCCGACAATTGCTACGAGGCCTACAACATCCAGGTTCAGGGGCTCGCGCAGCGCCTGCGCGCCACCGGGCTTGAGAAGCTGGTGATCGGGGTTTCGGGTGGCCTCGATTCAACCCAGGCGCTGATCATCTCGGCCCGGGTGATGGAGCGGCTCGGCCTGCCGCGCGGCAATGTTCTCGCGTATACCCTGCCGGGCTTCGCCACCAGCAGCGCGACCAAGGCCAATGCCTGGCGGCTGATCAGGGCGCTCGGGGTGACCGGCGGCGAGATCGACATCCGCCCGGCGGCCAATCAGATGTTCGCCGATATCGGCCACCCTTCGGCCAAGGGCGAGCCGGTTTACGATGTGACATTCGAGAATGTGCAGGCCGGGCTGCGCACCGACTATTTGTTCCGCCTGGCCAACCACAACGGCGCGCTGGTGGTCGGCACCGGCGATCTCTCCGAGCTGGCGCTCGGCTGGTGCACCTATGGCGTCGGCGACCACATGTCGCACTACAACCCGAACGCCTCTGTCGCCAAGACGCTGGTCCAGCACCTGATCCGCTTTGTCGCGGCGAGCGGCGACGTCAGCGCGGAGACCGCCGGCGTGCTCGCCGATATTCTCGCCACCGAGATTTCGCCGGAGCTGGTGCCGGCCGGTGCGGATGGCGCGATCCAATCGACCGAGAGCATCGTCGGCCCCTATGCATTGCAGGATTTCAGCCTGTTCTATGCGACCCGCTACGGCTTTCTCCCGTCGAAGATCGCCTATCTCGCCTGGCATGCCTGGCACGATGCCGAACAGGGCCTGTGGCCGGCCAACACCCCGGCCGAGGCCCGGCGCGCCTACGGCCTCGCCGAGATCAAGAGCTGGCTGCGGGTCTTCCTCAAACGCTTCTTCGAGCAGAGCCAGTTCAAGCGCTCGGCCCTGCCGAACGGGCCCAAGATCTCCTCGGGCGGCTCCTTGTCGCCGCGCGGCGATTGGCGCGCCCCCTCGGATTCGCACGCTGCGGTCTGGCTCGCCGAACTGGAAGAGGGCGTTCCCGACAAAGCGTGATCGCCGCCGAGACGCCATAGGTCTTTGGCTATGTCCTGGGGTGAGGCTGCGCTGTGGTGGCTGCCGACCGCTTCGGTTGTGGCGATGACGGCGCTCGGTGTTGTCGCGCTCGCGACGCAGCCCTGGCGCCCGTCCAGGAAATACCGGATCGCGGCGCTGCTGCTCGGCGGCGCGCTCGCCAGCGGCGCCAGCGCCTGGCAACAGAACACCAGCCGGCTCGCGCTCGGCCAGGAGAGCGCGCGGCTGGGCGAATTGGCGGCGCGTCTCGACGAACTCGGCCGGCTCCTGCCGGCCGGGCCGGGCGCCACCGCGGATCAGATTTTCGACACGGCTGCCGCGGCGATCGTCGCGCTGAACGCCAAGATTACCGACCTGGAAAGCCGGGTCCTCGCCTTGCAGGAAAAATCGCGGACCCGGGCGATCGACGCGGACACCGCCGAGAAAATAGCGGAATACCTCCGCCAGTTCGGCAGAAATCGGGTGGTTGTGTCGTGCGTGCCGGACGATCTGGAGGCCTATGGCTACGCCAACCGGATCGCCAATGTGCTGCGCGCTGCCAGCTGGGAGGCGCTGGGGCCGGAGACGACGACCATCTTCGGCGAGGCCGCGGCGATGGGCATCACGCTCTATGTCCGCGGCGGGGCCGCGCCGCCCGAGGCAGCCAGGCTCCTCCTCGACGCCTTCGCCCGCTTCAACATCCCCTACCGGAGCGGCGTCGCGCCGAGCGATGCGATCCCCGACCCGGCGACCGTCGAATTGTTCGTCGGGCACAAGCCGTGACGGGATGGAATAACCCTCTCCCGCAATGCGGGAGAGGGGCTTTTGCCGCCGACAGAACGTAGGGCGGAAAAGCGCCGCGCATTCCGCCAATATCGCCGGCTCACGCGCGGCTCTCGGACAATCCGGATGACTTGCCGACATCGCCGCCTGCGTGATGGCGGAATTCTATTCGCTGCAGGAAATCGGCGGAATGCGCTGCGCTTTTCCGCCCTACCGACTTAGCATCATCGCGATGCTGTTAGGCCGCAAAATTCTGAGCGAGGGAGAACCATGTCGTCTGATCGGTTACATCTCAGCGTCGAGGAGGCCCGCGCGCTCGGCGAGCGGGCGTTGCGCGGCATCGGCTATGATGCCGAGGAGTCGCGCATCATCGCCGATCACGTCATCGACGCGGCGCTCTGCGGCTACGAATATTCCGGCCTCGCCAAGATCCTCAACATCCCCGAGCACCGCCGCTTTCGGCTGCCGCGTCGGAAGATGCGGATCCTCCACGAGACCGCGGTCTCGGCGCTCTACGACGGCGGCAACAATCTCGGCATGGTGGCAATGTACCATGCCGCCAACGCCACGATTGCCAAGGCGGCGGCGCACGGCATCGCAATCGTCGGCGTCACCGACAGCTGGATGAGCGGGCGCAGCGCCTATTTCGTCGAGATGATCGCCCGGGCCGATCTGGTCGCGATCCACACCGCGAGCAGCGGCGCGAGCGTAGCGCCCCATGGCGGGACCCGGCCAGTCCTTGGCACCAACCCGATCGCCTTCGCGCTGCCCGGCGCGGACGGCCCGCTGGTGCTCGATATGGGGACCTCGGCCTTCATGGCGACCGAGCTGCAATTGCGCGCGCGGCTCGGCCAGCCCTTGCCGGAAGGGGTGGCGCTCGACCGCGACGGACAGCCAACCCGCGACGCCAACGACGCCCGGCACGGCGCCCTCCTGCCGTTCGGCGGGCATAAGGGGTTCGGGCTCGGCCTGATCGTCCAGGCGTTCGGGCTGTTGGGCGGCGCGGCGCTCATTCCGGGCAACGACGACGGCTATGTGTTCATCGCCTTCCGGCCCGATCTCTTGGTGCCGCTGGCCGATGTGAAGCGCGAGCTCGGCGCGCTGATCGCCCGGGTCAAGGCGGTCCCCGCTCACCCCGGGGTCGCCGAGATCCGCATCCCGGGCGAGCAATCGGCGCGCAACCGCCAGCGCCTCTTGCGCGACGGGATCGACATCGACCGGCTCGTCCATGATCGGCTCACCGCGCTGGCCGGCTGAGCCGGCCAGCGCTTGGCTCATTTGATGAGCCCGAGCCCGATGACGCCGGTCACGATCAGGTAGATCGCGACGACGTAATTGAGGATGCGCGGCATGAGCAGGATCACCACACCGGCGATCAGCGCGACGATCGGCTGCACATGGGCGATGCCTATCATCATCGGGGGTTCCCCGGCGGCGATCGGCCGGCTCGGCTTACCGGGCGGGGCTCAGATTGATCGCCCCGATCCCGGCGGCGACATTGAGGCCGGTATTGCCCTCGAGGCTGAGCGGCTGCAGCGCGACCGTGTTGTTGGAGCCGCCGACCAGCGCATTGGCGCCGACGCCGACCCCGACGGTAGCGCTGGCGGTGCCCCCGGCATAGCTGCCGGCGAGCGAGCCCGGTACCATGTTGGCGGTCGGCGCGATCACGGTCCAGATCATTACCCCGCCCTGAGTGTAGCCGATATCGACCCCGAACTTCATGATGTTGCCGACGTAACGCTCGGCACGGCCTCCGGCGCCGGCAAAGTTGCAGTTGAGCGCGCGCGACGAGCCGAACACGAACCCCCAGCCGCTGGCCACGTTGCAGGTCAGGTTGCCGACAGCGACGCCGCTTTGCGCTCCGGCCGGCGCGGCGAACGCCGAGACGAGGCCGACAGCCGCCGCCAATGCGGTGGCGAGAGATAATCTGCTCGACATGCTAGATCCTCCTGGGGTTATCGTTGGTCCATTGGTTCGGGGGAACGCCATCGCCGCCATTGTAGCGCGTAAAACGTTCGCGACAATCGCCGGGGGCTCGCGAAAGAGCCATGAATCGGCTGGCTTTACAAGAGCGGCGGCCATGCGCGAGTGGAGGGGGCCGGCGCATCTCGCCGAGGCGATCCGCCGGGTGCGCGCGTTCCTCGAACGCCACACCCCATCCGACCGCACAAGCCGCGTTAGCCCCGAGCCCTCTCCCGCAATGCGGGTGAGGGCAACTTCGCCGAATCCAGCTACTCCTACTTCTTCTTTCCTGGGCGCTGTGTCAGTGCCGACCCCGCCGCGCTCTTCGCGGCTGCCGAGGAATTCGGGTTGCTAAGGACCTTGGATGCCGCCGTTGCGGCTTTGGCTGAGGTCACCTCGCCCTTGCCGCCCTTGGTTGATGCCATGGCTAACTCCTACTAATAGCTATTAGCAAACACCATAGCCGCTAGATAGTGAATTTCAAGCACAATGTGGGCCACAAGCCCTGACCGAAGCCGTGCTGGTTCGATCCGTTCGAGGCCGGCCCCCGGCCGGCGGCCGCGAAACCTGTGCCTTTTCGCGACCGCCGATTACCGGGGCGCAGGCCCGGGCGGGCGTGGCTGCAGGACGATATCGACCCGGCGCTGGTAATCGGAACGCGGGCGGCCGTACACGATCGCGCCGAAGCTCAGCGCCAATTCCGGCGCGGGCAGGTTGATCACCGTGTCCGCAAAACCCTGTCGGCGGCAGAGGATTGTGATCTCGGCCGCGCCCGGTTCGACGAGGGCGATCGCCGGGGTCGTTGCCACGGTGGCGATCGGCTGGCCGAGCCGGGTTAGGCTGCAGGAGGCGCCGGGCGGCGTCGTGTCGACCAGGATTCCGGCGCTCTCCGGCGGCGACCAACAGCCGGCGAGCAGGGCGGCGCAGAGGGCTGTCGGGGTCAATTTGTGCCGCATCGCGGGTGCTGCCTCGTCGGTGGTTGTTTAGGTAGATGGCTGTTTAAGCCGGGGGCTTTTTAAAGCGCCGCGAGCATGTCCGCGCTGATCAGGACGACGCCGCCGTCGCTGCGGTAAAACCGCGTTGCGTCGAGCGCCGGGTCCTCGCCGACGACGAGCCCTTCCGGGATCCGGCAGCCGCGATCGACGATAACCTTGCTGAGCCGCGCATAGCGGCCGACCTCCACCTCGGGCAGCAACACCGCCTCGCTGGTCCGGGCATGCGAATTGACCCGGACGCTCGAAAACAACAGCGAGCGCGACACGTGCGCACCCGAGACGATGCACCCGCCCGAGACCATCGAATCGACGGCCATTCCGCGGCGGTCCTCGTCGTTGAAGACGAACTTCGCCGGCGGCAGCTGCTGCTGGTAGGTCCAGATCGGCCAATTCGGATCGTAGATATCGAGCGAGGGCACCGGCATCACCAGATCGAGATTGGCCGCCCAATACGCATCGAGGGTGCCGACATCGCGCCAGTAGGGCTCGGCCTCCGGGGTCGTGGTGACGCAGCTGTCCTCGAAGCGGTGGGCAACCGCGAGCCCGCGGCTCACGATGTTCGGGATGACGTCCCTGCCGAAATCATGGCTCGAATTCGGGTCGTCATGATCGCGCTGCAGCTCCGAATAGAGGAAATTGGCGGAGAAGGCATAGATCCCCATGCTCGCCAGGGCGCGATCGGGCTTGCCGGCGATGGAAGGCGGCGAGTGCGGCTTTTCGAGAAACTCGACGATGCGCATCGACGCGTCGGTCGCCATGATGCCGAACTCGGAACCTTGCGCAATCGGCACCTCGACGCAGGCGACGCTGCACTCGGCGCCCTTCGCGTGCAAATCGGCCAGCATGTTGGAATAGTCCATCTTGTAGATGTGGTCGCCCGCCAGCACGATGAAAAACTCCGGCCGCGCCGCGCGCAGGATGTCGAAATTCTGGTAGACCGCGTCGGCCGTGCCGCGATACCAGGTCGCCTCGTCGAGCCGTTGCTGCGCCGGTAAGAGATCGAGAAACTCGTTCATCTCCGGGCGCAGAAACGACCAGCCCATCTGCAAATGGCGCAACAGGCTGTGCGCCTTGTATTGGGTCAGGACGGCGATCCGGCGGATGTTCGAGTTGAGACAACTCGACAGCGCGAAATCGATGATGCGGAACTTGCCGCCGAAAAACACCGCCGGCTTGGCGCGGCGGTCGGTCAGCTGCTTGAGCCGGCTGCCGCGACCGCCGGCGAGGACGAGCGCGATCGTACGTCGCGCCAATCTTTCCTCGATGCGAGCCGACGAGAGCATGGGGTCTCCTCCCTCCAATCGTCACCGCCGAGGACCAGCATCTTGCCGGCAACGCTCTCGCCGACCGGTTTTTACGGCTCGGTAAGCTGCCTGCGCGCTTCCGCCGCCGCGCGCGTCAATTCGACCCGCAGCGCCGCCTCGTCGAGGGCGATGCCCTTGGCGGCGAGATCGCCCTGTACCTTTTCGATGACGTCGCCGTCGCCCGGACGCTCGAAATCCGCGTCGACGACGGTCCTGGCATAGGCGTCGGCCGGTTCGCCTCCGGCCAGGCCCAATTTTTCGGCGGCCCACAACCCGAACAGCTTGTTGCGTCGAGCGGTGACCCGGAACGACAGTTCCTGATCGCGCTGGAATTGGGCTTCGAAGCCTTTCTGGCGATCCCCGAGACTGTTCATGATAATTCCTCCTTCTTCCCTGATTGATTTATCGATTCGACGTGCGCCACCCCTACAAAATAAACCGCGAGAGATCCGCGTTCTGGGCGAGGGCGCCGACCCGCTCGCGGACAGTGGCCGCGTCGATGGAAATGGCGGTGCCGCTCGGCTGGTCCGAGGCGGTGAAGCTGATCTCCTCGAGCAGGCGTTCGAGGATCGTGTGCAACCGGCGCGCGCCGATATTCTCGACCGTGGCGTTGATCAGCTCGGCCAACCGCGCGATCTCGTCGATCGCCTCCGGCTGGAATTCGAGGTCGATCCCCTCGGTCGCGAGCAACGCCCGGTATTGCTTTATGAGGCTCGCTTCCGGCTCGGTCAGGATGCGGCGCAAATCGGCGCGGTCGAGCGCCTTCAATTCGACCCGGATCGGCAGTCTTCCCTGCAGCTCGGGCAGGAGATCGGACGGCTTGGCCAGGTGGAAGGAGCCCGAAGCGATGAACAGGATGTGGTCGGTCTTGACCGCGCCATGCTTGGTGGCGACGGTGGTGCCTTCGATCAACGGCAACAGATCGCGCTGCACGCCTTCGCGGCTGACATCGGCGCCCGAAAGACCGCCGCCGCGCTCGGTCCGCCCGCAGATCTTGTCGATCTCGTCGAGAAAGACGATGCCGTTCTGCTCGGCCGATTGGATCGCCTCGCGCACCACCCGATCCTGATCGAGCAGCTTGTCGCTTTCCTCGGCGATCAGCTCGCGATGGCTCTCGGCGACGGTCATCTTCTTCGGCTTGGCGCGCCCGCCGAACGCCTTGCCGAAGATGTCGCC
>CAYMRQ010000173.1:0-10320 GCA_964392845.1 uncultured Rhizobium sp.
CTTGACCATCGCCAAGAGCGCGACGCTGGCGTCAAGGCTGTCGATCATCGTGCGGGTGCGCTCGTCCTGATTGTCGAGCGCTCCGGGCACCCCGCCGCCCACCGCCAGGCGGTGGAAATGCAGCGACACCCCGGCGGGCATCAGCGCCATCATCTCCGCCTCGACCGTCGGGTTGCCCGGCGGCACCAGAAACCCGAGCCTCGCTCTCCAGCCGATCATCGTGCTACCTCCGAGCGCAACCCGCCCCAATTCGGCGAGATTGCTTCGTCGCTGCGTTCCTCGCAATGACAGCTCTTTCCTGTCATTGCGAGCGAAGCGAAGCAATCTCGATCATCGCGCCGCTTGACGAGATCGCAAAGCGTGCTCGACAACATCGCCATGGGCAACAAATCGACGCCGCCGATCCTTGGCGGCAAGGAATATGCGGCCGCCTCGGTGTTCGAGCCGGCCAATCTGCTGCGCGAGGCGCGGCGTCAGAAGAACCTGCCCACGGCGGAAACGCCGGAAATTTGCCTCCTCGACCCCGATGGCGACATTCTGCGGGCGTTGCGCCGCGCCGGACGGGCGGTCCCCTCGCCCGGCTGGGCCTGCTACCACACCGAGCTTCTGGAATTCGAAGACGACGGAATGCGCTTCGGCATCATCGGCTGCGCGGTCGGCGCCCCGTTTGCCGTGCTGCTCGCCGAGGAGCTGTTTGTTTCCGGCTGCCGCTTCCTGATCAGCATGACCTCGGCCGGCCAGATCGTGGCACCCCTGGAGCATAGCGGGACGCCACCCTATTTCGTCGTGATCGACCGCGCGCTGCGCGATGAAGGCACCAGCTATCATTACCTGCCGCCCGGCGAATTCGCCGAGGCCGATGGCGCGCTCGTCGGCGAGGCGATGCGCGCCCTGCGCGAGGTCGCGCTGCCGGTCTATCAGGGCGCGGCCTGGACCACCGATGCGCCGTTCCGCGAAACCGCCGCCGCGATCGCGCGGGCCCGTGCCCGCAACATCCTCGCGGTCGAGATGGAAGCGGCGGCGCTCTATGCCTTTGCCCGGGCGCGCGACAAGCCGGTCCTCTGCCTCGCCCATGTCACCAACCAAATGGCGGTCAATGCCGGCGATTTCGAAAAGGGCGAGGCCGACGGCGCGCATGCCTCGCTCAGGGTGATCACCGCGATAGCGCGCGCCTGGCGACGGCGACGGGGTGGGGCGGGGTGAGAGGAAGCGACCGCAGCGCCGGCTTCAATCGCGCCGCGATCACCGCGTCGATCATGCTGGCGACGATCATGCAGGGCGTCGACAACACGATCGCCAACGTCGCCTTGCCGCACATCCAGGGCGCGCTGTCGGCCTCACAGGACCAGACCGCCTGGGTGCTGACCTCGTATATCGTCTCGGCGGCGATCATGATGCCGCTGACCGGCTGGCTCGCCGGGCATTTCGGCATCAAATACGTGTTTCTGATCTCGGTCGCCGGCTTCACCCTCGCCTCGGCCTTGTGCGGCAGCGCGACGAGCCTCACCCAGCTGGTGATCTATCGCGTGCTGCAAGGGATCTGCGGCGCGGCACTGGTGCCCCTGTCGCAATCGGTGCTGTTCCAGATCAACCCGCCCGAGCGGCACGGTCAGGCGATGGCGGTGTGGGGCAGCGGGGTCATCCTCGGGCCGATCATGGGGCCGACGCTCGGCGGCTGGCTGACCCAGGATTACAGCTGGCGCTGGATCTTCTACATCAACCTGCCGTTCGGGGTGCTCGCCGCACTCGGCATCCTTATTTTCATCCACGACACGCGGCGGGCCCATCGCGAGCTGTTCGACTTCTTCGGGTTCGCCAGCCTCAGCGTCGGCATCGGCGCGCTGCAGCTGATGCTCGACCGCGGCCAGCTCGAGGACTGGTTCCATTCCGGCGAGATCTGGGTCGAGGCGACGGTTTCCGCCTGCGCTTTCTACCTGTTCATCGTCCATACGGCGACCGCGACCGACCGGTCCTTTCTCAACCGCGATCTGTTGAAAAGCCCGAATTTCGTGACCGGGACGGTGCTGATGTTCCTGATCGGCGGCATCCTCAGCGGGACCCTCGCCTTGATCCCGACGATGCTGCAGCACCTGCTGAATTATCCGGTGATGACGACCGGGCTGATCACCTCGCCACGCGGCATCGGCACGATGATCGCGATGTTTGTCGTCGGGCGGCTGCTCGGCCGGGTCGATGCAAGGCTGATCATCCTGGTCGGCCTCGCGCTGACCGCGCTGTCATTGTGGCAGATGGCGGGCTTCTCGCTGCAGATGGGGATGTGGCCGGTGCTGGTGTCGGGGGTGCTTCAGGGGTTTGGGCTCGGCTGCACCTTTGTGCCGCTCAACACGATCGCGCTCTCCAATCTGCCGCACAGCATCATGACCCAGGGCACCGCGATCCGCAGCGTGATGCGCAATCTCGGCGGCAGCATCGGCATCTCGATCCTCGAAGCGATGCTCGCCCAGAACACCCAGACCGTTCACGCCCGGCTGGTCGAGCACCTGCGCCCCGACAACCCGCTGGCGCAGGCGCCGTTCCTGACATTGCCGTTCAGCCTGACGACCCCGGTCGGCATCGCGGCGCTCAATGCCGAGGTGACCCGCCAGGCGGCGATGGTCGCCTATGTCGACGATTTCGCGCTGATGATGCTGATCGTGCTTTTGTCGATGCCGTTCCTCTTGCTGGTGCGCGGGAAGCGGGCGGCGGCAGCCGCGCCGTCAGGCGAGGAGTGACAGGATGGCGTCTCCGCAGGCGCCGGCTGTCCGTCGGCTAACAAATCGCGTGCAAGGGAGCGAAATGGCAGAACCGACGGCAATAGGGAGGCGGTTTCCGCCGGCGCCGGGCAGTCGTGGCTTTGTCGCGGCGATCGTCGCGGCGCAGATGCTGACCCAGATCGGCGCCTTCACCCTGCCCGCCTTGCTGCCGGGCTACATTGTCCGGTGGGAGCTGTCGAAAGCCGACGCCGGATGGCTGGTCGGGATCTTTTTTGCCGCCTATGTGCTGGCTGTGCCGGGGTTGGTCGCGTTGACCGACCGCTTGCCGGTGCGCCGTGTCTATCTCGTCGGGGCCGGGTTGACGGCACTATCCCATCTCGGGTTTGTCCTCCTCGCCGACGGCTTCTGGTCCGGGCTCTTACTGCGCGCCGTCGCGGGGGTCGGCTGGGCCGGTGCCTATATGCCGGGGCTGAAGGCGATCGCCGACCCGCTCGAGGGCGCGGCGCAGTCGCGCGCGGTGTCATGGCATGCTGCCGGGACCGGTATCGCCGGCGCCGGATCGTTCGCCGTGTCGGGGTTGTTCGATGCGCTCGCCGGCCCGGAAGGCGCCTTCCTCTTTGGCGCCGCGGCGGCGCTTGCCGCCTTCGCCCTCGCGCTGACCGTGATGCCCGCCGCCTTGCCGCGACGCCCCGGAGCAAAAATTGACGGCGCGGCGCGGCGCGCCCTCCTCGATTTCCGGCCGGTATTGCGCAACCGCGCGACGCTGGGCTGGATCGTCGGGTACACCGTGCATACCTGGGAATTGGCCGCGTTGCGCGCGTGGGGGGTGACCTTTCTCACCGCGACAATCGCCCGGGAGGGGGCGCCGGCCTGGCTGCCGGCCCCGACGGTGCTGTTCACCGCGGTCGGGCTCGTCGGGATTGTCGTCTCGGTCAGCGGCAACGAGACCGCGCAACGCCTGGGACGCGGCAGGGTCGTCGTTGCGGCGATGACACTTGCCGCCGGGTTCTCCCTCCTCACCGGCTGGAGCATCGCGGTGTCGGCGCCGGTTGCGTTCCTGCTGGTGCTGCTGTGGAACGCGGCGATCTACCTCGACAGCTCGGCCTTGACCGCCGGCACGGTGGGAGCGGCCGACCCGGAATTGCGCGGCGCCACGATGGGCTTGCACAGCATGGCCGGGTATTCGGGCGGCTTTATCGGTCCGCTCGGCGTCGGGTTGATCCTCGACCTCGCCGGCGACGGCGTAATCGGCTGGGGCGTCGGCTTTGGCCACCTCGCCGTGATCACGCTGGCGGGATTGCTCGTTCTGCGCCGGCTCAGCCGATCGAGCCGCCCCCGGGCCCGGACCTCCGCTTTCGCCGATTGAGGCGAGAGGTAGGACTGGACAGAGGCGAATCGCGGATGGAGTTGGCATGAGGCTGGCGTAGGGCGGGTTGGACTAAGCGAAACCCACCGTCAGCGCCCGCCGCGGAGTTCGATGGGCTTCACTGCGCTCAACCCATCCTACGCGCTTGCCCCATTGTATCATATATGATACGACGCACGGCATGCAGCCGCCCGCGGTGATGCCGGTCATCTTCTACCGCACCGCTCGCGGCGGCGAGCCGGTCAGAGACTGGTTGAGAAGGTTGCCTGTCGAAGACCGCAACAGGATCGGGCGCGACTTGGCGCTGGTGCAATATGGCTGGCCGGTCGGCATGCCGCTCTGCCGCTCGCTTGGCGGCGGCTTATGGGAGGTGCGGAGCAATCTGCCGAGCCGGCGCATCGCCCGCCTTCTGTTCTTCGTGCATGAGGTCCGGATCGGCGTCGTGCATGGGTTTATCAAGAAGACGCAGCGAACCCCGCCCGAGGATTTGGCGCTCGCACGTCAGCGAATGCAGGAGATGATCCCGTGAGCAAATCCACCAACCCGTACTGGGGCTCGACGCTCGACGACTTCCTGAGAGAGGAAGGCGTTTACGAGGAAGTTACGACCGCAGCGATCAAGAAGGTGATCGCCTGGCAACTCGCCGAGGAAATGAAGAAAAAGAGCATTACCAAGAAGCGCCTGGCGGAGTTGATGCACACCAGCCGCGCCCAGATCGACCGCATCCTCGATCCCGACAAGGGCAACGTGACGATCGAAACCCTCCAGCGCGCCGCTGTGCTATTGGGGCGGCAATTACGGTTGGAGTTGGTGTGATGACGGGTTAGGGCGAGAAAATTCACGCCAACCCGAGTTTGGCTATCGCCTGCTGCTCATTCTATCACCTCGTCGGCGCGAGCGAGCAGCGATCCCGGGATGGCGAGCCCGAGCGCCTTGGCGGTCCTGAGGTCCAAGACGAATGGGAGTTTCACCGACTGCTCGACCGGCAGATCGGCAGGCCGCGCGCCTTTGAGAATCTTGGCGGTGAAGACCCCCGCTTGGCGATAGCTGTCGGCAAGATCGGCCCCGTAGCTCATCAGGCCGCCGGCTGCGACAAACTCGCGCCAGACGTAAATCGCGGGCACCGCATGGTGAGCCGCCAGCGTCACGATCTGATCCTTCGCGTTGGTCAAAAAAGGGTCGCTGCCGACGACGAGCGCGCCCGCGCCGACCCGGGTAATGGTCGCAAATGCACCGTCGATGTCGCTCGCCGTGCTCGCCTGAAGGATATGCAGCCGTAGTCCGAGAAGGCCCGCCGCATCCTGAAGCGATCTTATTTGTGAGTCGCTGGCGGCAGGGTTGGTCGGATTCACCAGCACGGCGACTGCGGCAACCTCAGGGACCGCCTCATGAAGCAGCTGGAGTCGTTTCCCCGCCAACTCGCCAATCATGTGCGCTACGCCGGTGAGATTGCCGCCCGGGTGGCTGAGGCTGGCGACGAGGCCAAACTCGATCGGGTCGCCGACGACGAAGACGATCGGAATCGTTTTCGTCGCAGCCTTCGCTGCTACCGCCGGAGGAGCGCCTACGGTGGCGATCACGGCGACCTGACGACGAACAAGATCGGCAGCCATAGCCGGCAAGCGGCGACCGTCACCGAGCGCCCAGCGGAATTCGATGGCGACGTTCGCACCTTCAAGGTAGCCGGCTTCCTTCAGGCCCTGGCGGAAGGCCGGCGTACGAGAGCCGTCCGATTCCAGCGACCCGCCGCTCAGATAGCCGATGACTGGCATCGCCGGCTGCTGTGCGCTGGCAAAATGGGGCCAACCGATCGTCGCCAAGGCGGCGAGTCTCACGAATTCGCGTCGCCTCACGATAGGCCTCCTGGTCCTCCCGGCGAGCCGCCCGTAGCCCATCCTACATTTCTATTTCGCTCACCCCAGCTCCGCCAGCCTCGGCAGCACCTCCTTGCTGAACAGGCTCAAATTGTCGACGGTGTCGGCGTGGCTGATGTGGCCGCCCTGGCCCATCATCAACAGGTGGCCGAAGCCGCCGACATGGTCGTAGAAGGCTTTCAGCTGGTCGAACACATCGTCGGGCGTGCCGGCGAAGGAGAGGCCGGCGTCGATCGCTTGCGCGACCGTCATCGTGCGCGGGTTGATCGGGGTGCCGTCCTTGGTCTGGACGCGGGTCGCGCGCGCCGCCATGGCGCCGCCCGATTTCAGCATCTGTGCGGCTCCCGCCGCCGGGACATAGCCGGGCGGGTTGGCGAATTGCGGCGCGACCATGCCCGAGGTGCGGCTGTAGTCGAGGATCTGGTCGGCCCGCCGGTGGCCTTCCTTGCGCGTTTCGCCGACCCCGATCAGCGCCATATAGGCGAGGCGGTCGCGCGTCGGCTCGCGGCCGACCTCGCGCGCCTTCTCCCGGTAGGCCTCGAAGATCGCCGGGGTGCGGGCCCAGCCGGTGTTGAGGACGCCGATGATGATCCCGCGCTCGGCCGCCTCCATGGCGCTGCCCGGGCTGCCGACCGGCATCCATACCGGCGGGTGCGGCTGCTGATAGGGGCGCGGCCAGACATTGACCGAGCGGTAATGGAAATGCGTGCCCTCCCAATTGAACGGGCCGTCATGGGTGGTCATCGCCTTCAAGATCAGATCGTGCGCCTCCCAGAAGCGCTCGACCAGATCGGCCGGGTTGGTGTTGGCCGGCGAAATCTCAAACGGCACGCCCTTGACAAAGCCCATCTCGACCCGGCCGCGCGAAATGACGTCGATGATCGAATATTCCTCGGCGACGCGGACGGGATCGTTGCGGTTGCCGATCGGCATGCCGAGCGCGAGGAGCCGCACCTTCTTGGTTTCGCGCGCCAGGATCGCCATCGGGATCGTGCATACCGAATCGGCGCACGTAGCGGTGGCGTGATGTTCATTTGTCATAATGTTGATGCCGAGCTCGTCGCACAGCGCCCATTCGTCGAGATAGCGGTGATAGAGGTCGGCGCCGATCTTCGGGTCGAACAGCCGGTTCGGAATGATGACGCGGTAGGAATCGCCGAGCTTCTCCCATGCCGGGTGATAGGCCATCTCGCTGAAATGCCAGACTTGCATGGCCTTGGCCTTCCTGCCCTTGGCTGTCATGGCCTATCCTCCTCCGAGGCAAAGCGTTCGCCAAATTGCTCGATTAGGGCGGCGACCCTCTCGGGCTGCTCGATCTGCGGGTAATGCGCCGCCTCTGCGATCAGCTCGAAGCGGGCGTTGGGGAGCGCGGCGGCGAGACGCTCGCCGTAAGAGGGCGCGACGATGCCGTCCTCCCGCCCCCACAACACCAGGGTCGGTCGGGTGATCCGATGCAGCCAGTGCACCAGCGCCGGGTCGTGCATGTAAGGCTTCCAGCCATAGAGCGCGGTCGCCTCGCGGTCGCGGGCGATGGCGAGGAGCTCGGCATCGTCGAGCTTGGCGTAGTCGGGCACCACGTGCACCGGCTCGACAAAGAGGCGGCCCAATACCTCTTCGGCCGGCAAGGCATAGATGTCAGCAATGTCGCGCTCCTCGCGGCCGCCCAGCTTGACGCCGAGCGGGTCGAGCAACACCACCCGTCCGAGCCGCGCCTCCGACCGCACAGCGAGTTCGAGCGCGATCCAGCCGCCGAACGACGAGCCGACCAGGAGCGTGTCGTCGAGCGCGAGCCGGTCGAGCAGATCGAGATAGAGATAGGCGATGTCGTGCACGGTGCGGAACCAGGCGGGGCGCGGGGTCGCACCGAAGCCGGGATGGCGCGGTGCGATGACCCGCCAGTGTCGCGCCAGACGCTCGAGGAACGGCTCGTTTTGCGCGACATAGTCGCCGCCATGCAGGAACAACAGCGGCGGCCCGGTGCCGGCGATCGCCGTCTCGACCGCGACCCCGCCCAAATCGATGTGCTCCATCCCTCGCCCTCGCCTAATCCTGTCATTGCGAGCCCGCGGGTCCGGCCGCCGGCCGGCCGGAGGACAGGCTCCGCGCAGCAAATTCGTTCCGCCGGCGTCTCATCCGAGCGAGATTGCTTCGTCGCTCCGCTCCTCGCAATGACAGATTGAGTATTTCGTTCTCCCGTGCGCCTTCAGCCCACGGACTTGATCCGTGGGGAAAGCCGGGATCCACGGTTCCGCAGGCGCGCGCTATCCGATGCGGCATGGTTCCGGTGCTGCGCGCCCGGCTGTCGCCCGGACGACAATTGAGGTGGGTTCAATACCCGCGCGTCAAGTCGACCCGGTTGTCGATCGGCAAACCCGCTTCGCAGCGGCGGATCGCCTCGCGGATGATCGGCGCCGCGGTCGGCGGGTGGGTCTCGGCCGCGACATGCGGGGTGAGGATGATCCGCGCATGGCGCCAGAACGGGTGACCCGGCGGCAGCGGCTCCTCGCCAACGACATCGAGTACCGCGCCCGACAATTGCCCGGCATCGAGCGCCGGGATCAAATCCGCTTCGACGAGGTGGCCGCCGCGCCCGGCGTTGACCAGCCCCGCGCCGCGCGGCAGCCGGGCAAAGGCGGCGGCGTTGAGGATGCCGGCGGTCTCGGCGGTCAGCGGCAGCAGGCAAACGAGGATCTCGCTGCGGGCCAGGAGGGCGTCGAGGCCGGCCGGGCCGGCATAGGTGGCAAACCCGGCAATCTCCTTCCTACCGCGGCTCCAGCCGGCGACATCGAAGCCGAGCGCCTTGAGCTTTCGGCCGGCATCCTGGCCGAGCGTGCCAAAGCCGAGAATGCCGACGGTGCGCTCGGCGGCGTTCTTCTGCTCGCGCTCCTCCCAGAGGCGCGCGCGCTGCTGCGCCAGGTAATCGAGGTCCTGGCGGTGCAGCCGCAGCACCGAGAGCGCGACGTATTCGCTCATCGCGTCGGTCATGTAGGGATCGACGAGACGGACGATCGGCACCCCTTTGGGCAGGGTGGGATCGCCCAGCAGATGGTCGACCCCGGCGCCAAGGCCGACGATCAGCTTCAGGTTGGGCAGCGAGGCGAGGAGCCCCGGGTCGGGCTGCCAGACCAGCGCATAGTCGATTCTCGCCTTGTCGCCGATATCCGGCCAGCAGCGGATCTCGTGCTCCGGCATCAGCGCGCCGAGCAGCGGCCGCCAGCGCGCCGTCGCGGCCGGGGTCGAACGGAACAGGATTGCCATCGCGCAACGCCTCCGGGAGGAAAGCCCGGCCGAGATTGCTTTGTCGCTGCGCTCCTCGCAATGACAACCAATGAGGGCCGTCATTGCGAGCGGAGCGAAGCAATCTCGCACGATACCCACCGGCTCCGGAGTCACGGCCAACCGGCGATTTCTGAAAACCGCCGGAGAAAGGTCTCCGGCCCGAACCGGCCGATCGCATCGGCGCGGATCCGGGCGCGATCATAACAGGCCGCCTGCCGGTGCATCAGGGTCAGAGCGTCGCGCAGCTTTCGCCGGTCGCCGGTCGGAACCAGAAGACCGCTCGACGCATCGATCAGGTGATCCGGCCCGCCGCTCGCGGTGCTGACGACCGGGAGCCCCGCCGCCTGCGCCTCGATCACCACGACCCCGAAGCTCTCGACATCGCTGGCGAGCACGAAGGCATCCGCTGCGTCCATCATTGCGCGCAGCCGATCGGATGGCAGCGCGCCAAGAAAGTCGACCTGCGCCCCGATCCCGCGCTCGCCGCAAAGCCGGCGCAGACGCATTCCCACCGGCCCGTCGCCAGCCAGATGCAGCCGGATACCAGGGTCGCCGGTGAACGCATCGGCGAAGGCGTCGATCAGCAAGGCATGGTTTTTTTCGGGCGAGAGCCGCGCTGCGCAGATGAATACGAAGGGCCGCCCAACTCCGGCAGGCTGCGACATTGGGCCGGGCGGAGCCAGAAACGCTTCCCCCAGGATATTCGGCACATAGGCCCAGGACCTGCCGGGAAACTGCCGTTCCAGCAACCCCGCTAGATGCGGGCTGACGGCGATGCGGGCATCGGCGCGGCGGATCACCCGGCGGACGAGGTCGCGCTCCCACCAGCGCAAGCGATCCTGGGCGAAGCCGGTGCTGTGCTCGGTGAGGATGAACGGGATGCCGTGGCGCACCCGTATCGCCAGCGCGAGAACCCCGGCGCTGAGACAGGAATGCGCATGGACGAGATCCGGGGTGCCGTTCTGCGCGACATAGGCCGAAAACAGCTTGAGCCCGCAATATGACCATTCCACCGCGTTGCGGTAGGGCAGCCGCGGTACGACAACGCGCCGGGCCCGGCGGTACACCTCGATTCCGTCCGCTTCGA
>CAYMRQ010000174.1:0-10153 GCA_964392845.1 uncultured Rhizobium sp.
GCCGCGGTGCTCGGCATCGATAGTTCCGCGCCCGCCCTCGCGCTCGCGTCAGCGGCCGCCCGGCGCAACGGCGTCGCCGAGCGCTGCACCTTCCGCCGCGGCGACGTGTTCGCCGAAGCGGCCGCGCTCGCCGCCGCCGGCGAGCGGTTCGACATCGTGATCGCCGACCCGCCGCCGTTCGCGCCCTCGAAGCGCGCGGTCCCGGCCGCGCTGCGCGGCTATCGCAAGCTCGCCCACCTCGCCGCCCAGCTGACCGCGCCTTTCGGCTTTCTGTTCCTGGCGTCGTGCTCCTACAATGTCGGGGTCGCGGAATTCGCCGAAGCGGTGCGTCGCGGCCTCGCCGATGCCGGCCGCTTCGCCCGCATCCTCAAGAGCACCGGGGCGAGCCCCGACCATCCGGTCCATCCGGCATTGCCGGAGAGCGCCTATCTGAAAGCGCTTACCCTGACGCTCGATTGAGCGCCCCCGAATTGGCGGCCGGCGCCGGGAGGGTCAGCCGGAACACCGTGCCGCTGCCGGTCGTCTCGACCAGGATGAGGTCGCCGCCCTGCGCCCGCATCAGCTCGCGCGCGATCGCCAGGCCGAGGCCGGTCCCACCCGGCCGGGCCGAGCCGAAAAACGGCCGGAACAGGTTTTCGCGGGCCCGCGGCGGCAGCCCATGGCCGTCATCGGCGATGTCGATCAGGGTCGCCCCGTCCGACACGGCGGCGGTCAGGTGCAGGTGCCGCGCGCCGGCCTCGACCGCATTCTGGGCTAGGTTCAGCAGCACCCGGTAGAGCTGATCGCGGTCGGCCCGCACGATGAGCCCCGGCGGGACGACCGGCTCGACGGCGAGGGGGTCGTCCCCCGTCACCAGGGCCGCCTCGATCTCCTCGATCAGCGGCAGCAGAAGAAACCGCGTCGGCGCCAAAGGCGGCGCGCCCTCGCGCGAAAAATCGAGGGTGTGGGTGCACAGCGCGACGGCGCGGTCGATCGCCTCGAACAGCCGCGGCGCGACGCGGCGCACCTCGGGCGCGGCGCTGTCGGCAAGCCCGTCGCTGACCAGCCGCGCGGTTGCCAGAATGGCGCGCAGATCGTGGTTGATCTTGGTCACCGCGGTGCCAAGCGCCGCCAGCCGGGCGTGTTGCCCGAGCGCCTGCCGCACGGTTTCCTGCAGCATCGCGAGCTCCTTCTCGGCGCTGCCGATCTCGTCGCGCCGGCCGCTTGCGACGATGCGGCGCGAGGCGTCCTCCGGGTCCTCGCGGAACAGGGTCATGCTCGCGGTGATGCGGCGCATCGGCCGGACCAGCAGCCATTGCAGGCTGAGATACACCAGCGCGGCGGTGGTCAGCGAGATGACGATCGACAGTTGCAGGATGCGAATGCCAAACCCCCACAACTCGTGCCGCAGCGGCGCTTCGTCGAGCAGCAGCTCGACGGTGGCGCCGGGTTCCATCGGCGACGGCCCGAGCACCCGCATGACCCGGTTGCCGCTGCTGAACAATGTCTCAAGCGAACGCTGGATCCAGATCGGAACATTGCCTTTGGTCAGGTCGAAGGTGATGTCGGCCGGCGGCGGCATCGCGCTGTCGAGCATCCGCACCATGCCGTCCGGACGATTGAGGATCACCGCATGCGCGCCGACATGCCTCAGCAGCTCGTTGGTCAAGGCCTGGTCGATCCGCCCGCTGGGACTGGCAGCAAGCGCCAGCGCGGCGAGATGCCCGGAGGCGATGTGGTTGTCGAGATAGGTCATCCGGTAGCGCGCGACCGAGGGCACGAAAATCAGCACCTCGCCGACCATCACAAAAAAGATCGTCAGGACGAGGAGCCGGGCCGAGAGGCTGCGCACCAGCATCACGCGGTCCCTAGCCAGCCCCCCTCCCATGCCTGCGGCGTGGGTCCCCCCTCCCTTCGTCGCACTACCCCCACCCCAACCCTCCCCCGCTTGCGGGGGAGGGGGTGCACCGACGGGCTCCCTCCCCCGCAAGCGGGGGGGGGTTGGGGTGGGGGCTTGTTGAAGGCAGTTGTCATGTCGGAATTCGATCCTACCCGAAGCGCGCCAGGAGGCGCACGAGGCGGCGGGTGCGCGGCGCGAACAGGGATGGCGTGTAAAAGCTGCCGGCGGCGCGCTTGCCGGCCTCGCCCCGGGTCGGGTAGGGCACGATCAGATTGGCCATCGCGCCGATCTTGAGCTTTTGCGAGATCGCCAATGCCCAGGGCAGGATCAGATCGCCGGCCGCGGCGCCGAGGATCGTCGCGCCGAGGATCCGCCCGCGCCGGCTGGTGATGATCTTCACGTGGCCCGATGTGTCGCGCTCGGTGTGGGCGCGGTCGTTTTCGGCAAAGGACCAGTGCAGCACCCGCACCGGCCCCAGGGCGTTCACCCTTGCCCGCGCCGCCGCCTCGCTCAGCCCCACCTGGGCCAGCTCGGGATCGGTGTAGGTCACCCAGGGAAGTGCGCGGTAATCGACCCGCGCCGGCAGCCGGAACAGCGCGTTCCGGATCACGATCCCGGCGTGGTAGAGCGCGATATGGGTGAATTGCGGGCCGCCGGCCGCATCGCCGATGGCAAAGGCGCGATGGTTCGTCGTCCGCAGCCGCCGATCGACGATGATCCCCATGGCGCCGGCCTCGATCCCGCCAGCGGGGAGATCGAGCGCGGCGAGATTGGGCCGTCTCCCGGCGGCGACCAGCAGATGCGACCCGATGACGCGTTCGCCGGTTGCCAGGGCGACGGCGATTCCTGCGCCCTCCTGCTCGATCCCGGCGACCGCGACCGAGGGTTTCAGCGCGATGCCGTCTTCCGCCAGGCGCCGGGCGAGGAGCGCCACCAGCTCCGGATCGTCATGCGGCAATAAGGGGCCGGCGTCGATCACCGTGACCGCGGCGCCGAGCCCCTTATGTGCCTGCGCCAGCTCGATGCCGAGCGGGCCGCCACCGATCACGATCAGATGCGAGGGAGCCGTCCGGTTGGCGAACACCGTCTCGTTGGTGAAAAACTTCACGCGGTCGAGGCCCGGGATCGGCGGCACGACCGGCGCCGAGCCGGTGGCGATGACAAACCGCCGCGGCCGGACCCTGCTGTCGCCGGCGCGGATTGTGCGGCGATCGACAAACCGCGCTTCGGCCCTGATGACGCGCACCCCGAGCCGCTCGAAGCGCTCCACCGAATCGTTCGGGGCGAGGCGCGCGATCACCCGCTCGACGCTGTCGGCGACGGCGGCGAAATCGATCTGCGGCGGGCCGCAGATGATGCCGAGCTCGCCGCCGCGGCGCCAGGCATTCGCCAGCCTTGCCGCCGCCAGCAGCGATTTCGACGGCACGCAGCCGTAATTGAGGCAGTCGCCGCCCATCCGGCCGCGCTCGACCAGAACGACGCTCGCGCCCATCTGCGCGGCGCCCGCCGCCACCGCGAGCCCACCCGCCCCGGCGCCGATGACGCACAGATCGGGGGCGAGCGCGGTCATGCCGCCTCTTCGCTAGCGCGGGTGCGCCAGCGTTTGTAGATGACCGGCAGTAGCGCGAGCACGGCGAGGCCGAGGATCGGGAGAAACACGCTGGGGCGATAGACGATCGCGAGATCGGGCGGCCGGCCTTCCTCGACCAGCGTCCCCAACCCATTGCCGAGACTCGCATAGATGAAGGTGACCGGGATGATGCCGATAAACGTGCCGAAGACGTAGACCCACAGCCGTAACCCGACCGCCCCGGCCCCCAGGTTCACCAGCCAGAACGGGAAGATCGGGATCAGTCGCAGCACCAGCAAATAGTTGAGCCCGTTCCTGCGGAAACCGCTTTCGAACCTGCGCACCCATGGGCCGGCGCGTGCGGCGAGGCCGGCCAGCCCCGCACGGGCGGCGAGGAACACCACGGTGGCGCCGAGTGTCGCCCCGATCACCGCGTAGGCACCGCCGAGCCAGGGACCGAACAAATATCCGCCGATGATCGTCAGCAGCGCCCCTAGCGGAAGCGACAGCGCGACCAGTCCGGCATAGGCGAAGATGAAGCCCAGGGCGGCTTTCGCCCCGCCCTGCGCCACCGCTCCGCACAGCCATTCGCGGTTTTTGGCGAGCGCGGCGAAATTCAGATAGCGCCACCCACCGAGCGCTATGAACAGCACCAAGGCGACGATAAGGACGCCGAGCGGGACGAAACGGCGGAGGGCAACCGGACGCGGCGTTTCGTCAGCCATTGCCAGACAGTGGAACGGAAGGGGCGCCAAAGCTAGCGCCTCGCGGCAAGCGCCGCGCTCAATTCAGCGTGAAAGCCGTGTGGCGCGTTATTCGTCCGCGCGCTCGTCGTCGGCGCGGAACGGCGAGTACTCGGCGAGGTGCTCGATCTTCCGCTCGACCATCTCGCGCTCGCGGGCGAGAAAGGCGGCAACTGCGCGGCGGAACCCCGGGTCGGGGATCCAATGCGCGCTGTAGATCGGCGCCGGCAGATAGCCGCGCTGCAATTTGTGCGGTCCCTGCGCGCCGGCTTCGACTCGCGTTAAGCCGCGCTTAATCGCGAATTCGATCGCCTGGTAATAGCAGCATTCGAAATGCAGGAAGCGGTATTCGCGGTGCGCCCCCCAATTGCGCCCGTAAATCGTATCGCGGCCGAGAATGTTGAAGGCGCCGGCGATGTACTCGCCGCGGCCCCGCGCCATGACCAGCACGATATTCTCCGGCATCCGCTCGCCGATCATCGAGAAGAACCGGCGGGTCAGGTAGGCGTCGCCCCATTTGCGGTTGGTGGTTCCGAGATAGAGACGGTAGAAGGCGTCCCAGGCCCGCTCGGTCAGGTCTGACCCGGTCAACAGCTCGATCTCGATGCCGCCGGCCAGCGCCTCGCGCCGCTCCTTCTTGACCGCCTTGCGCTTGCGCGAGGTGAGCGCGGCGAGATAATCGTCGAAATCTCGATAGCCCTGGTTCGTCCAGTGGAATTGCTGGCCGATCCGCTGCAGGAAACCGGCCTCGGCGAAGGCTGCGAACTCGTCGGCCTCGGGAAAATTGACGTGCAGCGACGAGAGCTTGCGCTGGCGCGCCAGCTCGATCATGCCGGCGATCAGATGGCTCTTGGTCTCCCTGGCGGCACCGGGCGCGACCAGGAGGCGGGGACCGGGCACCGGGGTGAACGGCACGGCGCATAGCAGCTTTGGATAATAACGACTGCCGGAGCGCTCATACGCGTCGGCCCAGCCCCAGTCGAACACGTATTCGCCATAGGAATGGCTCTTCAGATAGAGCGGTACCGCGCCGACGAGACGCCCGCCGCGATCGGCAAACGAGAGGTGCTGCGGCGCCCAGCCGGTGCGGGCGGTGGCCGAGCCGCTCTCTTCGAGCGCGTTCAGAAAGACATGGCTGACCGTCGGGTTGATGTCGCCCGCACAGGCGTCCCAAGCCGCCGGCGCGATCTCGCCGATCGCATGGTGGATGCGCAAGGTGATGGTTTCGCCGCCGTCGTTCATCGCCGCCGCCGCCTCAGCCGATCTCGAAGGTGGCTTCGACCTCGACCGCGACGCCGCCCGGCAACGAACTCGTCCCGACCGCGGCGCGCGCATGACGGCCGATATCGCCGAACAATTCGACCATCAGGTCGGAGGCTCCGTTGACCACCTGCGGCATGTCGGTGAACTCCGGCGTGCAGTTGACAAACCCGCCGAGCCGCAGGCAGCGGCGCACGCGGTCGAGATCGCCGCCGCAGGCGACGCGCAGATGCGAGAGGATGTTGAGCGCGCAAAGCCGCGCCGCTGCCTGGCCGTCGGCGATGCTGACCGCGGCGCCGAGCTTGCCGACGAAGCGGCGCTCGCCATTCCATTGGCAGATCTGGCCGGCGATGAAGACGAGATTGCCGGAGCCCATGTCGCAGATCGTAAACGGCACATAATTCGCCACCGGTGCCGCCGGAAGCGGCAATTCGATGCCGAGCGCGCCGAGCCGCGCGTCAATCTTTCCGCTCATCGTCCAATCACTCCATCGGCTTGACCCGGCGAGATTGCGTCCTCGCCGCGCTCCTCGCAACGACAATCCTTGGCGCCGTCCCGCGTGCCGCGAAACGGCCGCATTCGCTCTCTAGCACCGGGGTCATGCGCAAGCTGTGGTCCGCCATCCTCTGCCTGATCCTCGTCCCGGGAGCGTCGGCCGCGACTCTGGGCGATGCGCAAATCGGCTTCACCGCCGACCGCACCCTCGTCTTCGACGGGCATGATTATCTGGGCAAGATCTGGGCCATGCCGGGCAGGGAGCGCCACGAGCAGGCGATCCACGCCTTCCGGCCGATCTTCCTGCTGCGCACCGGCAGCCCGCTTGGCGAAGTCGTACTGCCCCAGATCAAGACCATCGTCCAGTTCGTGCTGCCGCCGGAATGGCGCCTCCTCGGCAGTTCCGAGCTCAGGAAGCACCCGGTCGGCCGGGAGAGCGTCAACGGCATCGCCACGACCAGATACGCCATCGACGAGACCCTGCCGGAAGGCCACGCGAGCGGCACGCTGTGGCTCAGCCGCGATGGCATCCCGATGCGGTTCGCCGGGAGCTTCACCCGGCAGAGCGGCAAGGTTTCGACGGTCCGCTGGGAACTCAGCCACGTCAGGATCGGGCCGCAACCGGCTTCATTGTTCGAGGCGCCGCACGGATTTTCCAGGCTGCCGCCGGAAGCGATCGCGCCTCTGCTCGGCCTCAAGCTCAAATCGGCGTCGCATTGACCCGGGCTCGCTCGCGTCGTTGGCTATGGCTCAATCGTCCGCGCTCGCTATTATCGCGCTCCCAATCGAGAGAAGGAGAAGCCCCATGGCGAATGTACCCGGTCTCGTCACCGACCCCAGCCGGATCAAAGGCGGGGTGATCTCATTGCAAAGCGGCGGCGCGCAAATCGCGGCCTATCTCGCGCATCCCAACCAGCCTGGCAACTACCCCGGCATCGTCGTGATCCAGGAGGCCTTCGGGCTCGACGATCACATCTGCGACCTCGCCCGGCGTTTCGCCAATATCGGCTACAACGCGGTCGCGCCGGCGCTCTACTGGCGCCGCGGCGGTCCGAAGGACCCGTATAATATGGACGATGTGCGCCCCGTCATGTTCGGGCTGCCCGATAAGGAGGCGGTGCAGGATCTCGAAGCCGCGGCGGACTATCTGCGCGCCATGCCCGGCGCGACCGGCAAGGTCGGGGTGATCGGCTTCTGCTCGGGCGGCCGGCATACGCTGCTCTTTGCCTGCAGCAGCACCAAGGTCGATGCCGCGGTCGATTGCTGGGGCGGTTTCATCCACCGCGCCAACCCGGACGCCGAAACCAACGCGGCGCGCCCGAAACCGCCGCTCGACATGGTCGGCCAGCTGCATTGTCCGCTGTTCGGCGTGTTCGGCGTGGAAGACGAGAACCCGCCCGTGGCACTGGAGGCGGAACTGAAGAAACGCGCCCAGACAGCCGGTAAGGACGTGACCACCAAGATCTATCAAGGCGCGGGCCACGCCTTCCTCGCCGACTACCGCCCGAGCTACCGCGAGGGCCCGGCCCATGAGCTGTGGGCTGACGTCGTCCCGTTCTTCGCCAAGCATTTGAAGGCATAGCCGCTTCTGGAACGCGTGCGTCGGGGAAAGGGAGGCGAAATCTGTCTCCCTTTCCGCCCCCTTGGGCCAGAATCAAGCACCGCTTTTATAGTGGATTTGTACGTTCCGCGCTGGCTGGACATGCTTAAAAAAGATCAATTGATGCTTGCTTCCAATCTTTTGGGTGGGCTATTTTAGCCTTCAACAGGGGCGGATGGGCGCCATCCACCATGATATATTTCTTTCGGGGGTACGTCATGGTTGGGCCGTATTTACGTCGCGTGGCACGTAGCTTGCGGGCACGATTCCTGCTTCCTGTCTCGCATGAGATCCTCGTGCTTGCTAAAGAAACAGCCAGCTTGCGCGAACAAACAGCCAGCTTGAACGAACAAACAGCCAGCTTGCGCGAACAAACAGCCAGCTTGCGCGAACAAACAGCCAGCTTGCGCGAACATACAGCCAGCTTGCGCGAACATACAGCCAGCTTGCGCGAACATACAGCCAGCTTCCGGGAACAGATAGCCAGCTTGCGCGAACAGGTAGCTAGCTCACACGGACAAATAGCCAGCTTGCGCGAGCAAACAGCCAGCTTGCGCGAACAGATAGCCAGCTTCGGGGAACAGATTGCCAGCTTGCGCGAACAGGTAGCCAGCTCGCACGAACAAATAGCCACTTTACACGCCATAACGGCATCTGCATCCTCAAGCGTTGGCAATCTGAAAGATCGCATAGAACAGCTTGAAGTGCTGTTGACCGAACACCCCAAGATAGATTCCCGTGGCCTAACAAAAACCGGTTTTCTCTCCCCGGTGATTAGCGTCGTAATGCCGACATGGAATCGTGCGGTGATCATTTCTGATGCTATTAATAGTGTTCAGGCCCAGCTCTTCACGGATTGGGAACTGGTTATTATTGATGACGGCAGTACTGACAACACAGCCGAAATCGTTGCGGCTTTCGCCGGCGACCGCCGGATCCGTTATGTCAAACAGCCTCATACCGGCCAATCGGCTGCCCGCAATCATGGGTTACGTTTGGCCCAGGGTAGCCTTATCGCCTATTTGGATAGTGATAATCTCTGGTATCCAGAATTTATGGCGGCCGCTGTCGCTGCCTTTGCTGCTGATCCAACGATCGATTCCGCTTATGGCGCCCTGATTTCAGAAGCTCATGGTGAGCGCATTCTGTTCGCGCCTTTCGATCGCAAACGACTACTTAAAGGCAACTGCATCGACATCAACACTTTCGTGCACCGCCGTAGTCTGGTGGATACTCATGGTAAATTTGATGAAATGCTGGATCGTCTTGTCGACTGGGACCTGATGCTACGCTATACGCAACATACACCGGCTCGCCGATTACCCGTTCTTGCTGCGCGCTATCGAGCGCTCGATGCGCATCGCGTATCCAATGACGCCATCTGTGGCACGAATTACCTTCGGATATCACGGAAATGGCGAGAAATACCCAACCTGTCGCGGCCGCTCCGTGTCTTGTATGTACTGTGGCACTATCCGCAATTGAGCGAGACTTATATTGAGACCGAAATTCTATGTATGAAGCGCTGGGGGGCGCATATCGAGGTGTGGTCTGCATCTGCAGTTGCAAGCCCGTATGAGGCATCGGTGCCGGTACATAGGGGAAGCCTCGAGGAGGCGATTGCTGCGTGTCAGCCTGACATTCTCCATGTCCATTGGTTGAGCTTTGCCATCAGCCAGAGTAAGTGGCTGCTCGCTAGCGGCCTTCCGCTCACCGTACGATCACATGGATTCGATGTTACCAATGAAACAGTCGATGCGGTTCTGGCCTTGCCTACATTACGGCGCGCTTTCTGCTTCCCTCATCAAATCGCGCATTTGACCGGCGAGTCACGGCTGGTTTCCCTGGCATCTGCATTTGACACATCGCTATTTCGTCCGGAACCAGACAAAGATCGGCGCCTCGTGGTTCGCACCGGAGCCGCGTTGCCGAGTAAGGATTTAGACCTATTGTTCGATGTCGCCAAGCGCCTGCCCAATCATCGTTTTGTGATAGCCGTGGTGACTTCCCTGCATAAGGAATCATATGTCGGCGAGTTGACGCAAGCCTTGCGGCACAGCGGATCTCCAGCGGAATTAATGGTCGACGTTCCTCGGGACAGATTGCTACCGCTGGTCGAGCGTGCCGCTCTCTATCTTCACACTGTAACCCCGCCGGATCGGCAAGATGCGACGCCGATTGGCATGCCCATTTCAATCGCGGAAGCTATGGCGACCGGAGCCCATGTTTTGGTGCGTGATCTCCCGCCACTGATTTCTTATGTCGGCCCTGCAGGCAGCGGTTATCGTAATGCCGAGCATGCGGCCGAATTGATCGCTGAAACTGCGGCCTGGACGGAGACTAAATGGAAACAGGCCTGGACAAGATCGGTTGACCGCGCCTTCATGAATTATGCAGACGAGCTCGTATTACTGCCGTTGTTCGATGAATGGTGCGCCATAGCCGGAGAACAAGGCGTAAAGGCACCCATTGGTTCTGTGCTGGCTGAAATTTCTGCCTGATTTCGAAATCGATCAAGAAATTGGTAGGAAAAGAAGGCCTGGCTACACTTGCCGCAATACATCAAGCCCTACGTCAAGCGCGGCAAGAACGATGCGATCGACGCG
>CAYMRQ010000175.1:0-2800 GCA_964392845.1 uncultured Rhizobium sp.
CATTGTGGAATTGCTGCGGCACAAGGAGGCGGTCACATCGCTGATCGGCACATCACCGCTCGCCCGGTTGCCAACGCTGCTGACCGGGGTGTCGCTGTTCCTCGGAAATGACAGCGGCCTCAAGCACATCGCAGCCGGCCTTGGCATCCCGACGGTCGGCATTCATGGCGGCACGCTCGATGTCCGCGAATGGGGGCCGGTGGGCCCGAGCGCGATTGCCGTCGCGCGCGCCGTCGTCTGCTCGCCCTGCTATCTGTCGGAAGTCGGGGATTGTCGCCGGGCTGTCGCCTGTTTGCGCGAGCTGGAGCCGGCCCGGGTCTACGAGGCCTGCGATCGGCTGCTGCTGCTCGCCGCACCGGTGCAACCCGCGCGTCGCCCTGCCGCGGGTGAGGCGCACAGGGCCGGCCGCCCGGCGCGTGCCGGCGAGCGTGGCGCCCGGCTACCGGCGGCAACGGCGGCGCAGGCCAGCCGCCGGTAGCGCTCACGGCCGCTGACGGATTTGCACCGCTGCGCGAATTGCGCCACTCTGGGCGCAACCACATACAACAGGGAGGAGGACGCCATGCTCATCAGGATTGGCCTCGCGATCGCCATGTCAACGGTCCTCTTAGTCGGACCGGCCTATGCCCAGGCGCCCGCGGCACAACCGCCCGCGGCCCCGGCGGCGGCGCCGCCGCAATACGGCGCGCCGATCGGCCTCGAAGACGCCAGAAAGGCTGCCGCGGCGGCGATCGCCGAGGTCGGCAAGATCGGCGCCAACCCGATGGCGGTCGCTGTCGTCGACCCGGCGGGCTACCTCGTCCATTTCGAGCGGATGGACAACACCCAGTACGGTTCGATCCGGGTCGCTATCGACAAGGCGCGCTCGGCGGCATTGTACCGCCGGCCGAGCAAGGTGTTCGAGGACGCGCTGGCCGGCGGCGGCGTTGGCGTGCGCGTCCTGACCCTGCACGGCGCCCTGCCGGTCGAAGGCGGGGTGCCGATCATGGTCGCCGGCAAGGTGGTCGGCGCGATCGGGGCGAGCGGCGGCACGGCGCCGCAGGACGGCCAGGTCGCCGCCGCCGGGGTCAAGGCGCTCAGCAAATAGCGCGCCGCATCAGCCCTTGGGCTTCAGCGCGTCGGCCAGGCGGGTTGTCGCGCTGCCTCGGCGTAGCGGGCGTGGCTGGCTCGGATGCGGTGCCCAGCCGCACAGGAAGAAGATCTCGAAACTCGCCGGGATCCGCCCCGCTTGATCGCCGAACCGCTCGGCATAAATCAGCCCGGCGCGTGCCAGCGTCGCCCGGCGCAAGAAGCTGCGGCGGCGGGCGGCGAGTGCGTTGGTCTCGCCCATGCCGCGCAGATCGCGCAGCAGCGCGAGCAAGTCGGGATAGCTGACGGTGATCGTCTCGCTGTCGGCGACCGGCAGGGCATGCCCGGCGCGCTGTAAGAGGGCAGCGGCATCGGCGAGCTCGATCGCTGGCGACACCCTCGGGCTGACCCCGCCCTCCTCGGCGAGTTCGGCCTCGAACAGCGCGGTGCGCAGCTCGACAAGGGTGCTGCCGCCGAACATCGCCGCGAGCAGCAGCCCGTCCGGCTTCAAGGCCCGGCGGAGCTGGACCAGCGCGCCCGGCAGATCGGCGGTCCAGTGCAGCGCCAGGTTGCTGAGGATCAGGTCGAAGCTCGCATCGGCAAACGGCAGCAGCTCGGGGTCGGCGGCGACGCGCGGGCCCGGCGCGCCGGCGAGAAACCGCGTTGCCGGCTCGGCGGCGATGACCCGGACGGTGCCGGGCCGCTCGGCGAGGATGCGGGCGAGGCCGCCGTCGCGGGCCCCGAGATCGAGCGCCACGGCAAATTCCCGGTTGACGACATCGAGCCGGTCAATCAGCCGGTCGGCGATCTCGGCATGAAGAAAATCGACCGCGCCGCCGACAAGCCCCTGGCGCGCCGCGCGGTCGCGATGGGCGCGCCAGGCGCGGCGGTCGAACAGCGCGGTCGCGGAAGGGTCGGATGGCGCCATCGCTGCGGGAATTTGCCTGAAAATCGCGCACGGGACGGTTGACGCGCGCCTTCTCTCGCCGATGATGGGGGGCGATGCAGTTCTCGGCAACCCTGCCGGCCCGGTTTCGCCAAACGGCGCATCGGTTCGGCCGTACCCTCGTCGACGGCATCCTGCCGCCGCGCTGCCTCGCCTGCGGCGCCGTGGTCGGCGAGCCGGATGCGCTATGCGGCCGGTGCTGGGCGGCGATGAGCTTCTTTGCGCCGCCCTGGTGTACCAATTGCGGCCTGCCCTTTCCGCACCCGATGGGCGAGGGCGCGGTGTGCGCCGAGTGCGCGCGCGAGCGGGCGAGCTGGGACCGGGCGCGTGCCGTCATGCGCTATGACAAACACAGCCGCCGGCTGGTGCTGGCGCTGAAGCATGGCGACCGGACCCATCTGGCGAAGGCGCTCGGCGGCTGGATGCGCCGGGCCGGCGGCGAGATCCTCGACGGGGTCGATTTCATCGTGCCCGTGCCGCTGCATTGGACCCGGCTGTTTGCGCGGCGCTACAACCAGGCGGGCCTCCTGGCGCACGCGATCCATGCCGCAGGCGGCCCGCCGGTCGCGCCGGATTGGCTGGTGCGCCGCCGGCGCACGCCGTCGCAAGGCCGGCTCGGCGCGTTGGCGCGGGCGCGCAATGTGCGCGGCGCCTTTGCGCTGCGGCCGGGACGCAGCGTCGCGGGCAAGCGCCTCGTCATCGTCGACGACGTGCTGACCACCGGGGCGACGGTCGAGGAATGCGCCCGGGTGCTGCGGCGCGAGGGCGCCGGGTTCGTCGGCGTAT
>CAYMRQ010000175.1:2810-10151 GCA_964392845.1 uncultured Rhizobium sp.
CTGGCGCGGGCATTGCGCGCCGGAGGATCAAAAGAAACTCTTTGACGCAGAGGACGCAAAGGATACGCCAAGGGCGCGATGACGAATTTTCCTTTGCGTCCTTTGCGTATCCCTAGCGACCTTGGCGTTAAATTTCTTCGTGTCTTCGCGGTGAAACTCGGGAAGCAGGCATGAGAATGATGCACACAGCGGGTTATCGCCCAGGTCTCGTCGATCTGCGAGCGGGCACCATCAGCCGCGAGATTTTTGTCAACGAGGCGATCTACGCCGAGGAGTTGGAGCGCGTCTTTGCCCGCTCCTGGCTGTTTGTCGGGCATGAGAGCCAGATCCCCAACCCCGGCGACTATGTCGTCTCGCGCATGGGCGAGGAGTCGGTGATCCTCACCCGCGACCGGCACGGGCAAATCCATGCCTTCCTCAATTCATGCCGGCATCGCGGGATGAAGGTGTGCCGCTACGACGAAGGCAACACCACGGTCTTCACCTGCCCGTACCACGGCTGGAGCTACGGCACCGACGGGCGTCTCGTCGGCGTGCCGTTCTTCCGCGAGGCCTATCATTCCGAGCTCGACCGCTCGCAATGGGGCCTCGTCGAGGTCGCGCAGCTCTGCGCCTACAAGGGCACGATCTGGGCGAATTGGGACAGGGCGGCGCCCTCCTTCCTCGAATATCTCGGCGGTTTCCGCTGCTACCTCGATCTGTCGCTCGATGGCTGGGACGGCAGCGAGGGCGGCAGCGAAGTGCTGGCCGGCGTGCAGAAATGGCTGATCCCGTGCAACTGGAAATTCCCGGCGGAAAACTTCAGCGGCGACAGCTATCACAACATCAGCCACCGCTCGGTCGATCTGGTCGGGATCGGCCCCTCCGGCCGCAGCCGCCGCGATCTGCAGGAGCGGGTGCTGGCCCGCCGGCTGCAGATCTGCTTTCCCGAGCGCGGACACCAGACCGGAATCTATGTGCTGCCGAGCGGGCAGCCGACCCCGCCCGCCTATCAGCACTCGCCGGTGGTGGCGGAATACTTCGCGCATTGCGAAGCCGAACGGCGCCGGCGGCGCGGCGATTGGGGGCGGGTGACCGGCAGCCCGGGCGAAATCTTCCCGAACACCGCGCTGCATCCGCGCCAGCCGCGCACGTTCGCGGTCTGGCACCCGCACGGCCCGCATCAGACCGAGGTGTGGCGCTGGTACTTTGTCGACGCGGCGGCGCCCTCCGAGGTCAAGGCGTTCCTGCGCGACTATTACATCCGCTATTCCGGGCCGGCCGGCCTCACAGAGCAGGACGACATGGAGAACTGGAACTACGCCCACGCGGCGAGCCGCGGCACGATCGCCCGGCGCCATCCCTACAGTTACGAGCAGGGGCTCGGCTACGAGGTCGAGAATTATCAATGGGACGGCCTCTCGCTGCCCGGCTCCGTCATGGACCTGACCGAGGCGAAGTCGAGCGAGCACAATCTGCGCAACCTCTATCGGCGCTGGGCGCAGTGCATGGAAGCCGACAGCTGGGCGGAGCTGGCGGGATGGCGCAATCCGGTCGCGGCGCAAGCAGCCGAGGGCGATTGACCGGGAAGCGGCAATCGCGCTTGGTGGTGGTTCAGTGTGAAATTAGGAGCTCTTGACGGACGTGGGAGAGAAGCGTGGGTTGGATCGCATTGACAGTCGCAGCTATCCTTGCCGGTAAATGCCTTTCATTCACCGAAACGCTGCGTCAGGCGGGCGAACTTATGGCCGAGCAACACGGGATCGGCCTCAAACCGATAATCTATCAGAACAGCATCACGCCTCCTTGGCTCACGAAAATAAGCATCCTGTGCTGGCTCACGCTGTCCGGATCGGTCGTTTTTATTTGGTATAGAAACGGGTGGGTTCAGGGCCTCGCAGGAATATCTGCGGCTTTACTGCTCCCGGCCATCTCGCAGGCAATCCTTCCTCCGCGACGTGGTTCACTGATTTACTTGCGTAAAGCCTTTCATACTCCTTCCAACCGGTCGGCCGATTATGCGCGGGCCGGAGATCAGGAGCGGGCCGCTGCGGCGAAAATGGCTTTGCAGCAGCTTTACGACGCGCGTCCCGATATCGCGCCAATTTCAAACTGACCAACTACCGAAAGAGGGCATAATGCCGATCGACAAATGGGATCTTCGATATCTAGCTGTCGCTCGTGAGGTATCCGATTGGTCAAAAGACCCAAGCACAAAAGTCGGAGCAGTTATAGCTGACAATCAAGGTCGCGTTGTGGCATTAGGATACAACGGTTTTCCTAGAAATATCGAAGACGCGAAAGATAAACTAGCTATTAGGGAACTGAAATACGAAATGGTCGTACATGCCGAAGTGAATGCGGTACTTATCGCTGGCCGGTCAACCACGGGAGGAACCATTTATGTGCATGGCGCACCGATCTGTCCGCGCTGCGCAGGCGTCCTCATTCAAGCCGGCATCAAGCGAGCTGTGGGAAAAAAGCCGCATACTGGCACCGGTATCAAATGGGATGAGGACGGCCTAATCACTCTTGATATGTTCTCGGCGGCCGGGATCACCTTCGACCCCGTTGGCGACACGGACCAAGTTTCAAACTGACCCACTACCTCGCGCTTTGCCTAATTGCATCGGGCACGCCATATGTGGCCCACTGAAGCGAGCCGGATAGTTGACGCGGAGCGGCGATGGCCAAGGTCGAGATGTACACGACGGCGTGGTGCCCCTATTGCTCGCAGGCCCGCGCGCTGTTGCAGCGGAAGGGCGCCGGCTACACCGAATTCGACATCGGCGAAGAGCCGGGGCGGCGCGATGAGATGATCCGGCGCGCCGGCGGGCGCGCCAGCGTGCCGCAGATTTTCATCGATGGCGAGCATATCGGCGGCTGCGACGACATGGTCGCGCTCGACCGTGCCGGCAAGCTCGACGCAAAGCTGGGGATCGGCGCATGAACACGGCGTTTACCGCGGCCTGCATCCAGTTCACCGCCGGCCCCGATCCCGAGCTCAATCTGCGGCAGGTCGGCGAGCTGATCCGACGGGCGCGCGATTCCGGCGCCGATTTCATCATGACCCCCGAGGCGAGCAATCTGATCGAGAGCGGCCGGCGCCGGCGCGACAAGGCGCGCCGCGAAGCGGACGACCCGTTCCTTGCCGGCATGCGTGAGCTGGCGCGCGACCTGGGCATCTGGCTCCTGCTCGGCTCGCTGGTCATCGATCCCTCGGGCGAGCCCGGCGCGACCGAGGGCGAGGAGCGGCTCGCCAATCGCTCCTTTCTGCTCGATTCAGCGGGCGCGATCGTTGCCCGCTACGACAAGATCCACATGTTCGACATCGACCTGCCCGGCGGCGAAAGCTATCGCGAGAGCAACGCGTACCGCCCCGGGGGCCAGACGGTGGTGGCCGAGACCCCGTGGGGCCGGCTCGGCATGAGCGTGTGCTACGACGTGCGTTTCCCGCACCTCTATCGCGCGCTGGCGCAGGCCGGGGCCGATTTCCTCGCCGTGCCGTCAGTGTTCACGGTGCCGACCGGCCGGGTGCATTGGCATATACTGCTGCGTGCGCGGGCGATCGAGAATGGCTGCTTTGTCTTCGCCCCGGCGCAATGGGGCGAGCACACCGCCGGCCGCAAGAGCTATGGCCATTCGCTGATCGTCGATCCCTGGGGAGAGGTGCTGGCCGATGGCGGCGAGGAGGTGGGGTTCGTCACCGCGCGCATCGACCCGGCGCGCATCGCCGAGGCGCGCCGCATGGTGCCCTCATTGACGCACGACCGCGCCTTCACGCCGCCGGCGCTGGCTCCCCGCCCGCTGGCCGCCGAGTAGGGTCGAGCTCGGTATCTTCGTAGACCGTGTCGAGGCTCAGCACGACGCCGATGCTGGAAAGGTTCAGTACCGCGCCGCCGGTGACGACCTCGTTGGTCCAGCCCGTTTCGGCGCGGGTATAAAGATCGACCCGACGCTCATCTTGCTCGACGATCGCGTATTGCCGGATCGAGGGGGTGGCAAAGTAATCGAATTTCTTGCGCCCGCGGTCGATTCGTTCGGTACTCGCTGAGACAACTTCGATAATCAGAACGGGGTCAGGCACAATGTCATCACGCCCCATTACTGGGCTACAGGTGACCGACAGATCGGGGTAACGCACGGCACCGTTCGCGATCACCTTGGCATCGCCGCGGAATGCCATGCAGCCGGTTCCCCGAAGCTTGTCCGACAAAGCCGTCCGGAGGTTCGATGCGATGGTGGAATGGTCGAGCGATCCTCCGGTCATCATCGTGATGACCATGCCGTCGTATTCGTGACGCTCGGGCTGCTCGCGCTCCCAGGCGAGAAATTCGTCCAGCGACATCAGCTTTTCGGCGGCGCTTGGCATGGCAAGATCTTACTCCGATCAGGACCCGGTGTCCAAATCGAAGGCCGCGGGCAGCTTTCCGAGCGGCCCGGCGATTGCGGCGATGCGCTGAATGACGGAAGGGCGCGGCAGGGTCACTTCGCCCTCTTCGAACCCGACGACGGTCAGCGCGGCGAAAGCGTCGATGAGTTCGCCGCGGCGCAGCAGGAAATCCGGGTTTCGCGGACGGCCAAAGCGTTCGTTGCCGACCGCGAACGTCTCGTAGATCAGCACGCCATTGGGCATCAGCGCCGCCGCGATCGACGCGAACAGCGGACGATAGAGATAATTGGTCACGACGATGCCGTCATAGAGGCCGAGCGCCCCCAGGACGCGTTCCGGCGCGCCGGCTTCCAGATCGATCGCGCGGATTTCGCACCTGTCGCCGGCAAACGGCCGCAACCCCTCGATATTGCGGTCGACGCAGGTCACGCAGAACCCCATATCGAGCAGGAGTCTCGTGTGACGCCCGGCGCCCGCCGCGAGGTCAAGCACCCGGCCGCCCGGCCGGATCAGCGGGACGAAGCGCCGCACCCAGGCGGAGAGAGTGTCTTGATCCATTGTTTAGCACTCTCGGTAGATGATTGCTGGAGACGCGCCGCTCGGTGTAAATAGGCGTACGCGGAGATCGTCTCGATGATCCTCTTTACCTTGCGCTGCGCAGCGGGCCACGAATTCGAGGGCTGGTTCCGTGACGGCGACGGCTTCGCCGCCCAGCAGCAAGCCGGCGAGATCGCCTGCCCGCATTGCGGCGATGCGCACGTCGAGAAGGCGGTGATGGCGCCGCGCATCGGGCGCTCGCGCGACAAGACCCCGGCGATGTCGCCCGCGCAAATGCGCGCGGCGCTGGCTGAGCTGCGCCGCCAGGTCGAGACGAATTGCGATTATGTCGGCGAGCGCTTTGCCGAGGAAGCGCGCCGCATTCATTATCGCGAAGTCGATCCGCACGGCATCTATGGCGAGGCAAGCGCCGAAGAATCGCGCGAGCTGGCCGAAGAGGGCATCTCCTTTGGCCGCATTCCCTGGGTTCCAACGACCGACGCCTAGGCAGCAATCGTGGTGCGTTGCGCTTCGCGCCGCACCGCGACAAGCATGTAATTGACCGAGAGATCGCCCGATTCGCTCCAGCCGCCGCGGCGCCAGTCATAGCCGAGCCCGCCGAGGCGGGTCGTCGCGAGGCCGGCGCGGCGCAGGCCAAGCACGAATTCTGAGGGGCGGACGAAGCGACGCCAATCATGCGTGCCGCGCGGCAGCCAGCCGAGGACATACTCGGCCCCGACGATCGCCAGCGCGAAAGAGCGCGCCGTGCGGTTCAGCGTCGCGCCGATAAAGGCGCCGCCGGGTTTGACCAGCGCGCCGAGGGCGGCGAAGAAGGCATCGCGATCGGCGACGTGCTCAAGGATTTCGAGCGCAAGGACGACGTCAAATCGCTTTCCGGCACGGGCCAGCGTCTCGATATCGGCCACGCGGTAATCGATCGCCAGCCCGCTCGCCTCGGCATGGGCGCGGGCCGTCGCGATTGCCTGCGCGTCGGCATCCAGGCCGGTGACCGCAAAGCCGAGCCGGGTCATCGGCTCGGCGACGAGGCCGCCGCCGCAGCCGATATCGGCAAGGCTGAGGCCGGTGAAGGGAGAGAGCGAACCCGCGTCGCGGTGAAAATGCGCGAGCAGCTGATGGCGGATGAAATCGATGCGGGCCGGGTTTATCCGATGCAGCGGCCGAAAGCTCCCCCCTGGGTCCCACCAGCTCGCACTCTGCGCGGCGAAGCGATCGATGTCCTCCGGGTCTACGGTGCCGCCGAATTCAGCCATGTTCGACTCCGCGCGAAAAGCTGGGACTCTGCGCGATAAGTGGCGGCAGCGCCCGCGATCGAGTATGCGGAGGCGGCAGGGCGCCGACAACAGGGCGCGTCGGCCGCTGCGGACCCCTCGGATGCGGCGACGCCAGAGCCGGACCGGGGCCTCGCTCGGCAATCCGGGCGTTGCCGTGGAGCAGATAGCGGGTTACGAGAGAGCCATGACGCGTATCGTTCAGAAATTCGGCGGGACGTCGGTTGCCGACATCGATCGGATCGGGAATGCCGCCTGCCGGGTCAAGCGCGAGGTCGATGCCGGCAACCAGGTCGCGGTCGTCGTGTCGGCGATGGCCGGCGCGACCAACCAGCTTATTGGGTGGACCCGGCAGGCTAGTCGGCTGCATGACGCGCGCGAATACGATGTCGTCGTGTCGTCCGGCGAACAGGTGACCGCCGGACTGATGGCGCTGTCGCTGCAGGCGCTCGGCGTGAATGCGCGCTCCTGGCTCGGCTGGCAGATCCCGATCCGCACCGATGGCATGCATGGCAAGGCGCGGATCGAATCGATCGACACTACCGAAATCGAGCGGCGGCTGGCCGAGGGGCAGGTTGCGGTCGTTGCCGGGTTCCAGGGGATCGCGCCGCGCGGACGGATCACCACGCTCGGGCGCGGCGGGTCGGACACCTCGGCGGTCGCGCTCGCCGCCGCGCTGAAGGCCGACCGTTGCGACATCTTTACCGATGTCGACGGGGTCTACACGACCGATCCGCGCATCGTTGCCAATGCGCGCAAGCTGAATAAAATCACCTATGAGGAGATGCTTGAGCTGGCATCGCAGGGCGCGCGGGTGTTGCAGACGCGCTCGGTCGCGCTGGCTATGAGTCATCGGGTGCGCCTCCAGGTATTGTCGAGCTTTTCCGACAGCCCCGGGACGCTCGTCGTCGACGAGGACGAAATCGTGGAAAAACGTGTCGTTAGCGGCATCGCCTACAGCCGCGACGAAGCCAAGATCACCGTGCAGCGGGTGGCCGACCGTCCCGGCGTGGCGGCGGCCATTTTCGGCCCGCTCGCCGACAGCGCGATCAATGTCGACATGATCGTGCAGAACGTGTCCGAAGACGGCAAGACCACCGATCTGACCTTCACGGTCGCGCGCAGCGATCTCGACCGCGCCGT
>CAYMRQ010000176.1:0-9806 GCA_964392845.1 uncultured Rhizobium sp.
AGACGCCAAGGTTGTATTGCGCCTGTGCCAACCCCTGATCGGCGGCGAGCTTGTAGAGGCGGGCGGCTTCGCGCTCGTCCTTCGCCAGCCCGCCGCGGCCGTTCGCGCAGAAGACGCCAAGGTTGTATTGCGCCTGTGCCAACCCCTGATCGGCGGCGAGCTTGTACAGGCGGGCGGCTTCGCGCTCGTCCTTCGCCAGCCCGCCGCGTCCGTTCGCGTAGAAGACGCCAAGGCTGTATTGCGCCATGTCGGCGCCCTGGTCGGCGGCGAGCTTGTAGAGGCGGGCGGCTTCGCGCTCGTCTTTCGCCAGGCCGCCGCGGCCATTCGCGTAGAGACGCCCGAGGTTCGTCTGCGCCGTGTCGTCGCCCTGGTCGGCGGCGAGCTTGAAGAGGCGTGCGGCTTCACGCTCGTCCTTGGCCAGCGCGCCGCAGCCCGTCATGTAGCAAGTGCCGAGGCTGCGCTGGGCCGCGGCGTAGCCCTGGCTAGCCGCGAGTTTGTAGAGCCGTACCGCTTCGTCGAACCGGCCGGCCCGATCGTTCGCCCGACCGAGATTAAACAGGACGCGGGAGTGGTTCGGATTGCTCGCCAGGGCCTGGGTGCAGCGCTCGATCGCCGCCGCCGCGTCGATCTTTTCGAAGGCGACACCCGGACCTTCTCGGCCGGGGTCGCTCGGATGCGCCGCCAGCAGGTCGCACTCGGTGATCGCCGTGGCGGCGGAAGGTTCCGCGTGGGTGGGACTGGCCCAGACCATGGCGCCCGCAATGCCCGCCGCTGCCAGCAGCCAAATCCGGGGTCGGCGCCGCTCGGGAGGGCTGGTCTGCGTGCCGCCGATCCCTGCGCCCCCTTTGCACCTGCCAGCGCGAGGGCTGAAGTCGCGGTTTCCCCGGCCTGTAGGCGCCGCGGCGTCGGCCATGCTCATCCCCAGCGCTAACGACATCCGAAACGGTAGTTTAACGAAGAAGCGGCGTGTTATCCAGGCTGCCCGCGCCGCGGCTCTACCCTGCTTCTTCTACGGCGAGCGGCAAAAGCCTGATGCCATTTATCTTAAATCTGCCGCCGGCAGCAGCGTGGCGCGGGGGCGCTTGCCGTAAAAGGGGCGGCCCGCGATCGCCGGGGATTTCGCGCAGCACGCCGACCGGGCTGCCCAGTCAGGCCGGGCTCGGCCGGGAAATCCGGTGAGCGCAAGCATCGGCCTACTCGTCGCGACCGGCCTACTCGTCGCGATAGGTTCGCTCCATGCGCTCGTGCCGCTCCTGCGCCTCGATCGACAGGGTGGCGATCGGGCGCGCCTCGAGCCGCCGGATCCCGATCGGCTGGTCGGTTTCCTCGCAATAGCCATAGGTGCCGCTATCGAGCCGGGCCAGCGCGGCATCGATCTTCGAGATCAGCTTGCGCTCGCGATCGCGCGTGCGCAGCTCGATCGCCCGTTCGGTCTCCAGCGTTGCGCGGTCGGTCAAATCGGGCTTCAACAGGCTTTCTTCCTTGAGGTGCCGCAAGGTGCCCGACGAATCGGCAAAAAGTTCGGCGCGCCAGCGCAACAGCATTTGCCGGAAATACTCGACCTGTCGGGGGTTCATGAATTCTTCGTCGTCGGAGGGACGATAATCTGACGGCAATACCGGACGCATCACTCTCCCCAAACCCCGTTTCCGACGGGCGCGGAGTATATGAATCGGGTCGGCCTATTTCAACCATCACAACAGCAATTCACCACATTGATTCGGCGGGTATTTTGCGTGGCCTCGACGGTCGCCCGGGCAGCGCCGGCCGAGGATCGGGTGATCGCGGCCGCCATCGTCGCTTCTGTCGTGGGCCGTGCGGGGGCCTTGCGCCCGGCTTTTCCGGGCGCGCCACAGATCCGGCCGAGCCGCCCAGGCGGCGTAATCCAGCCGATTTATCTAAATTGTTTGCCATTGAAACCCGAAGGCCATCCGGCAATTCGAGTAATCGTCCGGCCGGTTTAGCGGTTCATTAAACAGTGACCGCTACGCTTCCCGCCATGGATGACAACTTCCACCCGACTCACATGACCATCGCCGATCCGGTTGCGAAGGGCGGCGACGCCGCCGATCTTGCCGGCCCGATCCTCGACCTGCCGTCGCCCGACACCAAGCGATGGGTGGCACGGCGCAAGGCGGTCGTTGTTCATGCCGTGCGCAACGGTGCGATCAGCCTTCAGGAGGCGTGCCGGCGCTACAAGCTGTCGGTGGAGGAATTCCTCGCCTGGCAGCGCGCCATCGAACGGCACGGCATTCCGGGGCTGCGGGTGACCCGGCTGCAGATCTATCGCGACACCGACGAAAAGTAACCGTCCCCGGCCCTCGCGCGGGCGCCGCGTCAGCCTGGCACCCCGTCCGATGCGCCGGGTCGGGTGGCGCGGCCGCCCCAAACTCGCACACTACCAGCCGATCGGGGGCCTACCCAATCGCGGCCAGGTGTGATAGTCAACCGCCTGCGTGGCAGGCGTACGCCTGAGCCGCGCCGCGCCCAAGGGCGCCTGCCGCCATGCCGGTGGGGGATCGTCTAACGGTAGGACAGCGGACTCTGACTCCGCCAGTCTAGGTTCGAATCCTAGTCCCCCAGCCAATCTTTTCGAGGCGCGCCGGCTGCACCCGTATTTCCACCGTGTGCACCGCAACGAACTGCCACTGGATTGGTTCCTGCGTTACGGTCAGGTGAAATGGTGCCCTGCAATTTTCGAGGTCTGGGTGCGGCGCGACTACCGGCGCGAGCCGATGGAGATGCGGCACCGTGCACCCGGATTGGGAGTTCCTACCGGCCCGCCGATCTCCCGAGGCCGATGCGTGGATGCAGCATTGGGGTATTGGTTTTGGCGATATCAAGGACGCGCACAACCTCGGTAAGATCAATGATCCGGCCTCGCATTGGTTCCTCAAAGAGCGTCGGGTCGGCACGGTAGAGCGGCTCAAGCGGCTGAACTGGGACGAGGTCGCGTATCCAACGCTGTCTTCGCCGCGGCTTCATAAGAGCGAGGTCGTCGCCGCCTATATCGGCGCGTATGGCGACCCTGACGGCGCCGACTACGACCCCGAAGATAGGGGTGCGAGCGAATATGTCGCCGCGCCAGAGGCGACGGCACCACCGGCTGCGCCTCCCGGAAATGGGTGACGAGCTGGACGGGCTCGGTGCAGGGCCCCTCTCCGATCGGAAACGCATCGGCTCCCCCAATCTGCACTTCGCCTTTCCTCACCCGAGACCGATGCGCGCGACCAGAGCTTTCGCCCGATCGTTCGGCCCGGTCTATGGGGATGACAGGTGCGGCTCAGGTTTTCCAACGTGCTCGGGACCCGGCCGGTCACCTTCGATGGCATCCATGTCGGCTTGCAGCCGACCGCCGCGGCGCTTGTCCCTCATCGCCGGGAAGTGCGTGACTACGCTAGCCCCGGCAATGTCGGTGTGGAGCGACCCGGTGACGCTGCCCTTCGTTCACGATCCCGCGGCGGCGGAGCTGTTGGGCCGCAAGCTAGCGGTCAGCTTCCACGTCGTCGGCGAAAGCAGCCCGATGACCTGGCACGCCAAGGCGCTGACGACATCCTGCCTCACCGCTCCCGGCGCCCCCGCCAAGGTCGAAAGCGAGGACGAGACCGCGTTCCCGTTCGCACCGCGTCCTGGTACTTTCTCAACGCTCACGACATGACGGCGCCGGCCGACGCCCGTGCGATCGTTGCTCTTGGCGACTCTATCACCGACGGCATCCAAGACTGGACAAGGCGCTCGCCGAGCGGCCCGACAGCAGGTGACGCACCGCGGCCAGCGCGCTGGCCGCCAGCGCCGGCGGCGACGAGGTCGTGAAGATGAACCCGGCGCATGGCTGCGCAGGAAATCAATCAGCGCCGCGGAACCGGCGACATAACCGCTCATGACGCCGAACGCCTTGGCCAGCGTGCCCTGGATCACCGTGGAGGTCGACCGTGGGGGTCTCGCCCTCCGGTCGGTGCGGTTTACATCAACGGGACCTTCGCCCGGCCGGTCAAAGTGAGCGGCCCATAGGGCAACAGGGCCGATGCGACAAAATCGAAATTGTATGTCGCGACCAGCGTCATCGTCGTCGGCGAACTGCCGGAGCAGGTGATCGTGATGCTCGACGCCTGCAAGCCGATCAGGCTCAGGCTGGTCTGATAGGCGGCGCAGTTCGGGAGATTGGGTGACGAATAGCTGCCGCCCCCGCTTGTACAGCCGGTTATCGTCGGCGCCGGGGTCGGAGTGGTGCAGGCGGCGAGACTTGAACTGCTGGCATGGGCCATCGCGTAGCGGCCGCCCATCGCAACCGCGAGCAGAAGACTGTTCCAGTTCCAATAGGCGAGCGCGAACTCCACCATCCCGATCATGAAGGGCAACGCCACGACGAGGACGAGCGCCGTCTCTACGGCCGCCGCCCCGTCCTGCCGACGCCCTAGCCGCGACCGTGAACGCATGCTAGCCGCCTCTACTGGATGCGAAGCGATGTCGAGGCGCTCAGCGACGACGGAAAAGCGAAATCCGCATACGAAAACAACGGCGTGAAAGTCTGCGTCGCGCTGACCCGCACGTATTGGATGACACGCGGGTCGCCCATCGCTCTGCACGGGTTTGCGACGCCCGCGGCGGGGCAGGTCTGCGCAGAGTTGTCGGTGCAGGTGCAGACGGTCGAGACGGCTGGCGTGACACCGGCCGGAAAGTTTCCGTAGCTAGCCACGGTCGCGCCGGAAGCGTTCGGGTGCGCCTGGGCATATTGGGCAGCGCCCCGCGTCGCGGCCCGCAGGTTCATCGTGTCGTTCGCCAGCGAGGCATAATCGGCGGTACCGAACACCAGGATGATCAGGATCGGCACCGCGAGCGCGAATTCGACGATCGCGCTGCCGGCCTCGAGGGCGCCCCGGGGCCGCGTTGCGCACTCTCGATTGGCGATCAATTTCATTCCGCCAGGCTTGTCACGACAGTTTGCGGCGGGGTGACCTGGCCGCATGTCCACATGGCCTCGCTGCCGACTGTTTGCGAAACCGACACGGTGTAGGTGCCGACCCCGCCGGTGCCGGAGCCGAACGCGGTGATCGTGGTGCCCGTCGCGACGCCGGTTCCGTTGATGAGGTTGCCGACGGCGAGAGTGCCGCGGCCGGCGGAGGTAACATTCAGAGTGGTTCCCGCAATCCAGGCGTTAAACACCGCCAGGTTTGACCCATAGGTCAAGCTGGTTGGGTTTGCGTCGAGACCGAATACCACCCTATCGGCAATCAAAATTGTGCATTGGCTAGAGGAGCTCCCCGAGAAATCGAACTCCGTCTTCGGCGTATAGATGACGCTCGCATTCGACACGGTCACCCCCGAGCCGAAGACGATGGTATTGGTCGGGGCCTCGCCTGCTCCTCTGCTCTGACATGGGGCGTTACCCTGACCTGCGCTGAAAAAGCCGCTCCCCGTATCGGCCCAGGAAGGGTCCTGATAGAACAGCAGCCCCGCGGGGATGCCGCCGCTCGCCGCGGTCGGCGCGGAGAGCGACAAGCTCCCGGTACCAGGCGTGAACGGGAATGAGCAATTGATGTCGACTGCCCCTGCCAGGTCCCAAAAGGCACCGAACACGATGATCGTCACGCCGCTGTCGCATCGGCCGCTTGCGTCTTTGCAGGCGATCACTGCGGTGTTCCCGGCATAGAAGGCGATGCCGGTGACATCGACACCGCGACGTGTCGATCCGTTGCCCTCCCCAAAAATGTAATAGGTTCCGGACGCCAGGTTAACGGTCCCGCTGGTAAAGCCTACGGGCGCAATGTAACAGCCGGTCGAGGGGCTCGTTGAAGGAACGAAACTCGCTGTAGGAATGGTGAACACGATTTTGTCGCCGACCTGGACTCCGGCGCCTGTCATGGACTGGCTCATTCTGACTTTGTTAGGGGGTCCGTTTATAATGGAGCTGACTGTGGCCCCAGCGGGAATGACGTTGTTCGTATCGTCCGAAATTAGCATTCCCATGGCGACGCCGGTGAGACTGGTGTTTTGAAAATCGAGCATCACGCCCGCAGAATTGCCCCCACTGGGAATTACCTTCATGACGTCGAATAGAACACAGGAAGTCGGCGTGGTGTAGCTGACCGCATGGCTGCCGCCCGGGGCGTAAGTGTCGGCCAACTGGAAAGAGTTCGTGATCGCGGGCAAGCCGCCGCTCAAGGTTATTCCTGCCGGATTATAATTCCCCGCCGTCCAGAGATCGTAGACATTGAGGGTGCCGGTGCTCGCGGCGGTGATCGAATTCCTGGCGGTCGAAGCGGAAGCGACCCAGCAGATCGGGATGTTGACGGTCGCACCGGCCAAAATGCGGACAGGGTGGTCGGCAGACTGATTTTTCGCTAGGACGCAGACCGGGTCACCGGGGCTCCATAGGGCGACGGACCGGCTCTGAATCGTCATCGCCGACAGGCCCGAGATGACGCTGGCGAGCAATGTGTTCTCGCGCTGCGAAAGGGTGACTTCGACTGCGTGAGTGTTGGCCGAATACGGTCCTGTCGTCGGCGGGTTGTTGACGCAGATACGGGCTGGGTCAGACGAAGTCCCGGAACAATTTGACGCGCTACCACAGTTGCTGAAGGTCGAACTCGTCGGGGTGAACCCGTTTTGTTGGGCAGCGTAGACCGCCAATTTGCTGTAATCCTGGCAGCCCTTGCCGCCGCCAAGCTCCAGTGCGGCCGACAGCGCGGCAGCGTCGGCCGCCGACTGGTTCTGCCATTTCATCGCATACCATAGGCCGGTCTCGACGCCGAGCCCGGCGAACCCGATCATCATCGGCAAGGCAAGGGCGACGAGGATCGCCACGACGCCGCGTCGGTCGCGCCACAACCTCCGCCACGCCGACCCAATGGGATTCGCGCCTTCTCCACCGGCCCGCGCCGGCGCTGTGCATCTCTTGAGACGCGCGCCCCTTATCCTGAGGAGCCGCCGCAAGCAGGTGTCTCGAAGGCTGCGACGGTGCTCCGGATGAGCAAAATTTGGGTGTTGCATTAGAGCCCCACCCTCATCCTGAGGGCGTTTCAAATAGCGCACCGCCGCGCCGCCAGCCCCGTCCGCCTTGCACTCACTACCTCTAATCGGTGCGCGTCACCATGTCGACAACCCGCAGCACGACCGGGCTCAGGATCACAATCAGAAGGGCCGGCATCAGGAACAGCATCAGCGGGATCGAGAGCAGCACCGGCAGGCGCGCCGAACCTTCCTCGATGCGCGCCATCCGCGCGGCGCGCATATCGCTGCTGACGACGCGCAGCGCTTCGGTGAGCGAGGTGCCGAAACGCAGCGATTGGCTGAGCGTCATGGCCAAGCTGCGCAGGCTCCCGATCCCGGTTCGCTTGACCAGATTGTCGAGCGCGGCGGTGCGATCCGACAATACCTTAAACTCCGCAGCGGTCATGTCGAATTCGGCGCTGATTTCGGGCTCCGAGTGTTGCAACACACCGGCGATCTCCTCGATTGCCTGCGGCAGGCTGAGCCCCGCCTCGGTGCAGATGACGAGCAGGTCGATCGCGTCGGGCATGCCGTCCTCGAGGTGCAGCCTGCGACGAGCCGCCAAACGCCCAAGAATAAATTCCGGTAACTGCCAGCCGATCGCCAGGTTGACCACCATCACCGCCCATCGCAGGAACGGGGTCGTTGTGAACGCTTCTAGCCACCACCAAAGCCCGGCAAGCACCAAAGCGGTGCAGATCTTGCCGATGACGAGGAGAACGAGGTGATGCTCGCTCCGGAACCCCGCCGCGGTCAGCGCGTCGCGCAAGCGCACGCTGCTGACGTAGCGGACGATCGGGCTCGCTCTCAGCAGCGTGGAAAGCCACAAGCGCCAGCTCGAGCTCTCCGGTGCTGCTGCCTCCTCTTCGCTATCGTTCAGGGTGCGGCGCACGATTTCGAGGCGCGTCTGGCGATCTTCGCGCATGCCGATGCGCCACAGGCCCGCGGCCGCCGCCAGCGCCGCCGCCAGCGCCCCGATCAGCACCACCGCCTCGATCACGGAAAAGCGCAGTGGGCCGAGCTGCCACCCAAAGTCTCGTGCGGCAAGGTTGTGTAACGTCTCGGCATTGATCGCGGAGAACATCGCTATCGCTGGGCCCTTCTGACCATCGCGACCATCGTGAGGATGCCCAAAGTCAGTAACAAGGCTGCGAACCCCAGCATGAAGCGGCCGCGCGGGTCGACGAACAGGCTCTCCATCACGGCGCGGTTGACCAGATACATTGCCAAGGCGACGACGAACGGGAGCGCCCCCAGGATCATCGTCGAAGCCGTCGATTCGGCGGTTAGGGCGCGGGTCTTTACCCGTATCTCTTTGCGCCAACGGATCAGGGTGCTGAGGTTTCCCAAGGTCCCGGCGAGCCCGCCGCCGGTCCGCCGCTGCAAGGTCAGGGCGACGACGAAGAACCAGAAATCCGGCACTCGAACGCGCTCGGCGGACCTCCGCAGCGCCTCGTTCATGTCGACGCCGATGCGCATCTGATCGAGGGCGTACCGCAGCTCGCTGCCGACCGGGGCCGGGATCTCGCTTGCTGCGAGATCCATCGCGTCCAGCACCGGCAGCCCCGCCTTGACGGCGCGGACGATCAGATCGAGCGCATCCGGAAACGTGTCGATGAACCGCTGCTGAAAGCGATGTTGCGCGCGACGCATCAGCCAAATCGGTGCTGCCACCCCGGCGACGACGGCCAGCCCGATCACCAGGGGAGGTGACAAATCCATCACGCCGACCGCGAAACTAACTGCGACGGCCACGGCGGCGGCCGCTGTCGCGACGAGGTGCAGCAGGCCGATGCTGTTGCCGGTGGCTGCGAGCATGGAATCGAGCTGCGCCAGCAGCGCCGACGGCACGAAGCGCAGCCGGTTCTCCCGCTGCGGCCGCCGCAGCGACACCAGGCGATCGGCTGGCTGATCGGCGGCGACGGTGGTGGAAAACGCGCTCAGTCGCTGGCGTAGGCCCGCCCTGCGGCGCTCGGCGGCAAGCACCGCCAAGAAGGCGCCGCCGGACAGGAGAGCGAGAGTGATCGCGGCGAGGACCGCTGGGCTGCCCATGTCAAGGTCCAAGGGGGCCCATCGTTTCCATCAGCTGCCGATCGAGGCCGAACAGCGCCGCGCGGCTGGCAAGATTGGGCCTGATGCCGCTCGATTGGAACGCGCCTTTGATGGAGGTGTCGCGTGAATCACCGCGGTATAGGAAGCTGAAAAGTTGCCGCGTACTGATGACATCGCCGTCCATGCCAGCGATCTCCATGATGCTGACGACCCGGCGAACGCCGTCGCGCATGCGGTCGAGCTGCACGATTAGGTGTATGGCGTTGGCAATCTGCGTGCGGATCGTGCGCAGCGGCAGGTTGGCTGCCATCAGCACCATGTTTTCGAGTCGGGACAGGGCGTCGCGAGGCGCGTTGCCATGGATCGTCGACATCGAGCCGTCGTGCCCGGTATTCATCGCCTGCAACATATCGAACGCTTCGGGCCCGCGAACTTCGCCGACGATGATGCGGTCGGGGCGCATGCGCAGGGCGTTGCGCAACAACTCGCGCTGGGCGACCTCGCCGACGCCCTCGATGTTAGCTGCGCGGGTCTCCATCTGCACGACATGAGGCTGCTGCAGACGCAGCTCGACGGCGTCCTCGATCGTGATGATCCGTTCCGTAGGGTCGATGTGGCTCGACATCGCGTTCATGATTGTGGTTTTGCCGGATCCAGTGCCGCCCGAGATCAGGATGTTGGCGCGTATCCGAGCCGCGAGCTCGAGAAACCGCGCCATCTCCGGCGACAGGTTCTGCCGGGCCGCCATCTCCTCGAGCGTGAGG
>CAYMRQ010000176.1:9817-10118 GCA_964392845.1 uncultured Rhizobium sp.
AATTTGCGGATGGAGATACAGCCGCCGTTGAGCACCAGTGGCGGCAGCACGATGTGGACGCGGCTGCCGTCGGCGAGGCGCGCATCGACCATCGGGCTCGCCTCGTCGATGCGGCGCCCGACCCCGGAGGCAATGCGCTGGGCGACATTGAGGACATGCTGGACGTTGCGAAACCGGGCGGTGGTCTGCTCAAGCCGGCCAAAGCGCTCGACATAAATATTGAACGGCCCATTCACCAATATGTCGGTGACCTCGTCGTCATCGAGGAGCGGCTCGAGCGGTCCCAAGCCGATCATGTCGT
>CAYMRQ010000177.1:0-9800 GCA_964392845.1 uncultured Rhizobium sp.
GGCGGACGCGGCCGCGGCGAGCGTCGCCGCCTTCGAAATCGAGTTCGGCGGGCGCGATATCGGCCATCCGCTCCAGCGGGATCTCCCGGCCGATCAGCTGCTGGATCGCGGCGACGGCCTTGCCGTCTTCCGGCGCCGCCAGGGTCAGCGAGCGGCCTTGCTTGCCGGCCCGCCCGGTGCGCCCGATCCGATGGATGTAATCCTCGGCGTGGTAGGGCACGTCGAAATTGAAGACATGGCTGAGGCCCTCGATATCGAGGCCGCGCGCGGCGACATCGCTGGCGACCAGAAGCCGGATCTCGCCGGCCTTGAAGCGCTCCAGGGTCTCGGTGCGCTTCGGCTGCGGCATGTCGCCATGCAGCGCCGCGGCGTCGAGCCCGGAGCGCGACAGCGAGCGCTGCAGGATGTCGACGTCGCGCTTGCGGTTGCAGAAGATCAGCGCGTTCTTGACGTCTTCGCTGGCGATCAGCCGGCGCAGCGCCTCGCGCTTGTCTGCCGCCGCCACGACGACGAGCGACTGCCGCACCGTCGCCGCGGGCGACGTTGGCGGGGTGACCGAGATCGCCACCGGGTCGTTGAGGAACGCATCGCCGAGGCGGCGGATCTCCGGCGGCAGCGTCGCCGAAAAGAACAGCGTCTGCCGCTTTTTCGGCAGCAGGCCGACGATGCGCTCGACATCGGGGATAAAGCCCATGTCGAGCATCCGGTCGGTCTCGTCGATGACCAGGATCTGCACGTCGGATAACAGGATCTTGCCGCGCTCGAACAGGTCGATGAGGCGACCCGGCGTGGCGATCAAGACGTCGACGCCGCGGTCGAGCTTCTTCAGCTGGTCGGCGAACCGTTCGCCGCCGATCAACAGCGCCGTCGTAAGCCGATGATATTTGCCGTAGACCTCGAAGGCGGCTTCGACCTGCGTCGCCAGTTCGCGCGTCGGCTCGAGGATCAGCGAGCGCGGCATGCGCGCCCGGGAACGGCCGGCGGCGAGCTTGTCGATCATCGGCAAGGCAAAGCAGGCGGTTTTGCCGGTGCCGGTCTGGGCACAGCCGAGCACGTCGCGCCCGGTGGCGACGACGGGGATACCTTGCTCCTGGATCGGGGTGGGATTTGTGTAGCCGGCGTCGATGACCGCCTGAAGAAGTTCAGGCGAGAGTCCAAGTTCAGTAAATTTCATTGAGGAGTTGTTGCCTTACGCAAGCTGTCGGTGGGCAGATCGCCCAGGCCTTTCAATTGGGGATGAAACGCGACAAGTCAATCTTTTTCGCGGATTCAGCCTGGTTTTTGCGCCACGGAAGATCATCTCGCGGACCAGCGGTCGCCGCCTCACCGGCGGCGGAACTGCGGCCGCGGCATGACCGGCGGTGCGGTTGTGTCCTTATGACGGAAATTGATCCGCCCCTTGGTCAAGTCATAAGGCGTCATTTCGACGGTGACGCGGTCTCCGGCAAGAATACGGATCCGGTTCTTCTTCATCTTGCCGGACGAGTAGGCGAGCGTTTCATGCCCGTTATCGAGCCGTACCCGAAACCGGGCATCGGGCAGCAACTCCGACACGGTGCCTTCGAATTCGATCAGGTCTTCCTTGGCCAATGAGTACTCCCATAAGGAAAGGGGCGCCGCAGCGCCCCTTGGCGGCCGGCGCTAGGCCGCCTGCAGGTTGACCGCCGACACCCGGCCGCGCTGGCCTTGCTCGAGCTCATAGCTCAGCTTCTGGCCTTCGTTGAGACCATCCATGCCGGCCCGCTCGACCGCGGAGATGTGGACGAACACGTCGGGGCCTCCGCTCTCCGGCTGGATAAACCCGTAGCCCTTTTGGGCGTTGAACCATTTGACCGTACCGCTCGCCATCAGCAAGAACTCCAGTTGGTAGGAAGACCGCCGCAGGTCATGCGGCGGATCGGCCGTCGATTGGATCGGGGGGCAGGGACCCACGCCCGCAGGCGAACGCCGACCGTGCCGCCGAACCCAAACGGGCCGACACGCAAATAATTAGGCGGAAGCGCCGATTTGCGCAAGATGCGCGAGCGGCGATCGGTGCTGTTTTCGCGGATCGGCGCTCAGCGCCGGCGACGGAAGGCGCGTTTTGCGGGTCAAGCGGCGTCGGAGACCGCCTTGGAGGGCGGCAATGGCGGCGCAGCCGGGCTGCGCTCGCGGCGCCAGAAATAATTTTCCCGGAACTCGGCATCGCGGGCCGCGACCGCCCGGATCGCGGTGTCGACCATGCGGGCGAGATCCAACGCCTCGGCCGGGGTGATCTCGCCTTCCGCCACGGCCTTGCCGATCGCGGCGATGGCGAGGGCAAGGTCGCGCTGGGTGTCGAGCGGCGGCAGATCGAGCTCGACCGGCGGCGTGCGGCGCGGCGCGAGGATGCGGGCGAGGCAAAAGCGCAAGGTCACCCCGTCATCGGCGACCGCTCTCTCGATTGCCTTGCCGGTCAATATTGCGAACGACGCATCGAGCAATGCTTGCGCCATCAATGTCGCCCGATTGCGCGACCCGAGCGGCCGCCCGGCCGGATTGCCGGAGACGCCCTTCTGCCAGCGTCCTTCCGCGTCCCGCAGCGCCATTCGGCTGCGCCGGACCTGCTCCGCCTCGCGATCCGGCTGAGCCTGTTCCGCCTGATAATACTGGGAATCTACAGGCACGTTCTTCCTCCGCGGCTGCCTGACGCTCGTTTCCGAGCGCCTCAATACAGCAACGTATATTATATGATTATGGCAAAATTAGCGTGGATGCAATGGACCCGCACGTCGTTTGTTTGAACTCGGCGACCGCCCCGGCTCTTATCGTCCGCACGTAAGCCGAGCCTCCCCCACTGAGCCTCCGACGACGCCTTCGCGCCGGAAGCGGACATCACCGGCCTCGGCAGCTTTGCTGGCACGCCCATGGACGCTGTTGACTCTGCCCGAACTGTCTTTCACCCTTCGCGAGGTATTTTTCAGCTTCGGACCACACACGCACCATGAGCCCGTCGGACGCCGCCGCGTGGCAACAATTGATCTCCACATTGCACGGGTCGGGCCGCAAGGCTGCACTCGCGATCACCGGGGGCGGCAGTGGGGCGGTCGGTGAGTTGCTGCGGGTTCCCGGCGGCTCTCGGCTGCTGATCGAGGCGCAGGTTCCCTACGACGCGCTGGCGCTTGCGACGTTTCTCGGCTTTGCGCCGGCACAGGCGTGCAGCTCTGATACCGCAATCGCGATGGCGGGAACCGTGCGGGCGCGCGCAGCCAGGCTGGTGCCGGCGGGCACCGATCTGGTTGGCCTCGGCGCGACGGCGGCACTGGTGAGCGATCGCCCGCGTAAAGGCGAGCATCGATTTCACATCGCATTCGCCAACTCCGCCGGCATCGTGCACTGCACTTGCGTGATGGCCAAGGGCCGGCGTGATCGCGCCGCTGAAGAAGACCTCGTTTCGCGCGCGATCGTCCTGTGGCTGGCCCGCGCATGCGGGATTGCCGCAGCGTCGCCGCGCAGCCTGCTCGACGCGGATGAACATTATGCCGAGACGGGTGTCGCGGCCGTGGATACGATCGATCAGCTCCTGGCGGGCGAACTCGATCGCGTCACCATTCAGCCCGATGGCCAAATGATGCTGTCGGCGCCGCAGCCCTTTGTGCTGTTCCCAGGTTCTTTCAACCCGATGCACGAGGGACATATATTGCTGGCGCGGGTCGCCGAAGAGCTCAGGCAGCAGCCCTTGGCATTCGAAATCTCTGTCACAAACGTCGACAAGCCGCCGCTGGCGGGTGAGACGGTGAGACACCGGCTCGCGCAATTCGCCTGGAGGTCGCCGGTCGAACTCACGAGGGCGCCCACCTTCATCGAAAAGTCGCGCTTGTTTCCGGGGACTACGTTTGTGGTCGGCGCGGATACAGCAGAGCGGCTGTTTGGGCCGAAGTATTATGGTGATGACGAGGCTCGAATGCACATTGCGCTCGAGGAAATCGCTAATTCAGGGGGGAGCTTTCTGGTGGCCGTGCGCATCGACGCGGCGGGGCGAGTACGCGCGCTGAACGACATCCCCGTGCCGCGGCGCTACGCCGATCTCTTCACTGAAATCCCTGAGCATCGTTTCCGCTTCGACACCTCCTCATCCGAGCTTCGCGCACGGGGACGTGCAGTTGGTAATTCATAGCGAGCCCCACAGATAATCTGCGTCTTTGCTACGGCAGGTGCACCTCAGATAACTGCCTGATTGCTGGCATCCCGAACGCTGCGTCATCGGCCACCCGATCAAGGGAAAGACCGTTTCGGGCGAACGACGGGCTACAAATCAAGGTCGCGGGCGAACCGCGCGTTTTTCTGGATGTAGTCGAAACGCAGTTCGGGGCGCCTTCCCATCAGCGTCTCGACCAGGTTTTCGGTGCGGGCGAACCCCTGATCCGGGGCGCCGAGCGCCGCCGGATCGGCGCGCGGCGGCACGATCACGCGGAGCAGCGTGCGCTGCGCCGGATCCATCGTCGTCGCGCGCAGATAGCGCGCCGGCATCTCGCCCAATCCCTTGAACCGGCTGATCTCGACCTTGCCGCGACCGTTGAACGCGGTTTCCAGCAGCGCCTCGCGATGCGCATCGTCGCGCGCGTAATGCGTCACCTCGCCCTGGGTCAGCCGGTAGAGCGGCGGCAAGGCCAGGAACAGATGCCCGTTGTCGACGAGCCTGGCCATCTCGCGGAAAAAGAATGTCATCAGAAGCGAGGCGATATGCGCGCCGTCGACATCGGCGTCGGTCATGATGATGACCCGCTCATAGCGCAGCGCCTCTTCGCGATATGAGGCGCCGGTGCCGCAGCCGAGCGCGAGGACGATGTCGCTGAGCTCCTGATTGGCCCGCATCTTGTCGGCCGAGGCGCTCGCCACGTTGAGGATCTTGCCGCGCAGCGGCAGGATCGCCTGGGTCTCGCGGTCGCGCGCCTGCTTGGCCGAGCCGCCGGCGCTGTCGCCCTCGACGAGAAAGATCTCGGTGCCCTCGGCGCTGCCGCGGGTGCAATCGGCGAGCTTGCCGGGCAGACGGAGCTTGCGCGTCGCGCTCTTGCGCGACAGCTCGCGTTGCTGGCGCCGGCGTTGGCGCTCTTCGGCGCGCTCGGCGATGCGGTCGAGAAGCGCGCGGCTGGTCGCCGGGTCGGCGCTGAGCCAATGGTCGAAATGGTCGCGCACGGCGCTTTCGACGAGCCGGGCCGCCTCGGCCGAGGCGAGCCGCTCCTTGGTCTGGCCCTGGAATTGCGGGTTGCGCAGAAACACCGACAGCATCATCGCCACGCCGGCGGCGACATCCTCCCCGGTCGCCTGGGCGATGCGGCGGTTGCCGATCAGCTCGCCATAGGCCTTGATGCCGTGGGTCAGCGCATTGCGCAGCCCCGCCTCGTGGGTGCCGCCTTCGGGGGTCGGGATGGTGTTGCAATAGGAGTGGCAGAAGCCGTCCTCCTCGTCCTCGGGCCACACCGCGGCCCATTCGACGCTGCCGCCCCCGGGGCCGCTATCGGGGAAATCGACCTGCCCGACAAACGGGCGCGGCGTCAGGAGTTCGCGCTCGGCCAGGCTCGCCGCCAGGAAATCGCCGAGCCCGCCGGGGAAGTGCAGCCGCGCCTCGAGCGGCACGCCCTCGGGCCGCGGCAGCGCCGGGTCGCAGCGCCAGCGGATCTCGACGCCGCGGAACAGATAGGCCTTGGAGCGTGCCATCCGATAGAGCAGCGCCGGACGGAACACCGCATCGGCGAAAATCTCGGGGTCGGGATGAAAGCCGAGCGTCGTGCCGCGCCGGTTCTGCACCGGTCCGCAATCCTCGACCGGGCCCAGGGGCACGCCGCGGCGGTAGCGTTGCCGCCACAGGCGGCGATCGCGCGCCACCTCGACCTCGAGCGCATCCGACAGCGCGTTGACCACCGAGATGCCGACGCCATGCAGCCCGCCCGAGGTCCGGTAGGAATCGCCGCCGAATTTGCCACCCGAATGCAGCATCGTCAGGACGATCTCGAGCGCCGATTTGCCGGGGAATCGCGGATGCGGATCGACCGGGATGCCGCGGCCGTTGTCGCGCACGGTGACCCAGCCCGCGGCGCTGAGCTCCAATTCGATGCGGGTGGCAAACCCGGCCACCGCCTCGTCCATCGCATTGTCGAGCGCCTCGGCGGCGAGATGATGCAGCCCGCGCTCGTCGGTGCCGCCGACATACATGCCGGGGCGGCGGCGCACCGGCTCGAGGCCTTCGAGGACCTCGATGTCCTTGGCGGAATAGCCGTCGGCGGTGCTGTTCGCCCCGGGTGGTGCGGCGCTGTCGAAAAGATCTACCATGGCTCGATTATAGGAAGCCTTGCGCCCGGCGCAAGCAGGATGCAGTATAGCTACGAGCGTAAGTAACAATATGTTGGGTGGAGGTTGCCGCAGTTTCAACCCGGGCAGCCGGTGGCCGGGAACTGAACCGGCTCGCCGGGATTTGCGATGATGATGACCAACGAGCGCAAAATCTGGGAAGCCGCCATGTTGCTGGTGCGGCGACACGGCAGCGATGCCGCCGCGATTGCCGAGCGCGAGGCCGAACGGCTGCGCAGCGGCGACGCGCTGACCTGCGTCGTGTGGTGCTGGATTGCGCGGTCGACGGCGGAGCTGCTGCGCCCGGTGCCGGGCGCCGGCGAGCGGGTGCATTAGCCCAGACCAACCGGGCGGGTTGCGCGGCCTCTTCACAAAGCCCGGCAAGCGCGATAGTGACAGCTTGTGCAACTGCTGTCGGCGAGGCGAGCAACATGGCAGAGGGTCTCTTCGGCCGCTTTGGCGGCCGCGGCCAATCATCGAAAACCGCGTCGGCAAAGCCATTTGAGGTCGCGCGCAGCGACGCGGAGTGGCGCCAGCTTCTAACCCCGGCGCAATATCAGGTGTTGCGCGATCACGGCACCGAGCGTGCCGGAACCAGCCCGCTCGACAAACAGTACAGCCCCGGGATCTATCATTGCGCCGGTTGCGGGCAGCCGGTGTTCGACGCCGCGACCAAGTTCAACAGCGGCACCGGCTGGCCGAGCTTCTGGGCGCCGCTCGACAACGCGGTCGAGGAAACCAGCGACCGCAGCTTTTTCATGGTTCGCACCGAGGTGCATTGCCGCCATTGCGGCGGGCATCTCGGCCATGTCTTCGACGACGGGCCGCAGCCGACCGGCCAGCGCTATTGCCTGAACGGCGTCTCGCTCGACTTCAAGCCCGGTGCAACGCCGCCGCAATCCAGCGCCGGTACCGACGAGAAATCCTGACTGCAGCAGCTGACGCAGCCGCAATCACTTGCGTTTGGGCACGCACCGGCCGTGCCAGGCGCCCTGTTTGTCGCGCCAGGCGTTTTCCCGTTTCATCCCTTCTCCGCAGCGCTGTCGCACCATCGTGATCCCCGGGGCCGTGATCCCCGGGGCCGTGATCGCCGGGGCGGCGGCGACCAGGTCGTGCGGTGCGGCGGGCGCGGCCTGCACTGGCGCACCAAGCCCAATAAAGCCGGCCAGGGCAACCAATGATAAGATCACCACGCGCATCATCCAACTCCTCTGTGCTCGATATAATGGCGCAGCCTCGGGCTTGACTGGGGGGCAACCGCAACAAGCTGGCCAGCTGGATTCCCGCTTGCGCGGGAATGGCTGGCTAGTTGCCGGCCTCACACCGCATCCGGCCCGCGCTCGCCGGTGCGGATCCGCACCGCCTCCTCGATCGGCAGGACAAAGATCTTGCCGTCGCCGATCTTGTCGGTCTTTGCGGCCTGCTGGATCGCCTCCACGGCACGCACGACGAGGCCATCGTCGACGACGACCTCGATTTTGACCTTGGGCAGGAAATCGATCACGTATTCGGCGCCGCGATAAACTTCGGTGTGGCCCTTCTGCCGGCCAAAACCCCTGACCTCGCTGACCGTCATGCCGGTGATGCCGACCTCGTGCAGCGCGGTTTTCACCTCGTCAAGCTTGAACGGCTTGATGATCGCCTCGATTTTCTTCATCGCCTCACCATCACGAAGGGACTGCAGGCGCCTCGCGCCGCAGCAAATCTCGCAGGAACCGTGCCAACAGCCGGCCGCCTGTCGGCTAAAAGATTATACCGGTTTCGAGCACGAAACGGCCTTGCGTTTGGCTGGTCCCGGTCTTGCCGAAAGCGAACCCGGGCGTCGTGTCGGTGGCCTTGACGATCGATGCGTCGGCGCGCACGAAGAAAATCCCCTGCTGGTAGGTCGGGGTGAAGGTGAACGAGAATGCCGCGCTGCCCGGCCCGTAGAGCAGGTTAGGCGAATTGGCGGGGCCGTTCGAGCTGATGTACTCCCAGCGGCCGGCCAGGTTGACATTGTCGTTGATCGTGTAATTGGCGAGGACCGCTCCGCCGACTGTCGTGGCATCCCTTGGCACACCAAAGAAGGCGCTGCCCGGGACATGGGTATACTGGAAGTACGGTGTGATCGTCCACGGCGCCGCGTTGTAGGTATAGATGATGTTGAAGATGTGGCCGTTGTTCTGGAAGAACGGAGTCTTAAACAGACAGTTTGCCAGGCGACAAGAAAACGCGTTCTTATCGGTATGATCGAAATTGCCGCCGCCGACGAGGCTCAGGGTATTCTGTTTGTCGATGGTCCAGGCGACGGAGCCGGTCAGCCAGTTGTAGCTGTCGGAATAGAAGCCGTCGTTGAGCGACACCGCCAGAGCAAGCGGCCCGGCGAGGTAGTTGGCCTGGACGCCGCGGCTGACAATCGGCTCCTGGTTCCACAACAGACCACGTTCGATGTTCATGTTCTGAAAGGTGAAGGCATATTCGGCGCCGATCAGGGTCGGCAGCTTGCCGGCCTGGATCGAGAACGCATCGTTCGGCACCAGCTTGAGGTAACCGACCGGGACCGGCGAGAAGAAACCGCCGGTCGCCCGGTCCACGTGGTGAACATAGGGCGAGCCGAGCGTCGGGAAGGTATAGCCGCCGGCCTGAAGAAAGAATTGCACCAAGCCTTCGGTGTTCTGCAGCGAAACCAGGCCGTTGCTCAAATCGCCGTTGGCGCTGTGGTCGCCGGGGACCGGATCGCTCTGGAACAGCCCGAGGGCGCTGATAGTGCCGGTGAAATAGATCTTGTTGAGCGGTCCGGCGTCGAAGCTCAACGGGTTCGGGTTGGCGACGAGCGGACCGGTCATTGCCGGCGTCGTCATCGCGGTCGGGGCGGGCGCCGCCTCCGGCGCCGGGGCGCCGGGTGCGAGCGATGTGGGCGGCTGTTGCGCTGTCGCTCTGGGGACAGCCCCGACTTGCCACGCCACCGCAATCAGGCAACCGAGGCCGATCCGCACGCCCCTCGACAAGTTTCGTTTCATCGCGCTTCTTCCTTGGCAGTTGGGGTGATCCGAGGCGCCAGTCCACACCGACTTGCCCGCCGCAGTCAGATTTGGGGACGGACTTACTGCACTTTAGGGTGATCGAGAAACCATACTGATGTTTCCATGGCGGATTCCCGGACCACCTTGCATGGCAGCCACAATTTGCCCGGAAATCCGGCAGTTGCGTGGTGGTTGAACGATCGCCGCCCCGGCTTCGGGGCCGGGGCGGCCGACCATGGTGACCCCCCTACTGCACGACCTCGCCGTGAATCGCGAGGTCGAGGCCCTCGCGCTCGGTGTCGACATCGACCCGCAGCCCGATCGTCAGGTCGATCAGCTTCAACAGAATGAGCGAGACGATCGCGTCATAGAGCGCGACCACGACGATCCCATAGAGCTGGATGACGACCTGGTAGGCATTGCCGTCGATCAGGCCGCTCTTGCCGTCGCCACCAATCGCGGATACCGCGAGCACGCCGGTCAGGAGGGCGC
>CAYMRQ010000177.1:9810-10068 GCA_964392845.1 uncultured Rhizobium sp.
GACACCCCAGTAGCAGATGATTCCGGCGGCGATGCCGATGATCAGCGCGCCGCGCGGATCGACGAAGCCCGATGCCGGGGTGATCGCAACCAGCCCGGCGACTGCGCCGGAGCAGATGCCGAGAATGCTCGGCTTCCCCTTCAAGGCCCATTCGACGAACATCCAGGTCAGCGCCGCCGTCGCCGCCGCGATCTGGGTGACCGCCATCGCCATTCCGGCATTGCCGCCGGCCGTCACCGCCGAGCCGGCGTTGAAGCC
>CAYMRQ010000178.1:0-9972 GCA_964392845.1 uncultured Rhizobium sp.
CTTTGTCGAGCGCGCGTGACCGCCGCCCTCCCCCGGGGGCATTGGCGGAAGCGGGTTGCATGGCAATTTAGGGGGGATGGCGAAAACGAGAGCCGACGAAACAATGACCCTCTTCCCCGAGCCCCCCGAGCGCGGCGGCTATAGCGGCATGACCGTCAATGAACGGCTGTACGACGCCGGGTTGCTTGAAGAATTCGACGACGCCCTGCGGCGCGGCGACAGAGATCAGCTGATTGCAATTCTGACGCGCGTCGAACTCGATGCCGAACAGTCGGCGTGGACAGCGGACACAGTCCTGGCGCATCCGACCCGTTATCTCCCGGGCAAACCTGCCCGATGAAGGGACAGTCGCGGGTCGCCGCGGAGGTGGCCGGCGCCGATGCGGCACTCGCTGTCGCCGCGGCGCTCGACGAGGTGGCTGGCGCGGTCAGCGCGTTCGAAGTCGCCGAGGACGCCGCGCTGTGGCATGTCGAAGCCTATCCGCGCGCGCCGGTGCTGGACGCGGCGCTGGAGGTGCGGCTCGCGCTCGCCGCCGCCGCTTCCGGCGGCAGGCTCGTTCAAATCGTTGAAGAGAGATTGCCCGAGCGCGACTGGCTGGCGGAAAATCGCCGCGCCTTTCCGCCGCTGCGGATCGGCCGGTTTTTCGTTCATGGCTCGCATTGGCAGGGCGCGGTGCCGGCGGGAGCGATCGCCATCGAGATCGACGCGGCGACGGCGTTCGGCACCGGCGAGCACCCATCGACCCGCGGCTGCCTGGTGGCGCTCGACTTCCTGGCGCGGCGCCGCCGCTTCGCGCGACCGCTCGACATCGGCACCGGCAGCGGAATCCTGGCGATCGCCGCGGCAAAGCGGCTGCACCGCAGGGTGGTGGCGAGCGATGTCGATTGTGGCGCGGTGCGGGTCGCTTCCCATCACGTCCGGCGCAACGGGCTCGCCGGGCAGGTGCGCGTGGTCTGCGCCCCGGGCTACCGCAGCAGCGCCTTGCGCGGCGCGGAATACGATCTGATTTTCGCGAATATTCTCGCCCGCCCGCTGGCGTTGATGGCGCGCGATCTGGGGCGCGCCATCGCGCCGGGCGGGGTCGCCGTTCTGGCCGGATTGCTAAGGCGCCAGGAGGCGTTGGTCGTGGCGGCGCACCGGGCTCAGGGCCTAAGCCTGGAGCGCCGCCTCGTCATCGAAGGATGGTCGACCCTGATCTTGCGGTCCGGTCAGCGATCGGATCGGGTCCGCGGCAGTCAGCGGTGACCGGCAGCGAGCCCGGCCGGGCGGTGGCTCGGGGCAGGCGCGCGGGCCGGCGCCGGGGCGCGGCGGGCCGCCTCGTGGTGGGCGTCGACAATCGCCCGGATCTGCTCGCGGCGGATGCCGATATCCGCGAGGGAGCGGTCATCGAGTGCCATCAGCTCGCCATAGGCGCGGCGCCGCTGCCCCCATCTCGCGATCGCGGAACGCGCCGCAACAAAGAGATTGATAAGCGACATTGTTTCAACTCCTCACCATTATGGTGCACTGCAAAAATGGGAACCGAACCACACGAGACCATCTGAAAGATCGCAGATCAGCCATGCAAATGTCAGTAGGTATGACGCATTCCGGACACAATTACGGCGGCGCAACAAGGTGCGCGCTCAGCGCGGCACTGAGCATGCAGGCCGTCCCACCGAAATTCGCAGCAAAAGAAAACCCCCTTGCCCGGGCCTGTCCCGGGCATCCACGTCTACTTCGGCCATGACGCATGACAAGACGTGGGTGGCCGGGTCAAACCCGGCCACGGGGTGTCCCTAGATGATTCTAGACACCATCTCCAAGCCCAAGGCATTTGAGTTAAAGTGAGCGAGCGATGAACAGGAGCGGTCGATGACGGCACCAGGCGCAGCGCCGGATCGGCGCCGGTTGGCGGATTTGCTGAAGAAAGCCGGGTCGGCGCTCGACCCCGACGGCGTCGCCGCGCTGATCGGTGGCGTCTTGGCCGCGCCGCCCGAGATCGGCGCCTCCTGGCATGCCCTGGTCGCCGACCCGACCCCGCCGGCGCTGGCCGAGGCATTGGAAGCGATGCGGGCCTGGCTGGCGCAGGATTATCGCGACGGCCTCGCATCCGAGGATTTCATCCGGCTTCCCCGCGCGGCTCGGCTGGCGTTGTTGCGCGAGGAGCTGACGGCGCGGCATCTCGACGGCTTCATCGTGCCGCGGGCCGACGAGCATCAGGGCGAATACGTGCCGTCCTGCGGCCAGCGTCTGGCCTGGCTGACCGGCTTCACCGGCTCGGCCGGGCTGGCGATCGTGCTTGGCCATCGCGCCGCCCTCTTCGTCGACGGCCGCTACACGCTGCAGGCGGCGGCGCAAGCTGATGCCGCGCTTTTCGAGATCCGCCACCTGATCGACGAGCCGGCGGCGCGCTGGCTTGCCGGGGCGCTGGCCAAAGGCATGGTCGTCGGCTACGACCCGTGGCTGCACACGCCGCAGGAGGTTGAGCGCCTGAAAGCCGGCGCCGAACGCGCCGGCGCGAGCCTCAAGCCGGTTGCCAACCCGATCGACCGAATCTGGCCGGGGCGGCCGCCGATGCCGCTGGCGCCGGTGGTGCCGCATCCCGACCGCTTTGCCGGTGAGAGCGCGCCAGCGAAGCGCACCCGGCTCGGCCGCGCGCTCGCCGAGGAAGGCGCCGCGGCGGCGGTGCTGACGAGCCCGGAATCGATTGCTTGGCTGCTCAACATCCGCGGCGGCGACGTGCCGCACACGCCGTTGCCGCTGTCGTTTGCGATGCTGCGCCCGGACGGCGGCGTCACGCTGTTCATCGACCGGCGCAAGCTCGCTCCCGGCCTGGAGCGCCATCTCGGCAACGGCGTCGCGATCGAGATGCCCGAGCGGCTCGGCCCCGCGCTCGATCAGCTCGCCGCCTCCGGAGCGCCGGTCCAGGTCGACCCGGCGACCGCCGCCTCGTGGATCTTCGACCGGCTCGAAGCATCCGGCGCCCGGATCCATCGCGCCGCCGACCCGTGCCTGTTGCCGAAAGCCTGCAAGAACCCGGTCGAGCTCGACGGCACCCGCGCCGCGCATCGCCGCGACGGCGCCGCGGTCACCCGCTTTCTGGCCTGGCTCGCGCGCGAGGCGCCGAAGGGCGAACTGCGCGAGATCGCCGCCAGCGACCGGCTCGAAGCGCTGCGCCGCACCGGCGAGCATTTCCGCGATCTGAGCTTCCCGACGATCTCGGGCGCCGGGTCGAACGGTGCGATCGTGCATTATCGGGCGACGCCGCAGAGCGAGAAGCGGCTCGAACCGGGGACGCTCTTTCTGCTCGACTCGGGCGCGCAGTATCTCGACGGCACGACCGACATCACCCGCACGATCGCGATCGGGACCCCGAGCGCGGAAATGCGCGACCGCTTCACCCGCGTCCTCAAGGGCCATATCACGCTGGCGACGGCGCGTTTCCCGAAAGGCACGACCGGGGCGCAGCTCGACCCGTTCGCCCGCCGCGCGCTCTGGCAGAAGGGGCTCGATTACGACCACGGCACCGGGCACGGCGTCGGCAGCTACCTCAGCGTGCACGAAGGCCCGCAGCGGATCTCGAAGGCGCCGAACGCCCAACCGCTCTTACCCGGGATGATCGTGTCGAACGAGCCCGGCTACTACAAGACCGGCGCCTACGGCATCCGCATCGAGAACCTCGTCGTCGTGCAGCCCTCGGAAGGTGCCCCGGGGACAAACCAGGAGCGCGACATGCTGTGCTTCGAGACGCTGACCCTGGCGCCGATCGACCGCGCCCTGGTCGCGCGCGAACTGCTCGCAGAGGACGAGATCGCCTGGTTCGACGCCTACCAGGCGCGGGTGCGCGAGGTGATCGCCCCGCTCGTCGACCCGGAAACCGCGCGCTGGCTGGCAGCGGCGACCGCGCCGATCGGGTAGGGCGGCGGCGATGAGCACCCAGGCCCGGCCGAAACGCCTGTCGGTGACGCAGATCCAGAGCCGCAAGGGCGGCGACAAGCTGGTCTGCCTGACCGCCTATACCGCCTCGGTGGCGCGCCTCATTGACCACGAGGTCGATCTCCTGCTGGTCGGCGACAGCCTGGCGATGACGGTTTACGGCTTCGACAGCACGTTGCCGGTCAGCCTCGACATGATGATCGCGCACGGCGCGGCCGTGGTGCGCTCGACCGAGCACGCGCTCGTTGTCGTCGATCTGCCGTTCGGCAGCTATCAGGCCTCGCCGGCCGACGCGTTTCGCGCCGCCGCGCGGGTGCTCGCCGAGACCGGCTGCGCCGCGGTCAAGCTCGAAGGCGGGGAAGAGATGGCCGAGACCGTTGCCTTCCTCGCCCGGCGCGGCGTGCCGGTGATGGGCCATGTCGGGCTGACCCCGCAATCGGTCAACGCGCTGGGCGGCTACCGCTCGCGCGGCCACGCGGCCGGCGAGCACGACAAGATCATGCAGGGCGGCGTCGCGATCGCCGAGGCAGGGGCGTTTTCGCTGGTCATCGAGGGTGTCGCCGAGAGCCTGGCGCGCGAGCTGACCGGCGCGGTCGCGGTGCCGACGATCGGCATCGGCGGCTCGCCTTCCTGCGACGGGCAGATCCTGGTGATCGACGACATGCTCGGCCTCTTCACCGAGTTCACCCCGCGCTTCGTCAAGCGCTATCGCCAGCTCGGCGACGAGATCCGGGCGGCGGCGCGCGAATATGCCGAGGAGGTGCGCCACGGCCGCTTCCCGGCCGCCGAGCACACCTATGCCGCGCCGCGCCGCGCGAAAAGCCCGGCCGCGACGTAGCGTCGGACGATCGTGCGTCCTTCGAGACGGCCGCTCCGCGGGCTCCTCAGGATGAGGTGTTCACTTAATCCCATCATAGATTTACCCTCATCCTGAGGAGCGCCCGCCCTTCGAGACGCCGCCTTGCGGCGGCTCCTCAGGATGAGGGGGCGCGTCTCGAAGGACGCGCCGCGCCAATGCAGCCGACCGTGCAGCGGGAAACCCAGTCAGGCCGGTTGCGGCCCCGGCCTTCCGTCCTCGACGACGAAGCGCCGCAGGGTCGCGACATCGGCGGCCGGGTCGCGCACATGGGAGACGGCGCGGAAGGCGACTTCCATGCGCTGCGGCCGCAGCTCGACGCTGACATAGCCGCGCTTGCGGCTCTCGAAAAAATGGATATGCGGGTTCTCGGCGACCCAGGCGACGAACTTGCCATGGGGCGGTGGCGTTGAGGTGATCGAGCTGCCGACGAACTCCGAGGCGATGACCGGGGCGCTCGAATCGTCGAAGTCGAGCTTCAGATCATTCGCCCAGAATGAATGGATATCGCCGCTGATCACCACCGGGTTGGCCAGGCGGGTGTCGCGGATCTGCTGCAATAGTCTCTGCCGCGCCGCCGGATAGCCGTTCCAGTCGTCGGACCAGTGGGCGATCTCGCCAGTGTCCAGCCGCTCCTTGAACTCGGCCATCAGCTGCTGTTGCGCGAGCACGTTCCAGCGCGCCGGGCGCGTGCGAAAATGCTCGTAGAGCCAGGCCTCCTGCGCCATGCCGAGTAAGCTGCGGCGCGGATCGAGGCGCTCCGGACAGGTCGCGTCGACCAGCTGCTTGGCGCCGCCTCTCGGGCCCGAATCGCATGCCAGACGCGAGCGGTACTGGCGGCTGTCGACGACCAGAAAGCTGGCGAGGCCGCCGAAATCGAAGCGGCCGTAGATCGTCGCATTCGGCCCCTGCGGCAGCGCCGAGCGGGGCAGCGGCATGTGCTCCCAGAAGGCGCGATAGGCCGCCGCCCGGCGCGCGAGAAACACCGTCGGATCGGCAAAATCCGGCGACCAGCGGTCGGCATAATCGTTCTGGACCTCGTGGTCGTCCCAGGTGGCCAGGCACGGCGCCGCTTCGTGCAGCTTCTGGAGATCCGGGTCGGTCTTGTATTGCGCGTGACGATTGCGATAGGTCCGCAGATCGGTCGCCTCCACCCCATCGCTGTGGGAGCGCAACCGCGTCGCCGACTGGCTCGCGTGCTCATAGATGTAGTCGCCGAGAAACAGCACCAGATCGGGCGTTTCCGCAGCGAGGTGGCGATAGGCCGAGAAATAGCCGAATTCGTAATTGGCGCACGAGCAAAACCCGAAACGCAGGCTAGCGAGCGCGGCGCCTCGTGCCGGGGCGGTACGGGTATGGCCGGTGCGGCTTGCGTCGCCACCGGCGATGAAGCGGTACCAATAGTCGCGCGCCGGTTTGAGGCCGGTGCATTCGATGTGCAGCGAATGCGCGAATTCGGGCTCGGCCTCGACGGTGCCGTGCCCGACCACAAGCCGCATCGCCGGGTCTTCGGCGATCTCCCAGCGGACCGGCACGGCAACCGGCGGCATGCCGCCGGGTCGTGCCGGATCGGGCGACAGCGGCTCGGGCGCCAGGCGGGTCCACAGCACCACGCCGTTCGCTGTCGGATTGCCCGACGCAATGCCGAGGGTGAACGGGTAACCGGCGGCCGCCCGTGCGCGCCCTGCGCCGTTCGTTACAAACCCGGCCGTGGCGCCGATCAGCAGCGATCGGCGGGTTATCGTGCGACGGCTCGGCATAAATCCAGGGTAGCGCCTGACCAACGCTGCTTCACGATACTTCTTCAACGAGCAGGCGATCCGGCGCTAAGCTCGGCGGCACAGTTTCGCGGAGGAACCGCCATGACCGCCTCAGCACCCCAGTTTGCCCATCGGCCGACCATCGCCGTCACCCGCCACGCCATCGCTGCCGGGCATTACCTCGCGGCGACGGCCGGGTTCGACATCTTGCAGGCCGGCGGCAACGCGATCGATGCCGGGGTCGCCGCCGGCATCGCGCTCGGCGTCGTGCAGAGCGACCTCGTCAATTGCGCCGGCGTCGCACCGATCCTGATCTACCATGCCGAGAAGCGCGAGGTCGTGACGATCGCCGGGCTCGGCCCCTGGCCAAAGGCGCTCGACCCCGAACTGTTCATGCGCGAGCATGGCGGCAAGATCCCGGTCGGCGTGCTGCGCACCGTCGTTCCGGCGGCACCCGATGCGTGGATCACCGCGCTCCGGCGCTACGGCACGATGAGCTTTGGCGCGGTCGCGGCGGCGGCGACAAGGCTCGCGCGCGACGGCTTTCCGATGTACCCGCTGATGGCGGCGAGCCTCCGGAAGCACGCCGAGCGCCATGCCTCCTGGCCGTCGAGCGCGGCGGTCTACCTGCCGAACGGCCGCGTGCCGGAGGCCGGCGAATTGTTCCGCCAGAGCGATCTCGGCGCCTCCTTGCAATACATGGCCGACGAGGAGAAGGCCGCCATGAGTCGCAGCGCCAATGGGCGCGGCCGCGAAGCCGGGCTCGAAGCCGCGCGCGACGCCTTTTATCGCGGCGACATCGCCCGGAAGATCATCGCCTTCATGAAGGAGGAGGGCGGCCTCCTCTCGGCCGAGGACCTCGCCGAATACCATTCGCCGGTCGGGCCGCCGGAGCGGCGCCGCTTTGGCGACCTCGAAGTCTTCACCTGCGGCGCCTGGTGCCAGGGTCCGGTGCTGCTGCAGACCTTGGCCTTGCTCGAAGGCACCGATTTGCGGGCGCTCGGCCACAACAGCGCCGATTACGTGCACACCCTGACCGAGGCGCTGAAGCTCGCCTTCGCCGACCGCGAGGCCTATTACACCGACCCGGCGCTCGGCCACGTCCCCTTGCCGACGCTGATCTCCTCGGAATACGCCGCCGCGCGCAGGAAGCTGATCCGGCCGGACAAGGCCTGGCCGGAAATGCCGCCGCCCGGTGAGTTGGGGGCATCCGCGCAGCGCCTGCGCGCCAGCCCGCCCAACCCGAACCCCGAACCCGACACCTCGTACGTTTGCGTCGCCGACCGCTGGGGCAACATCTTCTCGGCGACGCCGAGCGACGGCTCCTACGGCTCGCCGGTGGTGCCCGGGGTCGGGTTCATTCCCTCCAACCGCGGCTCGCAATCGCGCCCCGACCCGCGCCATCCCGCCGGGGTCGCGCCCGGCAAGCGGCCGCGCCTGACGCCCAACCCAGCCTTGGCGATCAAGGGCAATGGCGAGCAGTTCCTGCCGTTCGGCACGCCGGGCGGCGATGTGCAGAGCCAGGCGATGCTGCAGGTCTTGCTCAACATCTTCGTGCATGGCCAGGACGTGCAGAGCGCGATCGAGAGCCCGCGTTTCGCCAGCTACAGCTATCCCTCGTCGTTCGCGCCCTATGACTACTACCCCGGGCGGCTGAATATCGAAGGCCGCATCCCCGAGGCGGTAACCGCCGAGCTGGCCCGGCGCGGCCACCAGGTCGAGCGCTGGCCCGACTGGATCTGGCTCGCCGGCGCGGTCTGCGCGATCCGCACCGATACCAAGCGCGGCATCATGGAAGCCGGCGCCGACCCGCGCCGCGCCGCCTACGCGCTGGGGTGGTGAAATTCATGTCGTCGCCTACATATTCTTCGCCGAAACCGCGTACCGCCATCAGCCATCCGCCGCGGCCGACGCGCAGCTGGCTTTGCATGTAACTTATTTACAATTGCCGTTTCGCTGAATTGTCTGGGAATTTTTTAGAACATAGCCTGTGGTACAGCGCTTTGTGTCATCTTCCAGGATCAAAAATTGTATTTCGTCTTCGTAATGATTCCAATGCTCGACCGCACCCGATAGCTTTTGGCATTAGGGCTCTCCGTTATTGGTCCGGGCTGACGGCACCCAAGCAGCGGCTTGCATGAACGAAAGACCTCTATCCGCGCCTCAGCTAAGCCCGAGCCGCTGCGAGGCGATCTTGGCGCCGTCGGCCATCGCCTTCAATTTGGCCCAGACGACGTCGTCGGTGACGCGGCCCATCCCGGCCGAGGTGTCGAAGCCGCAATCGGTCGCGGCGATGATGCGCTTCGGATCGCCGACCGCCTGCGCGACGCGTTCCAACCGGTCGGCGACGACTTCCGGGTGCTCGACGAAACCGGTCAGGTCGTCGATCACGCCGGCGGCGATGATCTGATCGTCGGCCAGCGGATACTTAGCCAGCACCCGATATTCGTGCTGATGGCGCGGGTTGGCGAACGGCAAGACAAAGCCGCCGACATTGGCCTTCTCGAGGATCGGCAGGATGTCGGCCAAGGGCACGTCGCGGTCGTGCGGGCCCTCGTAATTGCCCCAGCAGACATGGAGGCGCACCCGGTCGCGCGGCACGTTGACGATCGCGTGGTTGATGGCTTCGATGACGCGCTCGACAAAGCCGAGAAACTCGGAGAGTGGCCGGTCGTTGTAGGTGAGGTGCCGCTCGAGCGCCAGATCGGGGCAATCGAGCTGCAACAGAAAGCCCGACTTGACGATCGCCTCGTACTCGATCTGCAAGGCGGTGGCGACCGCGGCGAGATAGGCTGCATCACTATCGTAATATTCGTTCTTCATCGCCGCGGCGATGATCCCGGGCGAGGGCGCGGTCATGAACGGCTCGACAAAGGCACCCGGGCGCGCGTCGAGCGCGGCGCGGAAATCGCCGCATTCGGCCCTGAGTTCGCTGTCGTCGACATAGCGCACCTCGCCGATCGCCTTGGGCGGCTGGTAATTGCCGACCGCCTCGCGCGCCGCCAGCATCTGCGCCATCTGTGCTTTGAGGATCGGGTAGCGCTCAACGTCGCCGCGCGGCCAGCGCTGCCAGCTGCCGCCGAAGCCGCTCATGCGGTGGCGGACATAGAGAAAGAAGGCTTCGCGCTGCTGCTCGCCATTGTTGCCGATGTCGACGCCGGCCTCGATCTGCTTGTCGACGATGCGGCTGAGCGCCGCCTTGCCGAGCCGGTCGAGCTCGGCCTTGTCGATCGCGGCGCCGCGGGCGCGCTGGACATAGAGATGGGTCAGCTCGGGCGGTCGCGGCAGGCTGCCGGTGTGGGTCGTCAGGATGCGATTCTGGCTCCACTGCATCGCTCAACACTCCCGAGAGGTCATTGCCGATATACGCGATTGACAACGCCGATCCCGCTTACCATCGAGCCTCAGCCAATTTGAGGAGGCGGTAGGGCATTGGCG
>CAYMRQ010000179.1:0-9947 GCA_964392845.1 uncultured Rhizobium sp.
GCCTCGAGCTGGGCCACGACGGCTTTGGCGACGTTCGAGGGTACCGCAAAGCCGATCCCGACACTGCCGCCATTGGGCGAAAAGATCGCGGTGTTGATGCCGATCACCTCGCCGTTCAGGTTAAAGGTCGGCCCGCCGGAATTGCCGCGGTTGATCGGCGCGTCGATCTGCAGGAAGTCGTCGAACTGGCCGGCGTGGATGTCGCGCCCGCGCGCCGAGATGATCCCGGTGGTGACGCTGCCGCCGAGGCCAAACGGATTGCCGACCGCGATCACCCAGTCGCCGACCTGGGCCGCGCCGCTGTCGCCAAAGGCGACATAAGGCAGCTTCTTGTCGGCCTTGATCTTCAGCACGGCGAGATCGGTGTGCGGGTCGCGGCCGACGATCTGCGCCGGGTACCTGGTGTTGTCCTGGAGGATGATCTCGACCTTGGCGGCCTCGCCGACCACGTGGTTGTTGGTCACTATGATTCCGGCCGGGTCGATGATGAAGCCGGAGCCGAGCGCGATCCGCTTTACCCCTCCTTCCTCTCCCGGGCGCTCGGAAAACCGGCGCGGGCCACGCTGGCCGCCGCCGCGCTCGTCGAAAAAGCGCTTCAGATAATCCTCGAACGGCGAGCCGCGAAACGATTCGGGCAATTGCTCGGACACCACATTTGTGCCCGCCTTTTCGGTCACCGAGATGTTCACCACCGCGGGCAGCACCCGTTTCACCAGCGGGGCGAAACTTGGCTGCGCCAACAATGGTGCCGCCTGTGGCGAGGCCGGCGCCGATTCGCCCACAGCGGGCGGGCTCTGCGCTGCTACCAACGGCGATAGCGCTAGCGTCGCGCCAAGACCGAACCCGAGAGCGGCGGCACGGGTTTTCCCGAACCAGGGCTGGCGGACGGGGCCCGCCGGAAACTCTGTCATGAGCAAGCTCCTGCTGCGCGGATGATCGCACCAACATGGGGAGGGCAAGGTGACAGGCCGCTTTCACACGAATTAATTCGCCGTAACCTCGCCGTGGCATGACCAGGGCGCGGCGGCTCGGCTATGATGCGCGGCCGACAAGAGAAGGAACCCAGCCATGAGCCGTTATCGCGAGATCGCCGAAGCCGAGATGAACCCGGCGCAGAAGCGCGTGCACGACCAGATCATCGCCGGCGCGCGCGGCCGGTTCGGCGGCCCGTTCCAGCTCTTGATCCGGGCGCCGGAGATTTGCGAGCACGCATCAAAGCTCGGCGAGCATTTGCGGTGGGGCACCTCGCTGCCGGACCGGCTGTCCGAGCTGGCGATCATCGCCACCGCGCGGTTCTGGCGCGCGCAATACGAATGGTATGCGCATGCCCCGCTGGCCGAGAAGGCCGGCGTGCCGAGCGCGGCGATCGAGGCGATCCGCACCGGCGGCACGCCGCTGTTCGCCGCCAGGGACGAGGCGCTCGTCCATCGCATCTGCAGCGAGATCTTTCGCACCCAGCGCCTGTCGGATGACAGCTTCGCCGCGGCGGTCGCCGCGCTCGGCGAGCAGGGGCTCGTCGAGGTGATCGGCATCATCGGCTACTACACGCTGATCGCCAACACGCTCAATGTGTTCCAGGTCGGGTTGCCGCCGGGCAACGCACCGCCATTTCCCGAATAACACCCGAATCGCGCCTGGAAGCCGCCGTGTTTGCCGGCGCGCCGGCATCGCACATGAGGCGCCGGCGCCTCGCCTCAATCGATTGATCCGATGCGGCTTTCGCGGGGCTGCCGCAGGCCGGCCGACAGGCCGGCTTGACCGGGCGCGGCTTTGGCGTAACAGCCGGGCCGGACATTCACGGGAAACCATCGGGGCATGCGGCATTCCGGCTGGCTCGCGGCGCTCGGCGGCGCCGTTCTGCTGCTCGCCGGCTGCGGCGGAACGACCGGCCCCTCGACCCTGAGCGGGCGCGCCTGTCTCGCCCGGCTCACCAACCAAGAGGTCGTCTATCGCCCGCTCGCTTCGGTCGACGCGCCGTCGTCGCGATGCCAGGTCGATACCGCGGTGCGGGTCAGCCGGGTCGCGGCGGGGCTGAACCATCCGGCGGTGATGAGCTGCGCGCTGGCGAGCCGGCTCGACGATTTCGAGCGCGAGGTGGTGCAGCCCCTCGCGGCGACCGAGCTTGGCCGGCGGGTCGTCCGCATCAATCATATGGGCAGCTTTTCCTGCCGCGCGATCAACGGCGGCAGCCACCTCAGCCAGCACGCCTTCGGCCGGGCGATCGACGTCGGCGGCTTTCGCCTGGCCGACGGCAGCACGGTCAGCGTCAAGCACGATTGGCACGGGCCCGGACCAAAGCGCTTATTCCTGCGCCGTCTCGCGCGCCGGGCCTGCGGCTATTTCTCGGTCGTGCTGACCCCCGACAGCAACGCCGAGCATCACGACCACATCCATCTCGATATCGGTCCCGACCGGCTCTGCTCGGTGTAATCGCGCCGGGGGCCAACGGCAAATTCCCTGCGAGCAGGGAATTTTTCGTCATCTATGCCCGCAACCTATTGGATTTACGGTGTTTATGCGAAATTCCCATGCAACAAGCAGGGAAAATTTTGCCGCCGCGCAGGGAATTTTTTCGCCCGAGCAGGGAATTTTTTCGCCCGAGCAGGGAATTTTTTCGTCCGAGCAGGGAATTTTGCGCCATACCGGGGAACCGCTCGATTTGCCGCCAATATTACCCGATTGGCAATTGCCGTCCTTACATGGGGACGGACGACACCACGGGCAACCCCCCGGCCTCGGGCGCAGAACGAGGGGAGAGTACGACGCTAAACCTGCTCGGGTTTTTCGCCGTAGGGCCGGGTGATCAATTCCATGAGGTGACCGTTCGGGTCGTCGAAATAAACCCCGCGACCGCCATAGAAGTGATTGATTTCGCCGGGCTGCTCGCGGCGGAAATTCGCGTAGTGCGGCACACCGGCGGCGCGGATGCGGGCGAGCGCCGCGTCGAACTCGGCTTCGCCGACCAGAAAGGCGTAGTGCTGCGGCCGGAACTCCGCGGCGCCGGAAAAGTCGAGCGTGACGCCGTTGCTCGTCCGGACCGGCACAAAATGGCCCCACTCCGGTCCGGCTTCGAGGTTCAAGATGTCGGCGAGGAACTTGGCGGATGCCCATTTGTCCCGCGCCGGAATGATCGTGTGATTTAGCTCGACACTCATCGCTGCTCTCCTTCGGAGCGTAGGGCGGACAAGCGTAGCGCAGTCCGCCGAACCCGACCACCGCGACGACGGCGGATTACGCTTCGCTTATCCGCCCTACGCCGGCTAACGTATTTCCGCCGCCAGCCGCGCTCGTACTCGGCACGATTCGACTCCCGCAGGGTAATGACGATCAGCGACAGGCCCAATCGCCGGGTTGCTTCGCGCAACTCCTGTGCAACGGCATTTTGCGATGAAGAACTCACATCCAGATAGGCGACCCGGGATACGAGGGGGGCGGCTTCCTTGAGCATCTGCAGCCGCTTGCCGAGGATTTCCAAGCCGGCGTCGACGCTGACCCCGGTAATGTTGCCGCCCGGACGCCGCAAGGCCGCGACCAGCCCCGACCTCACCGGGTCGGAGGTGATTGCAACAATCGGGATCGAACGGGTGGCCGTGCCGAGCGTGGCCGCAACCGCGTCGCCAGCCGCAAAAATCAGATCCGGGTTTCGCCTCACCACCTCACCGGCCAATGGAGGCAGACGATCCGGATGTCCCTCGGCGGAGTACCGCTCGACCACAAGGTTGCGCCCTTCGGCGTATCCCAGCCGGCGCAGTTCCTCGAACAGCGCGCGCGAACCGGCATCGCCGCTCGATTCCGTCATCAGGAAGGCCGGTATCACCGAGGTGACGATCGCGATCCGATGCTGCTTGGCCGGTTGCTGCGCCCGAGCGCTGCCGACGGTGGCCGCCAGCAGCAGACCGAACGTGAAATCCCGGCGCCTCACCGGATCACCCCGTAGGGGCTAACGGTGTCACCGCACCGCGTCGGCAAGGCGCGAGAGGTGGTGGGCGGTGTCGCCGAAGCTGTGTTCGATGACCATAACGCGGCGAAAATAATGGCCGACCGCGTATTCCTCGGTCATGCCGATGCCGCCATGCAATTGCACTGCGTTCTGTGAGACAAAGCGCGCCGCCTGGCCGACCCCGACCTTGGCCATCGCGATGTTGTGGGCGCGCTCGGCGGCGTTCGGCTCGTCGACCATCATCGCCGCCAGCATCGCCATGCTGCGCCCCTGTTCCAAGGACATGAACATCTCGGAGGCGCGGTGCTGCAACGCCTGGTTCTGACCGATCGGCCGGCCGAATTGCTGACGGGTCTTCAGGTATTCGAGGGTCATCGCCTGCATCGTTTCCATCGCGCCGACCGCTTCGGCGGCGGTCGCGGCGATGCCGGCCTCGACGACCCGCTCGATGACGGGATAGCCCGCGCCGACCTCGCCGAGCACTGCATCCGCGCCGAGCTCAACCCCGCTCAACGCGATCTCGGCGGCGCGGGTGCCGTCGCGCATCGTGTAGGAGCGGCGCGCCACCCCGTTGGCCGCGGCATCGACGAGAAAGAGCGTGATGCCGTCGGTGTCGTTGCGGTTCCCGGCGGTGCGGGCGCTGACGACCAGCGTCGCGGCGCTGTCGCCGTGTATGACGAGGGTCTTTGCGCCATCGAGCACCCAGCCGCCGGCTTTCGGCCTGGCCGTCGTCAGCACATCGGAGAGATCATAGCGCGCCTGGCGCTCGCCATGGGCGAAGGCGAGCAGCAGCTCGCCTTCCGCCACGCGCGGCAGCAGCGCCGATTGCTGCGCCTCGCTGCCGGCGAGACGCAGCGCGGTCCCGGCCAAGACGATTGTCGCCAGATAGGGCTCCAGCACGAGGGCCCGGCCGAACGCCTCCATGACCAGCATCAATTCGATGCCGCCGCCGCCAAACCCGCCGTGCTCTTCGGCAAAGGGGAGGCCCAGGAGCCCCAGCTCGGCATAGCGCGACCACAAGGCGCGGCTCCAGCCCTCGGGCTCGGCCAGATAGGCGCGGCGCTTGTCGAATGCGTAGTGGTCGGCCAAGAGCCGGTCGACGCTGTCGCGCAGCAGGCGCTGTTCTTCGCTGAAGTCGAAATCCATAACTCTTTCCCCAGCCCCTCCCCGTCACCCGCGTGCTTGACTGCCCGCGATGCACATATACCGCGACCGCTGCACGGCGGTATTGCGTCCTTCGAGACGCGCCCCTCCGGGGCGCTCCTCAGGATGAGGAATATTTGCATGTCGTATCACAGACTTACCTCATCCTGAGGAGACCGCGAAGCGGTCGTCTCGAAGGACGCATCGCCGCTGGTCCGAGACAACAGTCCGAAACAGTTACAGCCCCAGCACGGCTTTGCTGACGATGTTCTTCATGATCTCGTTGGTGCCGCCATAGATCGAGGCGGCGCGCAGCATCAAATAGCTGCGCGTCGCCTCGGTCGCCCACACCGGGCCCAACTCCGGCTCGTTGCTGAGCGCGGCCAGTTCCTGCGCCCAGTCGGGCATCGCCAGCGGACCGCCGACATCCATCACCAGTTCGCTCGTTGCCTGGAGCAGCTCGGTGCCCTTGACCTTGAGCACTGCGGTCAATGGGTCCTGCCTGCTCTCACCTTCCTTCTGCGCCGACAACACCCGCAGCTGGGTAATCTCCAGCGCCTTGATCTCGGTTTCGAGCTGGGCGATGCGCTGACGGAACTGGTGATCCTCGCTCAAGGGCCGGCCGCCCGCGCGCATGTCGGAAGCCGCCTCCCGGGCGAACCTGACCCGCTCTTTCGACTTGCCGAGCCGGGCGATGCCGGAGCGCTCGTTGCCGAGCAGGAATTTGGCGACGTCCCAGCCCTTGTTCTCAGGCCCGACGCGCATCTCGACCGGCACATGCACATCGTCGAAAAACACCTCGTTCAGATGATGCGTGCCGTCGATCGAGATGATCGGGCGCACCGTGATGCCCGGCGTCTTCATGTCGATCAGCAGGAACGAAATCCCCTCCTGCCGTTTCGGCGCTTGCGGGTCGGTGCGCACCAGAGCAAAGCACCAATCGGCCATGTGCGCGGTCGAGGTCCAGATCTTCTGGCCGTTGACGATGTATTCGTCGCCCTCGCGCTTTGCCGCGGTCTTGAGGGCGGCAAGGTCCGATCCGGCGCCCGGCTCGGAAAACCCCTGGCACCACCAATCGTCGACATCGGCGGCGCGCGGCAGAAACCGCCGCTTTTGTTCGTCGGTGCCGAACTGGATCAGCACCGGGCCGATCATCCCGATGTTGAAAACCTGCATGTCGGGCGCCGGCGCCAGCTGGTTTTCCTCGAGAAACATCATGCGCTGCACCGGCGTCCAGCCCGGCCCGCCATGTTCCCGGGGCCAGCTGTAGGCGGCCCAGCCGCGCGCATTGAGAATGCGCTGCCAGCGGATCGTATCGGCTTTTTCCGCCGGATGACCGAGCCGCATCCGGTCGCGGATATCGTCAGGCAGATTGTCCGCGATAAAGCCGCGCAATTCGTCGCGAAACGCCAGCTCTTCGGCGCTGAAGCTCAGATCCATCGGGCAGGCCTCCTCTCGCTTGCCGCATCGTGGCAACGCGTGCGATCGCCGATGATCGGCCGCACCCCGCGTTCCTGCAACCCAATTTGGCTCGCCCTCGGCATCGTCCGCGGATTTTCGCTTGTTTCGGGGCGCCGACCGGAGCGATCCTGCGCCCGCTCGCGGGACGCAAATCGGAAGGAGCCCGCCATGGCGGATCTACCAGGGAAAGCCCTCGCGCGGGAGTTGATCGACGCGAGCGGGACGGAAAGCCGCAAGACGCCGATGGAAGACGTCATCGCGGCGGTGCGCGAGAGGGGCATCGACACGGATACCGCCAGCCGGTTGTTCGGCCGGCTGTGGACCCTGGAGAGGATGTTTTATTACATCTACGGCGGCTGGGGGCAGGGCCTCGAGATGAACGACTTTCCGCCGTCCATCAAATACCTGTTCGCACGGCAGATCGTCGACGAGTCGACGCACGAGATGCTGTACATGGATGCGCTCTTGCGGCAGGGCTGCGTCGCGACGCAGAAGGAGGCGTTCCGCCATCCCTACGGCGCGTTCAAGGTCGATTCCGCGGTCGCCTATTACGTGTTCTCCCTGCGCAACCTGGCGACCTATAAGCATCCGATCCGCATCGCGGCGCTCAATCTCGGCCCCAAGATCATCGAACTGGCCTGGATGGAGGCCTTGGCCGAGGCAATCGCCGACCCCGACATCAAGCGCACCCTGACCAGCCAGACGATCGAGAATAAGAGCCACATCGCCATGGGGCGGCGGATCGTCGAGGAATTCGTCGAGAAGCCGGTCGAAGCCGAGATGTGCCGCTGGGCCTGCGCCGTCGCCCGCCAGGATTATCGCCGCTTTCTGCACGAGGTCAGCGACTTCGTGCTGCAGCGCCAGACCCCGCCGCCACCGGTGTCGCGGGTACGGGTCACCGATTGAGGGAGGCGGGCCATGGCAACCAAGATCGCGCTGAAGATCGATCACGAGCGCTGCACCGAATGCCGGATGTGCTACATCGTCTGTCGCGAACTCGACATCAACGCGGTCTATGTCGCGCTGGAGCCGTTGCACCGCATCGAGATCGACCTCGATGCCTGCACCTATCCGGGTTGCACGGCCTGTTTGATGTATTGTCCGGCGGAAGGCTCGATCGTCGAGGCCGCCACCGGGCGCTCGCTGGTCCCGCCGCCGCCAGAGGTGTGGCGGGACGGACAATGATTGCGACGAGATTGCCGCGTCGCTCCGCTCCTCGCAATGACAACTGTTTTGCTGTCATTGCGAGCCCACGGGTCGGCGCTTCGCGCCGCCCGAGGACAGGCTCCGCGAAGCAATCTCGGTGGTAAGTTCTAAGGGTTGCCAGGGAGGCTCCCAATGCATCCGATCCTCGAAGAGTTCTGCGACAAGTTTGTCTGGCCGACGATGCCCGGGGCGCCCGGCGCCGAGTTCCGCCTCAAGCTGACCCGCGACAAATGCCTCAAAGGCTGGGGGATCATCCTCGACCGCACCCTCAAGGACATCGAGCAGGAGCTGGCCAGCAACGATGATGGCTGGAAGAAGGATCACGCGCTGCGCGGCTATGCCGCCGAAGGCGTGCAGATGTCGATCAAGCAGATGTCGGGGCAGCTGCTCTCGGTCTCACTCGGCGACCAGGAAAACTACATCGACCTGCAGCGCATGCGCGCCCGCCAGATCTGGGACGAGTGCAAGCATTCGAAGCTCCACGCCGACGTCCTGATCGGCAAGGGCTGGGTCAAGAACGAGCGCGAGCTGATGGATATCGCCCAGGCCAACGTCCAGCCGTTGCCGGCCTATTTCGGGCTGTCGATGATGTTTCCGCATATTCATCCGCTGGCCCGCGCGGCACAGACCTACTACACCGAAGCCAATGACTGCCTCGGCATCATGGCCTACTTGAAAATGGTCGACGACCCGCTGGTGCGGCACGAGCATCTCTCGCAGCGCGACGAAGAGCTGATGCATTTCATGGAAGGCAAGTTCCAGCTCGATTTCTATTGCACCACGCCGGAATCGCAGCATCACGTCGAGGACGCGCTCGGCTATCTGCTGCACCAGATCGGCGGGATCCGGTGAAGGTCACCCCCTCCCTAACCCTCCCCCGCTTGCGGGGGAGGGAAGCTCGGGTTGACGCGTCTTCACCCTCCCCCGCAAGCGCGGGAGGGAAGGGTGGGGGCAACCCGGGGCGAACGGCCGAGGCTAGGTGGCGATGAAGATCCAGATCGATTACGCGATCTGCAATTCCTGCGGGCTGTGCCGCGAGGTCTGCCCGGAATCGGCGATCCGCCCGAAACTGCTGGAGCCGCGCCACCTCTACGAGGTCCAGCCGGAAAAATGCACCGGGTGCGGCGAGTGCCTCGACTACTGCCCGGCGCCGGGCGCGCTGGTGCAATACGCGGCGTGAGGATGGTCACCATCGGCGTCACCCAGTGCTGCACGTGCCACCGATCGATAGCCCGCAAGCTGCGGTAAGGGCGACGATCGTCACAGAACACAAAAGCAAGCGATCATCGTCACTAATGCGTAATCTATGAGCGGGTGGGGTATGGATGACAACCTATCTGAAGAACTTCTCAAAGATGTTTTGAGAGAGCTAAAAAATATCAGCAAGCTTCTAAACGAGATGAACGATTCGATGGAGGCGCAGAGAAGTCTTTTGTACAATATTGATTACAATTTAACATTGCCCGCAACGTAGGGCGGATCTTGATTCGCCGTCGCTACACCGGCAGGTCAAGACCCGCCCTACCCGGTTCGCTCGCTGGTGCGGTACGCGGTGGGTGCCAACTAACCTTGCCAGTCTCGACGCAAGCTGGAGGACGCGACGATGGATGCGAGGGGCTTTGTTGTGCTGCCGGGCCAGGCGCCGGTGTTGGCGATGTCGACGGCCGGCAGGTCGGCGGCGCTGATGCTGCAGAGCGATGCGACCGCCGAGAGTGTGATGATGTTCGAGGAGACCGTGCCGGTCGGCACCGCCGGCGGGCCATTCCACCTTCACCGCGACAGCGACGAGGTGATTTACGTGCTGAGTGGAGAAATCACCTGCAAGATTGGCGATCAGGTCACTGTCGGCGGGCCTGGCACATGCGCGTTCATACCGCGCGAGGTCGCGCACGCCTGGAAGAACACCGGTGCCGAAACCGCACGGATACTTTTCATGTATACGCCGGCCGGGGCCGGGAAATGGTTCGAAGAGCTTAGCCGGTCGGGGCGCACCTTGGCGTCGCTGGATGATCGGGAGCGTGCGGAGTTTTTCCGGCGCCATGGTTGGGAGAACGTCGGACCGTCCCCTTTCTGAGTCACATTCGCTTCGCCTGAAACATGCTGTCCGCCCGCATTCCCGCTTGCTAACATGAGGCGGTGCGACGCAGGGAGGTCGAGATGGCGAGGCAATACAGGCTGATGTCGGCGGATGGGCATC
>CAYMRQ010000180.1:0-7487 GCA_964392845.1 uncultured Rhizobium sp.
GTCCCGTCTGCGGCGCCGGCGCCGCAGACGCGGCAGGCGGCGATCGCCGGGCAGAAACGGGTGCGCATCGACACGCCGCGCCTGCATGGCTCGATCGCGCTCAAAGGCGGCCGCATCGACGATCTGACCCTGGCGAGCTACCGCGACACGGTCGATCCCAAGAGCCCCGAAGTTGTGCTGCTGTGGCCGACCGGGACCAAGGAGCCCTATTTCGCCGAATTCGGCTGGGTCGCCGCCACCACCGGCGTCAAATTACCGGACCAGAACACGCCGTGGACGGCATCGGAGGGACCGCTCAGGCCCGCCCATCCGGTGACGTTGACCTGGGACAATAGCGCTGGTCTCGTCTTCACGCGCACCGTCGCGGTCGACGACAACTACATGTTCACGATCAGGGACGCTGTGCGCAACACTACCAGTGCGCCGGTCGCCCTCGCTCCTTACGGGCTGATCAGCCGCGCCGGGACACCGCAGGTCGCCGGCTATTACATCCTCCACGAGGGGCTGATCGGCCTCATCGGCGACTCGCTGAAGGAGATCAACTACAGTGACAGCGCGCTCGATCCGGCCAAGCCACCGGTCGAGTCTCCTGGCGGCTGGCTCGGCTTTACCGACAAGTATTGGCTGACCGCGCTCGTTCCGCCGCAGGACGAGACGATCAAGGCGAAATTCCAGCACGTGGTCGAAGGCGGAATCGACCGCTACCAGGCCGATTTCCTCGGCCCCACCGTCACAGTCCCGGCAGACGGCACGGCGGCAACCTCGATGCGGCTCTTTGCCGGCGCCAAGGAGGTGAACCTGCTCGATGCCTATGCCGCCTCGGGCATACCGCGCTTCGACCGCACCATCGATTTCGGCTGGTTCTATTTTCTCACCAAGCCGATTTTCCTGACGCTGCAATTCTTTTTCGGGCTGCTCGGCAATTTCGGCCTGGCGATCCTGCTGCTGACCCTGATCATCAAGGTGCTGTTCTTTCCGCTCGCCAACAAATCCTATTCGGCAATGAGCAAGATGAAGCTGCTGCAGCCGGAGATGACGAAGATCCGCGAGCGCTTTCCCGACGACAAACCGCGCCAGCAGCAAGAGATCATGGCGATGTACAAGAAGGTCGGGGCCAACCCGCTGGCCGGCTGCCTGCCGATCGTGATCCAGATCCCGGTGTTTTTCGCTCTCTACAAGGTGCTGTTCGTGACGATCGAGATGCGGCACGCGCCGTTTTTCGGGTGGATCCACGATCTGTCGGCGCCGGACCCGACCTCGTTCGTCAATCTGTTTGGCCTCTTGCCGTTCTCGCCTGAAACCTTGCCGGTGATCGGTCCACTCCTGATGGTCGGCGCGTGGCCGCTCCTGATGGGCGTCACGATGTATCTGCAGCAAAAGCTCAATCCGCAGCCGGTCGATCCGATGCAGGCGCGGATGTTCATGATGCTGCCGATCGTCTTCACCTATATGCTGTCGGCGTTCCCGGCCGGGCTGGTGATCTACTGGGCATGGAACAATCTCTTAAGCATCGCCCAGCAATGGACGATCATGCGTCGCGCAGGCGCGGCCTGAACGCGCCGGAAGCGGCAAACGACCTGTTTCCGGCGCGAGACATCGCGCCGGAGCTGCTCGAAGCGGGTCGGCTGCTGTTCGCGCGCGACTGCCGCTTCGTCGCGGGCGCCGCCGATGCCGCGGCGATGGCGGAGGGGACCCTTCCGGAAATCGCCTTTCTCGGCCGCTCCAATGTCGGCAAATCGAGCCTCGTCAACGCGCTGACCGGGCGGCGCATGCTGGCGCGCACCTCGAATACGCCTGGCCGCACGCGTCAGATCAACTTCTTCGTTCTCGACCGCCGGTTGATGCTGGTCGACCTGCCGGGCTACGGCTACGCTGCGGCATCGAAGAGCGCGGTCGAGGCATGGACCCGGCTGGTACAGAATTATCTGCGCGGGCGGGCAAGCCTGCGCCGCGTCTGTCTCCTGGTCGATTCGCGGCACGGCCTCATGGAGCCGGACCGCCCCGTCATGCAGTTGTGCGATGCGGCGGGCCTCTCCTATCAGGTGGTGCTGACCAAAATCGACAAGCTCGCCCCGACCGCCCGTATTGCGATCGCCAAAGCCGTGGCCGGCAAGCTCGCCAGGCACAGCGCCGCCCACCCCGAGATCCATTTGACCAGCGCGGAAAAGGGGCTCGGCATCGCGGCCTTGCGGGCGACCGTTGCCAGCTTTGCCGCGGGGGACGAGCTGCGCTGCGATATCGCCGCCCCCGCAGTGGCGTCGCCACATCAACCGCGATAGAGTTTGCGCCCGATGAGTTCAGCCGCCCCGCCCTGCTCCCCCACCGCGCTGGCCACCGCCGACCCGGCACTGAAAGCCGCGGTCCTCGGCGAGGCGCTGCCTTATCTGCCGCGGCTGAGGGACATAGCTGCAATGCCGCGTGTGATTTCGACCGGCTGGCGTCACCCCCGCGAAAGCGACGCGAAAGCGGGGGGTCCAGAGCGACCGCTGGAATGTTGGGGCCCCTGGATTCCCGCTTTCGCGGGAATGACGGCCAACTTGTAGAGCGCGACCGCAGATGGCCTATACAACCCGAAGCGAGCGCTGCCCGCTTGGTTCTGTCGAGACCTGGATCTTTGATCTCGACAACACCCTCTACCCCGCGTCCTGCCGCCTGTTCGATCAGGTCCAGCTGCGCATGACCGAGTTCATTTGCGACCGCCTGTCGGTGTCGCCGGAGGCGGCGGCGGAGCTGCGGCGGACCTATTTCCGCGAGCATGGCACGACACTGCGCGGGCTGATGACGCGCGACGACATCGACCCGCACGAATTTCTTGCCTTTGTCCATGACATCGACCTGGCCGGGGTGCCGCCGGACCTGGCGCTGGCCGCCGCGCTCAAGCAGCTCGACGGGCGCAAGATCATCCATACCAACGGGTCGGTGCATCATGCCGAACGGCTGCTCGATCATCTCGGGCTCAGCGACTCGTTCTGCGGCATCATCGACATCGTCGCCGCTGAGTTCGACCCCAAGCCGGCGCTCGCCGGCTATCGCCTGTTGCTGCAGCGCCATGCGGTCGCCGCGCCAACCGCGCTGATGATCGAGGATATCGCCCGCAACCTCGCTCCCGCCGCCGCGCTCGGCATGACCACGGCATGGGTGCGCAACGGGATCGACTGGGCGGCGGCCGAGGCCGACAGCGATTACATCCACCACGTCGTCGATGATCTCGCCGGCTTTCTCGCCGCTGCGGCGGCGCTGCAGCAGCGCACGGAAAACCGCGAGCCGAGCGCGCCGTGAGCGTCGCCGAGACGATCCGCGACAAGCTGACCGCCCGGTTTGCGCCCACCCGGCTCGTGATATTGGACGAGTCGCACCGCCATGCCGGGCATGCCGGGGCGCGGCCGGAAGGCGAAACCCATTTCGCCGTAACCATGGTTTCCCCGGCTTTTGCCGGGCTCAACCGGGTGGCGCGCCAGCGGCTCGTCTATGAGACACTCGCCGGCGAACTGGCCAGCGGAGTCCACGCGCTATCGCTGACGACGCTGGCCGCCGACGAGGATCAGGGCTGAGCTCGCGCACCTGCATGTAATTCGACTGCGATCGAAATGCAACTATAAAAACTTTATGGGTATTTATCACACGTAATGATTGTATTCCACCCAGTGCTGGCTAGAATGCCCGCATGCAAGCAGGATTGCCGCGGCGGTCGCGCCGCAACCACGAGAGTACCCCTTCCTCGCTTGTGATCCACAACGTCGTTGTCGGGGGTCACCGGACCAGCGTTCGCCTGGAACCGGTGATGTGGGATGCACTGCACGACATCGCGCACCGGCTTGGGGCCACGACGCATGACCTCGTGACGGACATCGACCGCGAACGCACCGCATCGAGCCTGACCGCTGCGATCCGCGTCTACATCGTCGATTTCTACCGCGCTGCCGCGCTGCCTGCCGGGCAGGCGGGGGCTGCCGAGTCGCCGGCCTTACGGATGTAGAACCGGCCTCGCTCTCGTCCCGCGTGGCGCGACATTCAGCTGGTTTCGGCGAGAAACGACCGCAATTGCCCGACCGGTGCGTCGTGCATGACAAAAACCTCGCCGATCCGGCGCGGCAGGATCAGCGTGATCGCGCCGTCGCGCACCTTCTTGTCCTTGCCCATATGCGCCAATAGCCGATCGGCCGCGCTGCCGGAGAGGCCGATCGCGGAGAGTTCGGTCGGCAAACCCGCGGCGGCAAGGTGGTGCCGGACGCGATGCGCGTCCTGCCCCGAGGCGACACCGAGGCGCACCGCGAAATCGAACGCGAGGACCATGCCGAGGGCTACCGCCTCGCCATGCAACAGCCGCTCGCCAAACCCGGTCTCGGCCTCGAGCGCATGGCCAAAGGTATGGCCGAAATTCAACAAGGCGCGATCGCCGGTTTCGCGCTCGTCGGCGGCAACGATCGCCGCCTTCATCCGGCAGCTCACCATGACCGCGCGCGTCAGCGCTGCCGGTTCGAGATCGCAAACCGCTCGGCCGGCAACTTCCAGCCACTCGAAAAACCCGGAATCGCGCATCAGCCCGTATTTGACGATCTCGCCATAACCGGCGCGCGCTTCGCGGCGCGGCAATGTCGCAAGGCTCGACGTGTCGGCCAGAACGAGGCGTGGCTGGTAGAAGGCGCCGAGCAGGTTCTTGCCGGCGCTGGTGTTGATCGCGGTCTTGCCGCCGACCGAGCTGTCAACCTGGGCGAGCAGGGTCGTCGGGATTTGCACGAAATCGATGCCGCGCAGCAGGGTTGCCGCGGCGAACCCGGCAATGTCCCCAACCACCCCGCCGCCAAGCGCCACCAGCATCGTCCCGCGTTCGACGCCGCCGGCGAGGATATCGTCGACGAGCCGGCCGAAATGGGCGAGATCCTTGGTGCCTTCGCCCGGCGGCAGCACGATCGCGTGCTGCGCGATGCCGTGCTCGGCGAGGCTGGCGCTCAACGGCGCCAGGTGATGCCGCGCGACCGTCTCGTCGGTGACGATGACGGCCTGACGCCGCCGCAGCAACGGCACGATCTCGGCGCCGGCCCGTCCGATCAGCCCGGGACCGACCAGGATGTCGTAGCCGCGCTCGCCGAGTTCGACGCGCAGCCTCTCGATCACGCCGGTTGCAGTCCGTTGGGCGGTGCTTTGCGCTGTCATTCCTCGATCTCCGAATTGGGCGGCTGCAAAGCCCGCTGCGAGCCGGCCAGAGCGGCAATCACCCGCGTCGTCGTGAGCTCCACCGGCCCCTCACCACTGTCGATGGTCACATCGGCCTCGGCATAAATCGGATGCCGGCGCTCGATCAGCTCGGCAAGGACGGCGCGCGGATCGCGTTGCTGCAGCAACGGCCGATTGTTGCGGCGCGCCACCCGCGCGAGCAGCACGTCGAGATCGGCGCGCAACCATACCGAGACGCCGCGGCGGACGATCAGGGCCCGGGTCGCGGGGTCCATGAAGGCGCCACCGCCGGTGGCCAGCACGTGAACCGGCTGGGCCAGCAGTCGCGCGATGACGCGGCGCTCGCCGTCGCGGAACGCCACTTCGCCGCGATTGCGGAAAATCTCCTCGATCGTTTCGCCCGCCGCCGCCTCGATCTCGGTATCCGAATCGAAAAAGGGCAAATTGAGGCGTGCCTTCAAGCGGCGTCCGATCTTGGTCTTGCCGGCACCCATCAGGCCGACGAGAACGATCGTGCGGCGCGGCGTGAATCCCTGCGCCTGCGCCGCTGTTCCGGCCGTCTGCCTGGTCTGGAGGTCCACCGCGCGCCCCTGGTTGCTCAACCGCGCTTCCGCGCGACGCGTCGGCAGGGTACTAGCATGACGCGCGGCCTGTTCGTCAATCGGCACGGCGGCGCGCAAGGCACCAGTCTGGCGCGGGAATGCGGGTCGCGGCATGGGAAGGCTCACCATTACCCTAGGTATCGTCCTGGTACTGGTGGTCCTCGGCGGCTGCCTGTTCCTCGCCTATGGGGATTTCCCGGTGCCGTCGGTTCCGGTCGAGAAGGTGCTGCCCGATGCGCGCTTCCCGAAATAAAATGCCGCCGGGCGCGGCGGCGCTGTCACTGCGGCTTGAGGCGTTTCTCGAGATGCTGGCGGCCGAACGCGGCGCGGCGCGGCTGACGCTGGCCGCCTATCGCAACGACCTCGCCGATCTGGCAGGATTTCTCGCCGCCCGCGGAACGGCGCTCGAAAACGCCGACGCGGCGGGGTTGCATGATTATCTCGCCGCCATCACGACGCGCCTTCTGGCGCCGCGAACGCTGGCCCGCCGGCTTTCGGCGATGCGCCAGTTCTTCCGCTTTCTGGTCAGCGACGGCACGCGGATGGACGACCCGACGGCCGGCCTCGACACCCCGCGGCTCGGCCGCCTGTTGCCGAAGATCCTCGGCGAGACAGAGGTCGAGCGCCTGATTGCCGCGGCCGCCTCCCAGCCCGGCGAAGAGGGCGCGCGGCTGCGCTGCCTGCTCGAATTGCTTTACGCGACGGGTCTGCGCGTCTCCGAACTGATCTCCCTGCCGCTCGCCGGGGCGCAGCGCGATCCGCGCTTCCTCCTGGTCCGCGGCAAGGGCGGCCGGGAGCGCGTGGTGCCGATGAGCGGGCCGGCGCGCCAGGCGCTCGCCGCCTACCTCGAATGCCGCAGCCGCTTTCTGCCGCACGGCCAGCCCGCCAATCCCAAAATGGCGCGCTGGCTGTTCCCGTCGCGCGGCGCAGCGGGGCACCTGACCCGCCAGCGCTGCGGCCAGCTGCTGAAGGAACTGGCGCTGGCTGCCGGGCTCGACCCGGCTCGGCTGTCGCCGCATGTGCTGCGCCACGCCTTCGCCAGCCATCTGCTCGATCACGGCGCCGATCTCAGGAGCGTGCAGCAGATGCTCGGCCATGCCGATATCGCGACGACGCAGATCTATACCCACGTCCAGAGCGAGCGGCTGCGCCGACTGGTCGAGAGCGCGCATCCGCTCGCCCGGCGGAAATGACCAAAGCGACGCCGGGGCTGTAGCGTTGACAAGGCTCGACCGGGCACCGAGATTGCCGCCCGCTGATGCGCCATTTTCTCGATTTCGAACGGCCGATCGCCGAGCTCGAAGGCAAGATTGAAGAACTGCGCCACCTGTCTACCGACAGCGGGCTCAACATCGCCGAGGAGGTCAGCCGGCTCGAGGCCCAGGCCAACCGGCTGTTGCGCCAGAGCTATGCGCGGCTGAATTCGTGGCAGAAGGTGCTGGTGGCACGCCACCCGGAGCGGCCGCACGCCCTCGACTATATCGCCGGGCTGATCAGCGGGTTCGTGCCGCTCGCCGGCGACCGCGCGTTTGCCGAGGACCCTGCGATCGTCGGCGGGATCGGCCGGTTTCGCGGGCGCAGCGTGATGGTCCTCGGCACCGAAAAGGGCGCCGACACCGAGAGCCGGATCACCCGCAATTTCGGGATGGCGCGGCCCGAGGGGTATCGGAAGGCGCGCCGGCTGATGCGGCTGGCCGAGCGCTTCCAATT
>CAYMRQ010000180.1:7497-9933 GCA_964392845.1 uncultured Rhizobium sp.
CCGGAGCCTATCCCGGGGTCGACGCCGAGGCGCGCGGGCAGAGCGAGGCGATCGCCCGGGCGATCGAAACCTCGCTCGACATCCGGGTGCCGGTGATCGCCGCGATCATCGGCGAAGGCGGCTCGGGCGGCGCGATCGCGCTCGCCGCCGGCAATGCCGTGCTGATGCTCGAGCATGCGATCTATACCGTGATCTCGCCCGAGGGCTGCGCCTCGATTCTGTGGCGCGACGCCGCGCGCGCCCAGGAAGCGGCCGAAGCCTTGCAGCTGACCGCGCAGGACCTGCTGCGGCTCGGAGTGATCGACCGCGTCGTCAGCGAGCCGCTAGGCGGCGCCCACCGGTTGCCGAGCGCGGCGATCGCCGCGCTCGGCGAGGCGATCGCCGAGGCCCTGGCGCCGCTGCTCGCGCGCGACGGCAACGTCCTGCGCGACGAGCGCCGGCGCAAATTCCTGGCGATCGGCGCCAAGCCGGTGGCGTGATCCCGGCCGATCGCGCACCGGGGGCGGCTCATTGAAATCGCCGGTGGCCGCTCCCCACATCTAGCGCGACGCGCCTGATACGAACGGCGCCGGCGGCTTCATGGGAGGCTGCCGTTTCCTCGCTGGAGCATCCGATGGTCCCCCAGGAACGCGATCTGATCACCACGCTGCTCGCGCGCCTCAAGGGCTTCGCCGGGCAGCCGAAAGACCCGGAAGCCGACGCGCTGATCCGCCAGGCCATGGTGGAGCAGCCGGACGCGCCCTATTGCCTCGTGCAAACCGTGCTGATCCAGGATCTGAGCCTGCATCAGGCACAGAACCGGATCGCCGAGCTGGAAAGGCAGGTGACCGACGCCCAGGCGGCGGCCAAGCCGCCAACCAGCTTTCTCGGCAATTTATTCGGCACCGGGCAGCCGGCAAACCCGGTCGCTAGCAGCGTTCCGAGCGCCGGTCCGTGGGCCCGCGGGCCGCAAGTCGCGCCAGCGCCTCCGCCCCAGCCGGGCTACGCCCAGCCGCAGCCGGGCTACCCCCAGCCCCAGCAAGGCTATGCGCCAGGCGGCGCCGGTATGATGGGTGGCGGCATGGGCGGCGGCGGCGGTTTCCTGCGCTCGGCGGCCGCAACCGCGGCGGGGATCGCCGGCGGCGCCCTGCTATTCCAGGGCATCTCCTCGCTGTTTGGGCATGGTTACGCCAACAGTCTCACCGGCGGCATGGGGATGACATCCGGCCTCGGCGAGAGCGTCGTCAACAACTACTATGGTGATAGCGGATCGGGTGGTGCGTCCGGCGGCGCCGATTATGGCGGCGGCGGCGATGCCGGGTATGCCGGCGGCGGAGCTGACACCGGCGGCGGCGGCGATTACGGCGGTGGCGGTGGCGGTGACGATTACGGCGGCGGCGGCGATCCCTCCTGCTGAATCACCACAGGCCGGTGGCATAGCGGCCCGGGCGCTTTTACGAGGCGCCGTTCATGTCTGCTGCGCGGCCCGGCGCTGCTGTTCGGCAGCATGATCTCTACCGCAGCGCTTGCGCGCGACCCTGAGCGCAATTAAATGGGGAGGCTCGCGCGGCGGGCGCAGCGCCCTCTTGCGCATTGGCTGAACGGCTTGGGGGAGAGAAATGGGCAATTTCCTGAGATTCGAGACGATGATCACCCCGTTCGTCATCCAAGCGATCTTTTGGATCGCTGTGGTCATCTTGATCATTGTCGGTATCATTCAAATTGTGGCGTCAGATGGCGGTGTCGGGATCGTGACCGGCTTGGCGACGATAATCTTGGGGCCGCTGCTCGCTCGAATTTATTGTGAAATCATAATCGTGTTCTTCCGCATCAACGATCACCTGCGGGCGATCCAACAAAATACACAGAGGGTCTGATACTAACGGCGTCAGATCGTGACCTGTGCCCATTGGCGTTCAGTAATCGAGCGGATGCGCTCGGGGTCTGCGAGGAAGGCGTTCCAGGCGTCGCAGCAGGCGTCGAGGATCGCCTCGTAGGTGTCGAAGACACGGTTGCTGAGCTGATTTCCCCTGAGGAACTCCCAGACGTTTTCGACCGGGTTGAGTTCCGGGCAATAGGGCGGCAGCTTGAGCAAGCTGATGTTGTTTGGCAGGCGCAGCCTGCCGCCGCTTTGGTGCCAGCCGGCACCGTCGAGGATCAGGACGGCGTGCGCACCGGCAGCGACCTGGGTGCTGATCTCGGCCAAGTGTGCGTTCATCGCTTCGGCACTAACGCAGGGCAAGACGAGCGCAGCGCCGGCACGGCGGGCCGGGCACACGGCGCCAAACAGATAGGCCGAGCGGTGGCGCTGGTCGCGCGGGGCCCTGCCTTGCGCCACGGGGCCGACTGCTTTTCGGCCCAGATATAGGTCAGGGTGCCGTGCTGGCCGACCCGAGCCTCGTCCCCGGCCTGCGCCGGGGCAGGCTTGTATGGGGCCTGTTGGTGTCAAGGGCGAAA
>CAYMRQ010000181.1:0-9894 GCA_964392845.1 uncultured Rhizobium sp.
AAAGGACGGTCTCCACCTGCTCAGCATCCCGTTCGCCGCTCCAGTGACCGGCGTTTATGCGCCCACGCGGATCACGGCTGACGATTATCCCGATCTCGTCGCGGCGGATCAGCCCGCCGATACGATCGCGGTGGGGACCCTGCTGATGGCCGCCGATGTTCGCATGATGCCCGAGCGCTACCGCAACGTCGCAAATTTCGTCGAAGCGTTGTTTACCGGGTTCCAGACCCTGCTCGAGCCCGGGCACCACCCGAAATGGCACGAGGTCAATATTGCCGCCAATGTTCCGGGCTGGGTGCGCTACCCGCCGGCGGAGCAGTGGCTGCAACGCAACATGCAGGTGGCCGCCGCGCCAAATCCGGAAGCCATGAAAACGCTATTCTCGCGGTTTGTCGACGAGCGCCGTCAAGCAGGCGGTGGCGCGCCGATGACCGCCGCGGAAAAGGAGGCCCTGTTCCAGCAATTCCGGAACTGGCAGCGTGGTCAGGCGCGGTGATGCGGCCGCTGATGGGGGTTGCGCGGGCAATGGGAACTCCGCTGGCTCGCCGGGGTCCGGATTTGGCGCGGCGGCGGCCGGCCGGTGGTGTCGTCGCGCGCTGGCGGATTGCTGCCGCTGCGATCCCCGCTCTCCTCGCCTGCTGCGGTATTGCCATTGCCGAGCCCACCCCGAAACGCGGCGGCACGCTCGAATTCGCGTCAACCGTCGAGCCCGACAGTTACGATTGCCACAGCAACATTTCCTTTGCCTTTCTGCACCCGGTTGCGCCGCATTACTCGACCTTGCTCAAATTCGACCCGGCGAATTATCCGGAAATCGTCGGCGATCTGGCGCAGTCGTGGAACGTTTCGGCCGACCGGCTCACCTATACGTTCAAGCTGCGACCCAACGTCCTGTTCCATGATGGGTCCAGGCTCAGCTCTGCCGATGTGAAGGCGAGCTACCAACGCATCGTCCGTCCGCCGCCTGGCGTGGGTTCGGCGCGGCAGGTCGATTACGCAGCAATCGCGAGCATCGAGACGCCTGACCCGCTGACCGTCGTGTTCCATCTGCAATGGCCCGAAGCGGCGATGCTGGCAGGGTTCGCCTCGCCGTGGAACTGCATATACAGCGCCGCGAAGCTTGCCGAAGACCCGCAATTTCCAAAGACGCACGTGCTGGGCACCGGGCCGTTTGTCTTTGTCGAGCATGCGAAGGGCCAGTATTGGCGGGGACGCCGTTGGGACCGGTATTTCCAGAAGGGCAAGCCGTTTCTCGATGGCTACCAGGCTGATTTCATGCCCGCTGCCGAGGTCATGAAGGCCTATCAGAGCGGCAAGATCATGGCCGAGTTCCGTGGGGTGACCCCCGTGCAACGGGACGCGCTGGTCGAAGCTTTCAATAACCGGATCGCGATCAGCGAGAGCCCGTGGCTGTCGGAGCTCCTGGTCGTGTTCAACACCAAACGCGCTCCGTTCGACGATGCGAGGGTGCGGCGGGCGCTATCGCTCGCGATCGACCGCTGGGGCGCCGCGCAGCGGCTGCAGGGGACGACGTTCCTCAAATATGTCGGCGGCCTGATGCGGCCCGGCGCCAGCATGGCGACGCCGGAGGCGGAGCTGATAAATTTGCCCGGGTTTTCGCGGGATATCGGCGCCTCGCGGACCGAGGCTCGCCGGCTCCTGGCGGAGGCTGGCGTGCACGATCTGCGGGTAGGTCTCCTCGTGCGCGGCATTCCGATGCCCCACTTCGTCGGTGCCGATCTGGTCGCCGCGAGTTGGCGTGAAATCGGCGTCACAACCACCCAGCAGCGCCTCAACATCTGGGAGTGGCAAAAGATCGTCGATAAGGGGGACTTCGATATCCTGCTCGATTTTTCAGGCGATTTCTATGACGACCCGACCATCCAGCTGACCAAATACGTGTCGCAGGATTTGTCGCCAGTGAATTATTCAGGCTCGACCGACCGCTTCCTCGATGCGCTGTTCATCGCCCAGGCGATGACCACGGACCAGCGTCAGCGCGCCAGGATGGTTCGCGATTTCGAGCGGCACGCTCTGACTGAGGCCGATACGGTGCCCCTGTTGTGGTGGAACCGGATCGTCGCCACCTCGGCCAAGCTCAAGGGGTGGAATATAACCCCGAGCCACTTCATCGGACAGGACCTGACCGATGTTTGGCTGGACCGGTGATGCCGGCGTCGATCATGGCGAACAGCGGCATGGGAGAAGCGAAAATGGCGTCGGATCGCGTCGATCAGCGACCGCAACGCGGCAACGAGTATCCGGTCCCGAAAATGATGCAAGCCTGGGTGCTGGGCGACCCCGAGGAGCTGACGCTTGTCGAGAAGCCGGTGCCGGAGCCCGGACCGGCGGAGGTGCTGGTGCGGATCGACGCGATTGCGGTCTGCGCGACCGATATCGAGATCATCCGCCACGGGCTGCCGGCGATGATCGATGGCGAGCTGCCGTTCAACAAGGGCTTTACGCCGGGTCACGAATACATGGGCACGGTGGTGAAGCTGGGGCCCTCGGTCGACGAGTTCCGGATCGGCGACCGCATTGCCGTCGAGGTCCATGCCGGCTGTGGCCGCTGCTCGCGCTGCCGCGAAGGCATGTACACCTCGTGCCTGAATTACGGCTATCGCGACAAGGGCCATCGCGCCAATGGGTTCAGCACGGATGGCGGGTTTGCCGAATATGCCGTCAACAGCCTCAATACGATCATCCACATCCCCGACGACATGAGCGACGCCGAGGCGACACTGATCGTCACCGCCGGCACCGCCATGTACGGCCTCGATGTCATGGGCGGGATCATCGCCGGCGAGGGTGTCGCGGTGATCGGTCCGGGGCCGATCGGGCTGATGGGCGTTGGCGTCGCCAAAGCACTGGGTGCGCAGCCGGTGATCCTGACCGGCACGCGTGACCGCCGGCTCGAGATGGGCCGGCGCCTCGGCGCCGACGCGGTGGTCAATGTCGGCCGCGAAGACCCCGTCGCGGCGGTCCAGCGGATCACCGCCGGCAAGGGCGTACAATACGTGCTCGAATGCTCGGGTGCGCCCAATGCGCTCAATGAAGCGGCGCGGATGGTCAATCGCGGCGGGCGGATCTGCCTTGCCGCTTTCCCGAGCGATCCCGTGCCGGTCGATCTGGCCTATCTCGTGCGCAACAACATTTACGTCTTCGGGATTCGCGGCGAGGGCCGCAGCGCGACCCACCGCGCGGCGGCGCTGATGGCGCAGAAGCGCTTCGACGCCAAGCTGATCCACACCCACACCTTTCCGCTTGCCGAAGTGCCCACGGCCATCCGCTACGCCCGCGAGCGCATCGAGGATGCGATAAAGGTGGTCGTGCAGATGCGCTGACCCGCCCTCAACCGCCGCGCGCTGCCCGTCCTGGTCATCCCTCGCCGGGACGCGCCGGATCTCCAGCTCAAGCGGCTGATCGCCCCTGGGACGCCTGGGCTATTTCTCGAGCCAGACATCCTCCATCCGCCAGCCGTTGAACAGGCTGTTGACCATGATCGTCAGCCCGTTCAATTGCGGCTGCCGACAGGTTGCGAAGCGGTTGTGGAAAAGGATCGGCCGAGCACCATCCTCTTGCAATTTCTTGTCGATTTCCCAAACCAGATGCCGGCGCTTCTCCTGATCGCGTTCCATCGACTGCTGATCGAACAGCTTGTCGATCTCGCGATTGCAGTAGGCGGTGTAATTACGGTCCGAGCCGCAGGCGTAATTCTCATAGAACTGCGCGTCGGGGTCGTCCACCCCGGCGCCGGTCAGATTTAGCCCAATCGTGTAGTCCTTGCGGTAGACCTTGGGAAACCAGGTGGCGCTTTCGACCGTTTCCAGTTCAGCATCGATGTAAACCTCGCGGAGCTGATCGATAAGAATGACGGCGGGATCGCGAAACGGTGGGGTGTTGCGGACGGACACCTTGACGGCGAGCCGTTTGTCTGGTCCGTAGCCGGCCTTCTCCATGATCTTGCGGGCTTCTTCGCGGTTCTTGCCGATGTCGGGACCGTAGCCCGGCAATGTCCTCAACATCTCGACCGGCATCCCCCAGACGCCTTCCGGCTGCGGCTGCATGGCAGCGCCGATGTCGCCATTTCCCTCGGCGAGGATATCGATGAAGCTCTTGCGGTCGAGCGCCAGGGCCATGGCCCGGCGTATCTCCGGATTATCGAACGGGGCTGTGTCGCGGTTCACGATCAGGTTGGTGCTTTGGTTTGCCGGCAGTAATTCACAGGCCGCCCGCGGCGCCTCTTTCTGTATATTTTTCATCAGCGGCACGGTGACGCCGAACGGGAATGTCAGATCGAACTTGCCGGCGATGAAACCGAGAATCGCCGTTGAGCGACTCTGAATTATCGTCCATTCAATACCGTCAAGGTACGGGCGTCCCTGCTTCCAGTATTGTGCATTGCGTTCGAGCTTGATGTGCTCGTTTGGCTTGTACTCGACGAATTTGAACGGCCCGGTGCCGATCGGGTGCTGTCGCATGGTCTGGGCCGGGACGTGACACGGATAAACCGGCGAATAGCCCGAGGCAAGCAGGGCGATAAAGGCCGGCTGCGGCCGCTTCAGGTGAAACGTCACGGTGTCGTCTTTGGTGCTGATCGCATCCAGGTTGCGGTACCAGGACTTGCGCGGGTTGGTGCGCAGTTTGTCCGCACCGGTGCCGAGGATCAGCTCCCAGGTGCATTTGACGTCCGCGGCGGTAAACGGCTTGCCGTCGTGCCAGTTCGCTCCCTGCCGGAGCTGAAACGTGAGCGCGGTCATATCGGCATTCCAAGACCACTTTGTCGCCAGATCCGGCAAGATCGTGTCCATGCGGTTCTGCGGCACGTTCTGTTCAAAAAGTACCAGGTTGTTGAACACGGCCATCATCGGGTTCTGGGCCGAATTGAACGCCTCCTCGTGGATCGACATGCTCGCCGGGCTGTCGTATTGATAGATCCGCAGCACGCCGCCCTGTTTTTGCGCCGATGCCGTCTCGATCGGCTTGTCCGGGGGAGCGGCCGGGCGGTCGAAGCGGACGATACCGCCCGCCACGATTATCGCCACGACAACCGCCGCCAAAATAAGGCCGATCGCCAACATCCGCGGATTCATGTGCTCCTCTTATTCCCTCGAGGTCCGGCGCGTCAACGCATCGACGCCGTGGGGTTCAGTACCTCGCTCGGCACTGATCACGGGCGCCAGCACTTAGCCCCGCGCCGTCTCCGAGCGCCTACTCGTTGTGGCTTTGCTGGTATAGCGTTCAACCAATGCGAGAATTTCCAGCAGATTGAACGGCTTGGAGATATAGTCATCACATCCGCTATCAAGAATCGTCGCCCGATCGCCCGGCATCGCAAAGGCGGTAACCGCGATGATCGGGATCGCGCGCGCCTGTTCGTCAGCCTTGAGCCGGCGGGCCGCTTCGATACCCGAGATATCGGGTAGCCGAATGTCCAATAAAATCAAATCCGGCACGTGTTCCCGGGCCAGATCGAGAGCGGTTGCTCCCAGGGCGGTAAAGATGATCGTGTAGCCATGAAATTCAAGGATGTCCTTTAAGAGCTTCAGGTTAAGCTCGTTATCCTCGACGATCAGGATCCGTTTCGGCGGGAACCGGTGGGTGGTCAGCTCACGGGGCGCCGAACCGCGGTCAAGCGCCGATGCCGGCTCAAGGATCGAACCGTTCATATGACCCGGCCTGGATCGAGCCGGCAGGGAGAGAGGCTCCAGATCGGGTTCGGTTTCGGGTGTGCCTTGCACGACGCTCAACATCTAGACTTTCTAAGACCCCATCTCGCAATATAGAGCAAAACCCTGACCCGGTCGAAAGAAACCGGCCGCCATAGGCGACCGACCACGATCGCGACCGGTTCCGAGGGTGATCGAGCCCGTCTTTCGCGAATCAGGTCAGGTTTCATCGGGATTGGGCCATTTCACGTGGCACCAAGACGCTGCGCCCCAAACCGTTCGCCGATCTCAGCGGATACGATTGCCGGGCCGCCGCCTCGCGGGATCGGCTTCGACTGCTCGTGAGGAGGTCCCGGATCTTGGCTTCGATGCCCTCGATCTCGCGAATCTTGGCGTCTCTCAGCGCTGCAACATCCTGGCTCTCCCTGTCGGAGGCAGCCTGATCGTCGCGATGCAGGACATCGATCAAGTCACCGGCTAAACGGTCGGCTATAGCAGCGGCAAGCTGCGCCGTCTGGCGCTCACCCGCAGGGTGTAGATATAGGAGTCGTCATCGACGACCTTGATCTGCTTCCGCAAGCCAGCGATCGCTTTGCTGACCGGATCCGGCTCGATGATCCGGCCAAATCTGAGGTAGCTTGAGGCGTCGCTGAGGAAATCCGCCAGCCTGTACATCAGCGCCTTGCCGTCCCCAGCGTACCGGTGCTCGCGCGGCGGCCGCGAGCCCTCCCGCACGACATCGGGATAGGCGGGACCGGCAGCTTCAGCCGATGCGTCGACCCTGTCTACCTCCTGGCCACCGGCGACGTCAGCGCGTCAGAATGCGCCGCGCCGAACAATGACGTACTTCAACGTCGTAAAAATAATTTTCAGGTCCAGGCCAACGCTCCGCGTGCGGATGTACCGCAGGTCCCAGGCTAAGATCTCGCCCCAATTGAGTAGCCCGCGGCCATTGATCTGGGCCAGGCCGGTGGTGCCCGGCTTGCAGGCGAACTTGTACATTTCCTCCGGTGTGTAGTACTGCAAAACTTCGGGAGCCTCGGGTCGCGGTCCGACCAAGCGCATGTCCCCGACCAATACGCACCACAGGTTCGGCAGCTCGTCCACCGAGAGCTTGCGCAGGATCCGTCCGACGCGGGTGACCCGCGGATCGTTCCAGATCGTGCCATGCTGCCGGTGGAATTCCTCCGGCGCGAACTTATAGGCATAAAGCTCGGGCCAACGGGTCCGTGCATCATGGTACATCGTGCGCAACTTCACTAAACGGAAATAGCTTGGCACATAATACAAGGTATCCGGCTCGTAACCGCCCGGCGGCGGGAGCAGGTCGTCCCGCCCCTCGAGATCGCGTCCGCGCACCATGATCGAGCGTCCCGGGCGCTGATGGAAGAACAGCGCCGGTCCGGGTGAATCCCAACGGATCAATGCCGCCTCGACCAGGATGATCGGCAGCCCCACCGTCAGCCCGATCAATGCGACCATGAATTCGAAGCCTCGATACACCGCCTCCGCCAGCCAATTGGAAGAGGCGACGACATCCTCCACCGGCACAGCATGCGCCTTGCCGTGGGGCAAAGGGCTCGACGGTGTTGCGGCTCCGACCTGGGCGACCGGCGCCAAAATCGGTTCAGCCACGACCGAAGTGCTACCGAGGGCATCCGGCGGCGGGTTCATCGACGGTGTGTCCCCGTGCCCGACGGCTCGGCACCCTCGTCGAGTAGCGACACCGAAATTTCGGCCCGTCGCCGCTTCACGCTGTGATAGGCGGTGAGCAGCAGCGCGCGCCCGAGCAGGGCAATTCCCGCGAGCAGCGAGCGCGGATCCCAGTAGCCCAGCGTCCGCCAGCTTGTGTAGAGCCGGTACGCATTGTAGTGGAACCGCCAGATGCGGCTCGGCGGCTTTCCCTTGTCGCGCGCACTCGTCTCGTCGTGGAACATCCTGGCGGCCGGAACGCAGAAGATCCGCCTGCCGGCGGCGCGCAGCTGGTAGCACCAGTCGATGTCGTTCCAGTAGGCGAAGTACCGCTCGTCCCAGAGGCCGGCCTGTGCCGACAGGCGGCGGTGGAACATCATGCAGGCCCCGCCGACACTCTCGACCTGGAATGGCTCGGCGGCATCAAGGAATTGGCGGCCGAGGTAGCGTCGGGAGATCGGGTTACTCGGGAACCAGAGTGTGACTAACGGCAGGGCCCGGTTGCCGGGGATGAGTGGCCAGAAGATCGCGGTTGCGTCGGCGATCGGCCTGCCCGCAGCGCGGATCGCGATCGCATGGTTCGATTGCTGGATCACCTCAAACTCCGGTCACTACCGATATCGATTGCCCGACCCGTTTCGCGTCGTGCCGCCCCGCCGACCGAACCCATACGGGACCCGCGGCTATTCACCGAACTGGTCTGGGTTCTTGCTAACATTCTGTCGGCTTCCGAGCATCAGCGACACGGGCTACCCACGTGCCCACGCGATCGAACGACCACCGCCCCGGATGCCGGCACGCGGCGAAACAACCGACACCGACCTATATCAGGAACGCCCGGGCGAATCAACGGGTCAGCGGCGGGCCAGCGCCTACCTGGCGACTAGACTTCCCCGACGATGTCGATGACGCTGAAATTCTTCCCGCTTTCTTGCCGTTATCTTAACAGCTTCTTAAGATTTGCCTGGGGCTTTTTGCCGTTTCGTGACCGGTCGCGCGATCTTTTCTGGCGCCTGCAGCCGCGATAAACCGATGCTGACGCGCGCATCAGCGAACGCGGATTTATTATTAAAGGCCATTCTTCAAGAGCCTGGTTTTAGGAGGCTGCGGAACCTCAGATCAATCGCCGCGGGCTGCTGAATTGAGGCGAGGTTTCAGCCCGGGACCTGCATTACATCCGCCCGCGAAGGCTCGGGCCGGATCCGAAAATCCATTTTCACGACGGGAAAATCCGTAATTATTCGACACGGCGCGTTCTGATCTCCTGTCCAACGGTCGCGCCGCTGGCGCCGAGGAACGGCTCATCCTTGTCTCGCTCCCCGACCTGCGCCGAGCCGGAGCCCTGGCGACAAACGGTGCCCGGCGGCGTGCGGCGGAAGATCGCACCGAGGAAGGCAGAGCTGCTGTAGTCCGAGAGTTTGGCCGCGCTCAGAACATTGGTGGCAAAGTGGTTGGCCGCGCTGCCCAGCCCAAACAGAACAACTGCCATATTGCAATCGTCAACAAGATCGCACTCATGTTGGTCCTACCTAGAACTGCATCGTCCGAACGCATCCTAGATTGAGTTGAGTTAATGGATTATTGCCGGCGGCCAAAGTAAATATAGCATTTGATCCAAAGGCACAAATCTAGCATTTGATCAAAAATCTATCGATGCCACGCCTCGTCAAGCGGGGGCAGCCGTGGATGCTTCAAGGTAGGGCTATTTGAAGAATGTTCTCTCGACATCAAAAGGGTCCTGGCGCGACGAGGCTTTCGGGGGCGCGGCGCAGGCATTGATCCGTGCCGCGCTCGCGGCAGAGACGACGATGATCTGGCGTCCCCGACAGGACTCGAACCTGTGACCCCCGGTTTAGGAAACCGATGCTCTATCCAGCTGAGCTACGGGGACGGCGCCGGGATGATACTACGCCTGCGCCGGCGATGCCACCCGCCGGGCGTCCTCGCGCGATGGGCGGCGACGAGAGGCAGACGGGCGCGCGCGGGCGGCGAGGCCATCGATGCGATAACGCGCCGCCGCGCCGGCTGCGAAGGACCACGCTGCGGGCCACCGCTAAAATAGCCACATTCACATGGTATCGTTTACCCAAGGTGGATCGTGCGGGCGGGCGGGCCTGTCATTGAAGAGAGGCCTGATATTGAGCTGCAAATAACGGTAAAAACAGGAGGCCGCCAGCAATCGGGCGCGACGACGCGGGCGCCCTCGAACGCCCATGCAACCGGCGCGCGAACCCTGCCTGCTGATTTTCTGCAGAAGCAGGCAGCGCCAATCGCCCGGTTCACCCGCAGGTTTTGTGTTGCCGACCGCAGCCGCATCTCACCGCATCGTCGGCATCACATACTCGGCGCCGGAGCGGATCCCGGCTGGCCAGCGTGCGGTCACGGTCTTCAGCCTGGTGTAGAAGCGCACCCCTTCCATGCCGTGCACCGCCATGTCGCCGAAGAGCGACCGCTTCCAGCCGCCGAAGGAATGAAACGCCATCGGCACCGGGATCGGCACATTGATGCCGACCATGCCCACTTGCACGCGATT
>CAYMRQ010000182.1:0-9838 GCA_964392845.1 uncultured Rhizobium sp.
GCTGCGCTACCTGCCGCCCTACTCCCCCGACCTCAACCCGATCGAACTGCTCTTCCAGCGCCGCGGCATCCTGCTTGGGGTGGAGCGGCCGCACCGAGACCCGGCGAAACCCGAGGCGACGCAACAGGTCGCCGACCGAGCGTTCGGCCAAGCCGATGCCCCACTCCTGCTCGATCTTGCGCGCCAGATCGAGGCGCCGCCAGCCAATCACCCCGTCTTCGGCAAGTTGCGGACCCGCCCGTACCCACCCGGCCACCACCGCCGACTGCGCCTTGTCGAGCTTGGGCAGCGAACCCGGCGCCCGCTTGTTGCTGAGACCGGCAAGCCCCGCCGCATTGTAGCGATGCACCCAGTCGCGCAAGCTCTGCCGATCCATCCCGCAGCTCGACGCGGCGTCCCGGCGCGCGCGGCCTTCAAGCACCAGCGCCAAAGCCCGCATCCGACGCGCCGCAGCGGCATCCTTGCAGCAAGCCGCCGCCCGACGCAGCCCGGCTGCATCCAGCTCCCGACGGGTGATCTCAACCGCTTTCGTCATGCAATCCCCCAGAGCTTGCCCCCGAGGGATCGAATCAAACAAAATATGGTTTTGCAAGCCCTACGAGTCGGGATCGGCTGCCGCTGGTATTAGAGTCCGACCCAAATGAATCCAACGATTTCAATGTATTATAATTATTGTCTCGCCATTCCCGCGAAAGCGGGAATCCAGGGGCGGCAAGGACTTCAGCGGTTGCCCTGGACCCCCGCTTTCGCGGGGTGACGATAACCCATTGATAGAGCGAATTTCATTTTGAGTCGGACTCTCAGGCTTTGACGCGAAACAAAGCGCATCGATTGCCTCTTCATCTCCGTCACTTCCGCGCAAGCGGGAGTCCAGGGCAGCAGCCGTGTCGGTGGCCCTGGATGCCCGCTTTCGCGGGCATGACGAGGCCGGCAACGATTCGGTTGTTTCGCGCCGAGTCCTTATGCACCAATTTTTCTCATGCAGAGGCTACCAGCGCGATCTCACGGGCACTTGTACTGCAGCGGCGGTCGCCTTCACCGCCGAGGTTTCAACGACAGAATATAGCTGACGATATCATCCATATCGTCTGGTTTCATCATGATATTTGGCATCATTGAATGCGGTGTCTTGAGAAACACACGCAACGAGTATTCGGTTATTGATGGCTCCGCCGCCAAATCCACGAACCTCGGTGAGGCGGGGTTGGCGGAAGATTGGTTCGGCTTAATGGCGTGGCACTGGGAGCACCAACTCTGCGCCAACGCCTCGCCCCTTGGGGTCGCCGCCGACGCATCGCCGACCGCAGAGAGCACGGTGCATAGGATGACCATCGCAACGGCATGCCGGTTTTTTCTGATGCTCACGGTCGCCTCGTACATGATTTCGCTGCCGACCATATCACTCAGCCGGCCCGGCAGACGATTTTGCATCAAGGAAGGGCCATGCGTCCGGGATCTTTGATCCTGATCAATGTAGTGGCGAAGCAGAGCCGTAGGTTGGCGCGGCGTCGACCAAAAGGGGATAGCATGCTCGACAACGTCGCGGTGACGCATCATCCGATCCCGAAGGACATCGCTCAGCTTCCGCGGCGCCCGAATCTTGTCGATTATGCGGCTGTGCGGGCCGACTTCGACTGGACCAAGGCGCGCGAACTGCTGGATGGACTGCCCGGTGGTCGAGGTTTGAACATCGCGCACGAGGCGGTGGACCGGCACGCGCGGAGCCGCCGCGCCAACCGCGTGGCATTGCGCTGGCTTGGCAAGACCGGCGCGCGGCGCGAGTTCACCTACCGCGAGCTGGCCGCCGAGACCAACCGTTTCGCCAATGTGCTCACGGGACTTGGCATCGTCCCGGGTAGCCGGGTGTTCATCCTGCTGGGCCGTGTTCCCGAGCTGTACATCGCGGTACTCGGCGCGCTGAAGGCGAAGTGCGTGGTGTCGCCGTTGTTCTCGGCGTTCGGCCCCGAGCCGATCGCGACCCGTCTCGGCATCGGCGACGGAGAGGTGCTGGTCACCACCGAGGCCCTCTATCGCCGCAAGGTCGAAGCGCTGCGCGGCCAGCTGCCGAAGCTCGCCCATGTGATCCTGCTCGATGACGGGGCTTCGGTCGAAGGCACAATGCGGTGGAGCCGTTTGATGGCGGGCGCCAGCGACGAATTCGTCATCCCGCCGACATCCCCCGAGGACATGGCGCTTTTGCATTTCACGAGCGGTACCACCGGCCGGCCAAAGGGCGCGATCCACGTGCACGAGGCGGTCGTCACCCACCATGTGACCGGTCTCTATGCGCTCGACCTGCACGATGACGACATTTTCTGGTGTACCGCCGACCCGGGCTGGATCACCGGCACGAGCTACGGGATCATCGCGCCGCTCACCCATGGCGTGACCAACCTCGTCGTTGAAGCCGAGTTCGATGCCCAGAGCTGGTATGGCGTCCTCGCCGCGGAGCGCGTTACCGTGTGGTATACCGCCCCGACCGCGATCCGCATGATGATGAAGCTCGGGGCCGCTTCTGTGCGCGGCTACGATTTCGGCGCGTTGCGTTTCATGGCGAGCGTCGGCGAACCGCTCAACCCGGAAGCCGTGCTGTGGGGCGTCGAGGCCTTCGGGCGGCCGTTCCATGACAATTGGTGGCAGACCGAGACCGGCGGGATCATGATCGCCAACTTCCTCGGTCTGCCGGTGAAGCCGGGCTCGATGGGGCTGCCATTACCGGGCATCGAGGCGGCGATCGTAGAGCGCGGGCCGGATGGATCCGTAACGTTGGTCGACGAGCCGATGGTCGAGGGCGAGCTGGCGCTCAAGGCGGGCTGGCCGTCGATGATGCGCGGCTACCTGCATGAGGACGAGCGCTACAAGAAATGCTTTGCCGGCCCATGGTACCTGACCGGCGATCTGGCGAAGCGCGATGCCGACGGCTATTTCTGGTTTGTCGGGCGCGCCGACGATTTGATCAAGTCGTCGGGCCATCTGATCGGGCCGTTCGAGGTCGAAAGCGCCTTGATGGAGCATGGGGCGGTGGCGGAGGCCGGGGTGATCGGCAAGCCCGATCCGATGGCCGGCGAGATCGTCAAGGCGTTTGTCGCGCTGAAGCCCGGCTTTACCGCATCCGAGGAGCTCCGCCGGGAGCTGCTCGGGCATGCGCGAAAGCGGCTCGGCGCCGCGGTGGCGCCCAAGGAGATCGACTTCCGCGCCAACCTGCCGAAGACCCGCAGCGGCAAGATCATGCGCCGGCTGTTGAAGGCGCGTGAGCTGGGGCTGCCCGAAGGCGATCTGTCGAGCCTGGAGAGCGATGAGCGATGAGCGCCAAGGTCCATCTCGACCATGCCCATCGGCATCAGCTGCTGCGCCAGATGATCCGCATCCGGCATTTCGAGGCGAAATGCGTCGAGCTGTATCAGGCGCAGAAGATCCTCGGCTTTCTCCACCTGTACGACGGTGAAGAGGCGGTGTCGGTCGGTGTCATGGAAGCGCTTGCTCCTGAAGATGCCGTCGTTGCCACCTATCGCGAGCATGGCCAGGCGATCGCCCGCGGCGTCGGCATGGACCGGTTGATGGCCGAGATGCTGGGGAAAGAGCAGGGCTGCTGTCGTGGCCGCGGCGGGTCGATGCACATTTTCGACCGCGCGACGCGGTTTTACGGCGGCAATGCGATCGTCGGCGGCGGATTGCCGCTGGCGGTCGGTATCGCGCTCGGCGACAAGATGCAGGGCCGAAACACGCTCACCGCCTGCTTTTTCGGCGATGGGGCGGTCGACGAAGGCGAATTCCACGAGAGCATGAACCTGGCCGCGCTGTGGCATCTGCCGGTGCTGTTCGTTTGCGAGAACAATTTGTATTCGATGGGCATGGCGTTGGCGCGCGCCGAGGCCGAGACCGATATCGCGCGCAAGGCCGCCGGCTATCGCATGCCGGGGGTCGCGGTCGATGGCATGGACGTGGTCGCGGTCGAGGCCGCCGCCCGGCATGCCGTCGAAGAAATCCGCAGCGGCGGCGGCCCGCAATTCCTCGAATGCCGAACCTACCGGCTGCGCGCCCATTCGATGTTCGATGCCCAGCTCTATCGCACCAGGGATGAGGTCGAGACCTGGCGCAAGAAGGGGCCGATCGTGCGCTTCCAGGGCTGGCTCCAGGACAACGGCCTCATCCGTCAGGACGAGGTGGCCCGCATCGAGGCGGAGGCCGAAGCGGAAATCGCGGCGGCGGTCGCCTTCGCCGATTCCGGCACGCTCGAACCGGTCGGGGAGCTGGAACGCTTCGTGACGATGGAGCGGGTGCCGGCATGAACCCGACCGGCGGCACCAATGCCGCAACCATCACCTACCGCGAGGCCTGCCGCCAGGCGATCCGCGACGCTCTGTTGAGCGACCCCAAGACCTTCTTGATGGGCGAGGATATCGGCCGCTACGGCGGCTGCTACGCGGTGACCAAGGGCCTTTTCGACGAGTTCGGCGAGGAACGCATCCGCGACACGCCGCTGTCGGAAAGCGCTTTTGTCGGTGCCGGGATCGGCGCGGCCCTCTCCGGCATGCGGCCGATCGTCGAGATCATGACGGTCAATTTCAGCCTTCTGGCGCTTGACCAGATCGTCAACAACGCCGCGACGATCCCGCACATGTCCGGCGGCCAGTTCGCGGTGCCGCTGGTGATCCGCATGGCGACAGGCGGCGGGCGGCGGGTCGCGGCTCAGCATTCGCACAGCCTGGAAGGCTGGTACGCCCATATTCCCGGGCTGCGCATATTGGCGCCGGCGGTGGTGGAGGACGCGCGCTACATGCTCGCGGCGGCGCTCGCCGACCCGAACCCGGTGCTGATTTTCGAGCATGTCATGCTCTACAACATCGAAGCTGCGCTCGACCCGGCGGTGACGGCAGTCGATATCGACCGGGCAAAGGTAAGGCGCGAAGGCACCGACGTGACGCTGGTCGGCTATGGCAACGGCCTCGTCAAGGCGCTCGCCGCCGCCGATTTCCTCGCCGCCGAAGGCATCGCGGCGGAGGTCATCGATCTGCGGGTGCTGCGGCCGCTCGACACGGCGACGATCCTGGCTTCGGTCGCGAAAACCCGGCGCGTTGTCATCGTTGACGAGGCGTGGCGGAGCGGGTCGCTCGCCGCCGAGATCGGCATGCGCATCGCCGAAGATGGGTTCTTCGATCTCGACGCGCCGCCGCGCCGGGTGTGCGGACGCGAGGTGCCGATGCCCTACGCGCCGCATTTGGAAGACGCGGCATTGCCGCAGCCGGCCGAAATCGCCGCGGCGGCGCGCGCCCTCGTGCGGCCCCCCACGGGTCGTCCGTGAGCGACTTCCTGATGCCGGCGCTCGGCGCCGACATGACGGACGGGACGCTTGTCGAATGGCTGATCAAGCCGGGCGACCGGGTGAAGCGGGGCGACGTCGTCGCCGTCGTCGAGACGCAAAAGGGCGCGATCGAGGTCGAGATCTTCGACGAGGGCATCGTCTCCGAGCTTGCGGTGCCGCTCGGGACGCGGGTCGCGGTCGGCGGCCTGCTCGCACGGATCGGAGACGGTGCCGCGCAGCAGCGAGAGGCACCCGCACCGGTCCCGCCGCGCGAAGCCGCCGCGCCTCAGCCGGCGGCACCGCCACCGCTGAAGCCAGCCGCCCCTCGGCCGGGCGCACCGCCGCCGCCGACAATCCCCACGGCGCATGGCGCCAAGGTTACGCCGGCGGCCCGCCGCCGCGGTGCCGAACTCGGCATCGATCCGACGGCGCTTACCGGCACTGGGGTCGAAGGGTCGGTCAGTGTCGCCGATGTCGAAAACGCGGCAGCGCACCGGCGGACCGAGCCGCAAGCGCCGGCTCCGGTGGCCGCGCCGACGCCGCCGCGCCGGACCGGCTTCGATCCCGCCCTGATGCGCAAGGCGATCGCCGCGGCGATGACCCGCGCCAAACGCGAGATCCCGCATTACTACCTGAGCCACACGGTCGATCTGGGCGCCGCGCTCGCCTGGCTTGCGGCCTTCAACGCGGCGCAGCCGGTGCCGCGGCGGCTGCTGCCGGCGGTGCTGCTGCTGAAAGCGAGCGCGCTGGCCCTGCGCGAGGTGCCGCAGCTCAACGGAACCTGCGTGGAGGGCGCCTTTCAGCCCGGCAGCGGCATTCATATCGGCTGGGCGATCTCGCTGCGCGGCGGTGGGCTGATGGCGCCGGCAATCCGCGACACTGATACGCTCGCCCTGCCGGAATTGATGGCGGCGATGCGCGATCTGGTGCAGCGCGCGCGCAGCGGGGGCTTGCGCAGCTCCGAACTCGCTTCGCCGACGGTCACCGTCACCAGCCTCGGCGAGCGCGGCGCCGAGAGCGTGACCGGCATCATCTACCCGCCGCAGGTGGCGATCATCGGCTTCGGGAGCATCTCGATCCGGCCGTGGGTGGTGGATGGACGGGTCGAGGCGCGGCCGCTGGTGACCGTGAGCCTCGCCGCCGACCACCGGGTGACCGACGGGCACATCGGCGCCCGCCTTTTGACGGCGATCGAGAAGCGACTGCAGGAGCCCGACAAATTATGACCGAACCCGAAGCCAGGGCCGTGATCTACGACATCCTCAGTGGCATCGCGCCGGAGGCCGATCCAGCGACCGCGGCCGGCGATGAAGACCTGCGCGAGGCGCTCGATCTCGACTCGATCGATTTCATGAACTTTGTCGTGGCGCTCCACGAGCGTATCGGCATCGACATTCCCGAGGCCGATTACCCGCGACTGCGTACGCTGGATGGAGCCATTGCCTATTTCAGGCGCTGATGCCGGCGTTCACGGCGCGGAAAGGGAGCCTGGTTCCGGCCGTTCTCTCAATGCTGCCGAACAAGGCCAAGGATTTCTGCCGGCTTAAACGGCTTCTCCAGGACCGCCAGGGCTCCCGCAGCCCGGGCGCGGGCAGTTGTCGCCACGCTCGGCCGACCGGTAACGACGATCGCCGGTACCTCATCGCCGCGCTGCCGCAGTTCTTCGAGAAGATCGAGGCCGCACATCCCCGGCATTTGGACATCAAGGACCAGGCAGTCCTCGTCGGCGGACTTCCAGCGATCGAGAAACGTTTCGGGCGACGGAAAGTCGCGCGCTTCGAGCCCCGCGCATTCGAGCAGCAGCCGAAGCAAATCCCGGACAGCGCTGTCGTCGTCGACAATGAAAATCATCTGTCTTCGCCCGCTCTGATCAAGCCATTGTCGCTACTTGCCATTGTCGGGCCTTGATCTGGGTCAGCAGCGCCGCAAAATCCGATGAAGTTCATCACCTCTCTCAATTCGTCATCTCGGGCTTGACCCGTAAGGGAGGGGTTCAATCCGAAAGAAAGCATGCTTTAGCTTTGACATGGATCAATTCGTTGCGATCCAGCAGCGGTCATATTGGCAATCAGGGACGGCGACCGGATAACCCCCCAATTCCCCGATCGCCGCTCGACGAAGCCCCGGCAATCCCCCCGCCGGGGCTTCTTTATTCCGAATCGTACCGAAAACCGTCGTCCCGGCGAAGGCCGGGACCCACTGATCCATCGAAGAATCATTTGAAACGTGGGTCCCGGCCTTTGCCGAGACGACAATTTCGAATGCCACCCATCAGGCCGTGAAATTGACTCAAATCAGCGCCCGCGAGCCCGCCTGGCGGCAAGATGAAACCTAGCTGGAGAGTCGGGAGCCTCCTCGAAAACGCAGTCGGGCGATCCATCTGGAGCCTGATGAACAACGGCATGATGAACGGCGCGATGCATTGGGGCATGGGGATCATCGGCCATTCTGGTCGTGGTAGTGCTGGTCCTCGGCGCGGTGGCGCTCGCGAAGTCGGTCTTCACTCGCTGAAGGGGGGTACGAGGCCGCAATGTGGAGAGTGGGCTCGTATTGGCTCAGCTCACGCCAATTCATGCGGATCAAGGAGGACGAAATGACAGGGTGGTGGCACGAACAGCGGGTCCGGGAGCGCGCTTACGAAATCTGGGAACGCACAGGCCGACCCGAGGACAAGGCGGTGGAGCACTGGCTCCAGGCCGAAGCCGAAACCGCGGCCGAAGAGAAGGGGCTCGAACAGGAAGTCGAGCTGGAGGCCGAAGGCGTGGTTTGATCCAGGCAAGTCGCGACGGATTGATCCAGCTCAGCAGTGCGCGGCGCCGAACATGCCGGAGGGTCGTAGGACTCCAATGGAAGATGTGTTTCGCTTCGCCGACGAGCTTGGGCCGCTGAAGCTCGTCCATATCTGGCGCCCGGCTATCGGCCTCAAGGCGGTCGTTGCGGTCGACAACATCGCCTGCGGCCCGGCTGTCGGCGGCGTACGCATGGCGCCCGATGTCAGCACCGCGGAGGCATTCCGCCTCGCCCGTGCGATGACCTTGAAGAACGCCGCCGCCGGCCTGCCGCATGGCGGCGGCAAATCGGTGATTTTCGGCGACCCGAAAATGCCGATCGCCGACAAGGAGCGGCTGATTAGGGCCTTTGCCGCTGCGATCGCCGATCTCGTGGACTACATCCCCGGCCCCGATATGGGCACCGACGAGTTGGCGATGGGCTGGATCCACGACGAGACCGGTCGGGCGCTCGGCTTGCCGCGCGAGCTGGGCGGCATTCCGCTCGACGAGATCGGCGCGACCGGCTTTGGCCTGGTCGGCGCGATCGACGTGGCCGCACAGCATCTCGGATTGCCGCTCGCCGGCGCCCGCGTGGTCATCCAGGGGTTCGGCTCGGTCGGCAAGCACGCTGCGCAATTCCTCGCCGACAAGGGCGCGGTGCTGGTTGGGGCCAGCGATACGCAGGGAGCGCTCGCCGACGAGAACGGGCTCGATGTCGCTGCGCTCATCGCGCTCAAGGCAGAGCGCCGGCCGCTGCACGAGAACCCGCGCGGGAAGAAGCTCGACGGCGATGCGATTATCGATATCCCCTGCGACATTTGGATCCCGGCGGCGCGACCCGATGTGATCCACGCCGGCAATGTCGCCCGTCTGCGCACCAAACTGGTGGCGCAGGGTGCCAACATCCCGTGCACCCCCGACGCCGAGGCGGCGCTCGCCGGGCGCGGCATACTGGTATTGCCAGATTTCATCGCCAATGCCGGCGGCGTCATCTGCGCCGCCGTTGAATACCAGCGCGGCAGCGAAGCCGCGGCGTTCGCCGCCATTGACGAGAAGATCCGCGCCAACACAAGCGCGGTCCTCGACCGGGTCGCGGCAGATGGAGTGCTGCCGCGCACGGCCGCCATGCGGCTCGCCAAAACCCGCATCGAGCGGGCGATGCGCGCCCGCCGGTGGGAGCACTAACCCCGGCCTCCTGGCCAAATTCCGCCCTGATTCGTTGGAAACAAGGGGCTCGGAAGCGGGGATGGTAGGCCCGGCAGGACTCGAACCTGCGACAACGCCGTTATGAGCGGCGCGTTCTAACCAGCTGAACTACGGGCCCGCCAACGGGAATAGTATGGGCGATCGAGTGCGCTGTCGCCCCTCACCCTCGCGCGCCCGACGGCGCGGGTCCCTCCCTTCTCCCTCCCCGGGCTTGACCCGGGGATCACGGGGAGAGGGTTGGGGTGAGGGGCCCCTTTGGCATCACGTATCGAGGAAGCTGCGCAATTTGCGCGACCGGCTCGGGTGCTTCAATTTGCGCAGGGCCTTTGCCTCGTTTTGTTGGATGGGTTCGGCGGTCACCGAGAATTGCTGGCCGACCTCTTCCAATGTGTGGTCGGTGTTCATGCCGATGCCGAAGCGCATGCGCAACACGCGCTCCTCGCGTGCGGTCAGCGAAGCGAGGACGCGCGTCGTCGTCTCGCGCAGATTGGCCTGGATCGCCGCGTCGAGCGGCAGTACCGCGTTCTTGTCCTCGATGAAGTCGCCGAGGTGGGAATCT
>CAYMRQ010000183.1:0-9837 GCA_964392845.1 uncultured Rhizobium sp.
CGAAATCCTCGAAAAGGTCGCCAGAGCGAAGCAAGCGTTGGAATCGGTACACTAGGTCGTGTGTTCGATCCACACAGCCGGCATCATAAAAATCAACCGGTCACTGGAAGGATGCGGGCAGGAAGGGGATCACGGGCTAGCGATTGGCCGGGAACCAGAAGGGAAGGAGAGAGGCATGACGAAGTTCAGCTGCACGATGTCTTCGGGTAGTAATTTCTATTACGCCACGTTGATTGCCGAGAATGAACAACAAGCAAGAGAAATGGCTGTCGCTGAGACCAAGCGAGGCGTTCCAAGAGACTGGAGTGCGCGAGTTCTTGAAGCGGAGGTTGAGGGCCCGGCTCGGGCGCTGTCGAGCGGTTCGCGAGACGCGTGAAAACCTGCGGCGATTCGGCGTTACCGGTAACGAACGCGAAGCCCCGTCCGGGCGCCTATCGCCCGGCGCGCACGAGCCGGCCGGGGCGGGCGCCGGTGTCTTCTCCGTGCTCGAAGATCGGCGTGCCGGCAACCAGGGTCGCGCGGTAGCCGTCGACCCGCTGGACGAGGCGGCCGAGCCAACGTGTGGTGGCGTAGCGATGCCACTCAGGCTGTTTAGCTCAGATGGCGCCATGGACGCGAAAATTGGTGGCTTCGTGGTTGATGGCAGCCTTTTTCAAGACGGGAAAAACACCTGTCAGGCTGTCCATATCGCTTGTTTCAAGGCAACTGGTAGCTGCGAAACAGCAATAGCCGTGATGATCTTTGAAAAGGATAGATATCCTAGAATTCTTGGAATTTTCATTTCCGATGAGATCAAAATCAGCCGATGGACAAATAACGAGATTGTCGCCGCTGGACAAACACATTTATGCAAATGGAGCCAGTTGTTCGTTAATTACACCACCAATAAGATCCGACTTATAGAGACATCTGGGTCAGGTCCGGGTTGTGCAGGTGGGCCGGTGATTAATGTTTTGGATGTCGAGACGGACCCGCTCTATTTGCAGCGTGCCAAATGATGCGAGACAGATGAAATGGAATATGCCTTTGACGTTGAGCTATCAGAACGAGAATTTTTGGCTATTGGGAAAATCGTTGCTCTTTGGGCCTCTCTCGAATACGAAATATTTTGTCAAACAGCGAAGTGCTGCGACATATCAAATGGTGCGTTACCCAAAGAAATGAACAACATACAGTTTTCCCGAGTGCTCACCCTGTGGGAAACGCTGGTTATTAAGAAATCCAAAGGCAAAAGACAAAAAATTTTAGAACGACAGTATGAGAGAATTTGTCATTATCATCATCGTAGAAATGCGTTGGTTCATGGGATGTGGGATTGGTCTAAGACGACACCCGAAATGATAACCGCAATACGAATTCGCAAGAAGGAAATAATAAGTGAAACCTTTACTGCTGACAATTTAGAGTCATTTGTTTCAAAAATGCAAAATATTAATTTTAAAGTTAGATACCCCGGAGGTTTCAATGATTTTGCTAAATCAAAAACAAAGCAAGGCGCATCTATTAGCCGACTGACGTTATCCTTGTTGACGAGTAATCCAATAGCGGATGAATTGCTGCGGCCCTACTCAGTCCCTGCCCCTGCCAGCCACCGCACCACAAGCAAACGGCCGCTGCGCCGTCCACCTGCCCGACAGCCCCGCAGGCGCGATTAGCGTCAGCAACAGGGGTCGGATGATCCCCCCAAATCAATAGCAGTTGGTGGTCGAAAACCCCGGCTGAATTTCCATTGTCGTGCAGTGAACCCGCATGCTGCGAATGGTCTGTTGCGCGCGCCCATACTCTTGGAGGGCTTGACCGATGGCTTGAACGGCCGCTTGTCGCCGCTCAAGTTCTGCCCCGTGAGCCTGCTTTAACCCCGCCATGATCCGCTTGCCCTCCGCCGCGATTTCCCCATCTCTTTCGTTGAGTGCTGTTCGCACTCGCTGCAAAAACTCGCCCCAACGAAGTTTCTTTTGTAATAGCTCGATTAGATAATTGTCCTCAGTGGTGCTCGTCTTCACTATTATCGGAACCACGGTCGGCATCGTCTGTGAAAGTTGGTCAACGAACTGTTGCCGGCAAGCCTGTAGCTTTGGGTGGTTAGCCAAAATGAGCCGGATTTCTACTTCGCTGACGGTATTCAGGTTTGAAAGCTGTTCGAGGCTGGCGTTTTTGACGTTTAGCGGCAGATCCCGGCGGAGCGGTTCAAGCTCCGGTTCGTTGTAGATCGCGGCCACGCAGCCCTCAACGCTCTGCGCAGCAACGCGAGTGCCGGCAGCCATGCTTTGAAGCTGTCGCTGCGCAGCCGTGGCGCAGCCGAACAACAGGCCCGCAGTTGCCGCGACCGTCACGGCCCGCATAAGCGTGCTCATTTAAACGGCCTCCCTTAACCCGTACTTCTGCGCGGTTCCCTCGCGCTTCGCTCTACCCGGCCGGTAGAGCCACGGTAAAATTGCCACAATTATATGCCAGTAATCCATGGCTCAGCAATGCGACGCGCTGCCGACGGGGTGGCCGGGGGAGGCCCCGAATGTCCTACACGCAATCTTCACATCCGCGACGCTGCCCGCGTCGCGCTGCAACAATCCGCAGCGGAAATCCTGCTGCAGATTCGCTGCAGAATGCTTGGCGGGGTCGCGCAACGCCAAACCCATCGCACGGATTTATCGAGGAAAATCATGGACTTCAAAGCGCTTATTCCGGACGACAAAACTTCTGCGCGAGAGATTTGCTGCTTATTCTTTGCAGATTCAGCGAAGCCGATGATTTCTACCCAATCGCGAGTTGCTATCACGTTCCTCGGCCCGGACCCGAAAGCCACGAGATTGCGTCGCTCCGCTCGCAATGACAGTGTTTGCCCGAGCAAGTGAGTGGAGGAACGGGACATGAGCGACACACAACGGGTGGCGATCGTGACCGGCGCGGCCGGCGGCATCGGCCGGGCGCTGGTCGGCGGCCTCTTGGGCGCCGGGCTGCGCGTCGCGGCGGTCGATCGCGCCGCGGACGGACTGGCCGCGCTGGCGGACAGCGCCCGCGAACGGCAGCAGGGCGCCAACCTGATGACAATCGAGGCCGATCTCGCCCGCGACGAGGCGGCCGCGGAGATCGTGGCGGCGGTGCGCGCCCGGTTCGGCACGATCGACATCCTCGTCAACAATGCCGGGGTCGGCCAGGCGACGATCCGCACCGACAACCGGCAGAACCCGATCAAGTTCTGGGAGGTGACGCCGGAGCAGTGGAAGCTCTTTGTCGCGGTCCACAACAACGCGCCGATGGCGCTGTCGCGCGCGGTCGTCCACGACATGATGCGTCAAGGCTGGGGCCGTATCGTCAATGTGACGACGAGCCTCGGTACGATGATCCGCGACGGCTCGCCGACCTACGGGCCCTCAAAGGCCGCGCTCGAGGCGTTTTCGGCGATCATGGCGAAGGATCTCGCCGGCACCGGGGTCACCGTCAACGTGCTGGTGCCGGGCGGGGTCACCAATACCGGCATGGTGCCGCTCAATGCGGGGTACGACCGGGAGGAAATGATCCAGCCCGCGGTGATGGCGCCGCCGCTCGTGTGGCTGGTGTCGGACGCGGCCGCGCAGGTCACCGGGCGCCGCTTCCTCGCGGTGCATTGGGATCCCTCGCTGCCGCCGGCCGAGGCGGCGGAAAACGCCGGCGCGCCGGTTGCCTGGACCAGCATCGCGACAATGCCGATCGAGCCGCCGCGGCGGGGGTGAACGGGTGGATAAGCGCGAAGCCAACGTAGGGCGGAAAAGCGCAGCGCATTCCGCCAACATCGCCGACCAGGCACGGCCCTCGGACAATCCGGATGGCTTGCCGTCATCGCAGCCTGCGCGAAGGCGAGATCCCATTCCCTGCGTGAAATCGGCGGAATGCGCTGCGCTTTTCCGCGCTACCGACTAAGCGCTATGATCCCGGGCCAGAGCCGGCTCGACACGACAGGCGATGCCCTCGTTGAGCTTGATCAGCTTTTCGAGCGATGGGGCAATTGCATCGTACGCTTTTCCGGCATCCTGGTTCGCGACATAAAGACCATACACGTCGTCCGACGTGTAGAAATGGTATCCGTCGATGAACCGGTAAGCGACCCGGATGGCTGCGGCCCAATCAGCCATTTTCTACCCCGCCATTCGGCCCTTCCAGCTCGGCTTATATCTGAATGCCGAGTGGTCAATTCCAGCCCGCAATGATCGATACTCAGACCGCCGGGCGGGTGCGGATGTCGTCGGGCACCTTGCGGGAGAGGAATTTTCCGTCCTTGAGGTCACCCTTGAGCGCACCGTTTTCGACGACGATCTTGCCGCGCAGCATCGTCAGCGACGGCCAGGCGGCGAGGTCGCGGCCCTCCCACGGTGAATAATCCGCCTCGAGCATCTCGGCGGCGCGCACGATGTGGCGCTTCCTCGCATCGAGCAGCACGATATCGGCGTCCGAGCCGACCGCGAGCGCGCCCTTGCGCGGATAAAGCCCCATGATCTTCGCCGCGTTCGAGGACACCAGGCCGACAAAGTCATTGAGCCCGTAGCCGCGCTTCTCAACGGTCTCGGTGTAGATCAGCGAGAGCCGCGGCTCGACCCCGGCATTGCCACCGGTCGTGTCGTCGATGCGCCGGCCCTGCAACTTGATGCGCAGCGGGCAGCAGATCTCGTCGGTCGCCACGGTCTGGATCGCGCCGTGATCGGTCGCCGCCCATAAGGCGTCGTGGTCCTCGGCGTATTTGAGCGAGGGATAGGTGTGATAGATCTGGCCGTTCGGCTTTTTGTAATCCTCTGAGGTGTACATCAGGTACTGGTGCAGCGTCTCGCCGTAGATCGGCACGCCCTTGGCGCGCGCCGCGGCGATCGCCCTGACCCCGGTCGCCGCCGAGGTATGCATCATGTAAAGCGCCGCGCCCGGGATGTTGGCGGCCAGCCGGATCACCCGGTTGAACGACAGATCCTCGCTGAGCGTGTTGTGCACCTCGGCCATGTTCTCAAAGCCGGTGCGGTCCTCACGGAACAGCTTTTCGTACATGTGCATGACGATGTCGTTGTCCTCGGCGTGGATTGCCGCGATGCCGCCAGCCGTCGCCAGCACCTTCAGCACCTCCCAGATGTCGCCGAAATCGACCATGCGTCCCTTGCGCGAGGGCGTGATGTCGGTGGTGAACATCTTGACGCTCGGGTGGCCGGCCTGCACCGCCTCGGCGAGCTGCCCGAGGAGCTCCGGCGCGATCTTGCCCAGGAGCATCGTGTGGAAGGCATAGTCGCCGTAGCATTGGCCGGCCCATTGCTGCTGGCGGTGCTCGATCGCCTGCTGCACGGTCATGCCGCCTTCGACCGGCGCGAAATCGATCGTCGTCGTGGTGCCGCCGAACAGCGCCGCCTGGCTGACCCGCGAAGCGGGCTCGGTCAGATGCGGGGTTGCGACGCCGGGGACCGGCATCGGCCAGTTGCAATGGACATGCGGGTCGATGCCGCCGGGGATGACGATCTGGCCCGCGGCGTCGACGACGCGGCCGGCGCCGAGCGCGGCCAGGCTGCCCGGCCCGCCGATCGCGGCGATCCGCTCGCCCTGGATGCCGATATCGGCCGGCTCGGGCCCGGAGGGCAGGACGGCCAGGCCGCCGGAGATGACGATGTCGAGCATGTGAGCCTCCGTTATTCGGGGAGAACTTCGTTCGGGAGTGTGGGCGTCCCGCCGGTCAGCGAACTCACCCGGTCGGGTTGAGAGCACGGCGTCGCGGGGCGGTGGTGAGCGACTTGCACCATTTTGCCAAGTTACGCGCCCATCCTGGAAAATCCTCCGCGGTCACCATCTCACAATTCGAAATGAATTCCACGATCTCCTGAACATCGCGCGAAAGGAGCAATGCACAGGGATCGGACTCTTCCATGTAGATCATGGCGACGGGACAACTTGCGACCGAGTTATGGAAGACGATGCCGACCATCGAGATGCCGACAGCGGTCGCTGCATCGGGTACCGCCGACCGGAGACCACGTTCGCGAACAATTTGTTCCCAAGCGGGTGACACCTCGCCTTTTAGCGCAGGGCGTTCCCACTCGACAGCGAACGCGCACCTGATCGTGTCCCAACCCCGAAGTACCGCCATCTCGCGGTGGTCAGATTCCGCGGCAACCGGGGCAATCTCAGGTACCAGATCAAATATTTCGAACTTGAATACGACATCCGCGTATTCCACAGACAAGCGGATAAGGTCGGCGTTGCTGCGCAGGAGCAGCGAGGTATTGCCACCTAACCGCTCTTTTACCGGCTCGTAGATGCGCAGCGGGGCAGCGAGCCGCCGCAGCCGATTTATTTCCGCCTGAGCGGGTACCAAGATCTTGGTCTTTACCATATCCACGGTGTCCCGGCCGGAAAGTGAATAGTTTCCGGCGGCTTGGCTCCGCGTGTAGGCACATCGATCCGGGGACCTTCGCCTGGCGCTCCTGGGCGCACCCGCACGCCGTTCGGGCAAACCATCTGCCCTTCGTTGGTTGCGGTCACTTGTCCTCCTGTCAACTGGTCCACGGTCGCTGCAAAATCATTCGCGGGCCGATCGGTATTTACCCGTCTGCCAAAGCTTGCCCTCGGATTCTCGCCAACAAGGTCCAAAGGTAAAGGCGGAACTCCGGGCCTGTTGCCCGACATCGGGAAGACACCGGCTATAGCCCGCCCGTAGCGGGCGCATGTCCATACGGGTGGAACACCCGCGGTCCGATGAGCGCGGGCGAGGCGAAGGCGAAGCGGTCGAGGATCTCCTCCGGCGCGATGGCGTGGACGACAAAGACGAGCCGGCTGCGATGGTCGGAATCCGGCCAGTCGTCGAGCCATTCCGGCGTGAACATCGCATGCTGCGCCGCCTGGACGATGGCCGGGTGGTCGGGGCGGTCGGCAAAGCGGACGATGCCCTTGACCCGCAACAAATCGTTGCCGCGCGCCTGCGCCAGTCCGCCGAGCGCGCGGGCGAAATCGAGCCGGCTGACCGCGCCTTCGAGGACGATCGTGTAGGCGGCGATGCCGTGCGTGTGGGCGGCCTCGGCTCCCGCAATCAGCCCCCACCCTCCCACGCCTGCGGCGCGGGTCCCTACCTCTCCCGCTTGCGGGGGAGGGTTAAGCACTCCGCCGCCAAAAGCTCCCTCCCCCGCAAGCGGGGGAGGGCTCGGGTGGGGGCTTGCGGCGGCGGTCGGGTGGGGGCTACGGGAGCCGGCGAACAGCACGGCGGCGTGGTCGAGGGCGGCGGCGCCTGATAGGCGCTCGGCGCCGGGGTTGAGCGCGGCGAGGCGCGCGGCGAGCGCGGCGTCGAATGGCGCCAGATCGGTCTTCGAGATCACCAGCGCGTCGGCGAGCGCGGCCTGCCGCGCCGCCTCGGCAAAGCGGTCGAGCGTCGCGATGCCGGAGACGGCGTCGACCACCGTCACCACCCGGCCGAGACGCAGGCGCTGATCGAGCATCGGATCGGTGCCGAGGGTGAAGAGGATCGGAGCGGGATCGGCGAGTCCGCTGGTTTCGATGACGATCCGGCGAAACCGGCGGATCTCGCCCGCATCGCGCCGCTCGATCAGGCTGCGCAGGGTCTCAGCCAGATCCTCGCGCACCGCGCAGCACAAGCAGCCGCCCGGCAGTTCCAGCACCTCGCCCTCGACGAAATCGACGAGGTAATGGTCGATCGCGATCTCGCCGATCTCGTTGATGACGACCGCCGTGTCGGCAAAGGCCGGAGCGCTCAGCGCACGGCGCAGCAGCGTCGTTTTGCCGCTGCCGAGAAAGCCGGTCAAAACCGTCACCGGCACGCTGTCCTGAGCGGGCGCGCTATCCACCGCGAGATCCCATCACCGAGCCGCCATGATCGTTTCATGACGCGGGGGTTGCCGGCAAGCGTCGCGATGGTGCCGCCGCGGCGCCTGCGCCACGCAGGTGGTTGCATTCTCGTGTTTGCCTCAGCATCATGCCGGCGATACCGGCGCTGCATATGCCGCCGGATCTGAGGGGGAACGCGAGCAGCATGGCCCTTGGTGCCAGCACGCAAGCGGCGGATGCGCCCGACGATGTATTGCTCAGCGTCACCGCGGTGTCGAAGCGGTTTGGCGGCGTGCGCGCCGTCGAGGAGGTGTCGATCGCGGTCGAGCGCGGCGCGATCAGCTCGATCATCGGCCCCAACGGCGCCGGCAAAACCTCGCTGTTGAACATGATCAGCGGCTTTTACCGGCCCGATACCGGCTCGATCACCTTCAAGGGCACCGACATCACCCGCGCCCGGCCGGCCGCGATCGCCGCGCTGGGCATCGCCCGTACCTTTCAGAACATCGCGCTGTTCGGCGGCATGACCGTGCTCGACAACATCATGCTCGGCCGCCATGTGCGGATGAAGGCGGGCATTCTGTCGTCCTTTGTGTATTGGGGCCTGGCGCAGAAGGAGGAGGTGGCGCACCGCGCCCGGGCCGAGGAACTGATCGACTTTCTTGAATTGCAGGATCTGCGCAAGCAGCAGACCAGCGCCCTCGCCTATGGGCTTAGAAAGCGGGTCGAGCTGGCACGCGCCCTGGCGCTCGACCCCACGCTGCTCTTGCTCGACGAGCCGATGGGCGGGATGAACCAGGAAGAAAAGGAAGACATGGCGCGCTACGTCATCGACGTGAACGAGCAATGGGGCACGACGGTCATCCTGATCGAGCATGACATGGCGGTGGTGATGGACATCTCCGATCGGGTCACCGTGCTCGATCGGGGCCGCAAGATCGCCGAGGGTACGCCGGCCGAAGTGCAGCGCGACCCGGCGGTGATCCACGCCTATCTCGGCGGCCATCACGAGCAGGAGTGGGCGGCATGAGCATCGACGTCACCCTGCCGCAGCTGTTGCGCCGCAATGCCGAGCGGATGCCCGATCGTCCCGCGTTGCGCGAGAAGGACCGCGGCATCTGGCAGCCCGTTAGCTGGCGGCGCTATTGGGAGGAGGTGCGCGAGTTCGCTCTCTGCCTCGCTGCTTCGGGCTTCGGGCCGGGCGACAAGCTGTCGGTCATCGGCGAAAACCGTCCGCGCCTCTATTTCGCGCAGCTCGCCGCGCAAAGCCTCGGCGGGATCGCCGTCCCGGTCTACCAGGACGCGATCGCCACCGAGCTGGCCTATGTGCTCGATCACGCCGAGACTTCGGTCATCGTCGCCGAGGACCAGGAACAGGTCGACAAGATCCTGTCATTGAAGGACCGGCTGCCACACCTGAGGCTGATCGTCTATGACGATCCGCGGGGCCTGCGCAATTATGACGACCCGATCCTCAAGCCCTACGAGGCGGTAGCGGCGGAGGGGCGCGAGTTCGGCGCCGCCCATCCGGGCTATGTCGAGGCCGCGATCGCGAAGGGCAAGCCCGATGATCTGACGCTGTTTTCCTACACGTCGGGCACCACCTCGCGGCCGAAGGGGGTGATGCTGAGCCACGCCAATCTGCTGAGCGCCGCCGAGGGGTTTGCCGCGGCCGAAGACATCCGGCCGAGCGACGAGCATCTCTCGTATCTGCCGATGGCCTGGGTCGGTAATTCGCTGTTCTCGCTGGCTCTTCATATGTGGGTCGGCTTCACCTGCAATTTCCCCGAAAAGCCGGAAACCTTGCAGCGTGACCTGCGCGAGCTCGGCCCGACGCTCGCGCTGGCGCCGCCGCGGTACTGGGAAAACGCCCTGACCGCGATCACCGTCCGGGCGGCCGATGCCACCCCGCTCAAGCGCGGCATCCTGGATTTTTTCCGCGGCATCGCCGAGCGCATCGAGCTGGGCGCCGCCGCAGGCCGCAAGGTGCCGCTCGGCCTGCGGCTGCTTCGCGCGATCGGCGAGGTCCTGGTCTATGGCCCGCTGCGCGATCAGCTCGGG
>CAYMRQ010000184.1:0-5553 GCA_964392845.1 uncultured Rhizobium sp.
GCACCGTCAGGTGCGGGAACAGGTTGAACTGCTGGAACACCATGCCGACCTCGCGGCGGGTCGCCTCGATATTCTTCAAGTCGGCGTTGAGCTCGATGCCGGCGACGATGATCTGGCCCTGCTGGTGCTCTTCGAGGCGGTTGATGCAGCGGATCATCGTCGATTTGCCCGAGCCCGAGGGGCCGCAGACGACGACCCGCTCGCCCTTCTTCACGTCGAGGTTGATGTCGTTGAGCGCACGGAAGTTGCCGAACCACTTATGGACATGACGCATCTCGATCATCTTCCGGCCCGGACCCTGCGCTTCGTTCTCGGCCATCATCAGCGCTCCCGGCTCCGGTTGAACTCGCGCTCCAGCATCTGGCTGTAGCGCGACATAAAAAAGCAGAAGCTCCAATAGATCGCCGCCGCGACGACATAGGCTTCGACATAAAAGCCCTGCCAGTTGGCGTCGGCGAGAGCGGCGTTGACGGTGCCGAGCAGATCGAAGAGGCCGATGATGATGACCAGCGAGGTGTCCTTGAAGGTGCCGATAAAGGTGTTGACCAGCGGCGGGATCACCATCGCCAGGGCCTGCGGCAAGACAATGAGGCGGGTGCGCTGCCAATAGGAGAGCCCCAGCGCGTCGGCGGCCTCGATCTGGCCCTGCGGGATCGCCTGCAATCCGCCGCGAACAACCTCGGCGAGATAGGCTGCGGCAAACAGGATGAAGGCGACCTGGGCGCGCAGCAGCTTGTCGATGGTGAACCCGGCCGGCAGGAAGAGCGGCAGCATCACCGAGGCCATGAACAGCACGGTGATCAGCGGCACGCCGCGCACCAGCTCGATATAGGCGACCGAGATCGCGCGCACCGCGGGCAGATGGGAGCGCCGTCCGAGCGCCAGGAGAATCCCGAGCGGGAAGGCGAACACCATGCCGACAACGGCGAGGATCAGGGTCAGCGGCAGCCCGCTCCACAGCATCGTGTCGACCGAGGTGAGGCCGAAGATGCCGCCCCACATCAGGATTGCGACCAGGACCAGCCCGGCCGGCCACAGCACCATCAACCGCCGGCCCCACAGCCGCCGATTGCAGCTCGCCACAATCAGACCGACGAAGACAACGACGACGAGGAGCGGGCGCCACTGCTCGGCATAGGGGAAGCGGCCGAACAGGATGAAGCGGATCTTTTCACCAATGAACGCCCAGCAGGCGCCCCCCTCTTGGCCCATGGCGCCGCGGCAGGTCTGCCCGTTGGGGGCGCTCCAGATCGCGTCGACCAGCGCCCAGCGGATCGCCGGCGGGATCGTCACCGCGAGGAAATAAAGCGCGACGAGCGTCAGGATCGAGTTGCACACGCTGTTGAACAGATTGGCGCGCAGCCAGCCCACCAGCCCCCGCGCGCGCGGCGGCGGCAGCCCGGCGGGAAGCGGCAGTTCCTGCGTGATGTCGGTCATCGCGCCCCGCCCGCGACTCGCCGGATGATCTTGTCAGGCCCCGGCTTATCAATTTCGGCGCCGATCCAACGCACCAAAATCCCCTTGCCCGGGCTTGTCCCGGGCATCCACGTCTTGAAGCGGGGCACTTTCGAGAGCCAACAAGACGTGGATGGCCGGGACAAGCCCGGCCACGGGGTTTCTGGTATTCCAATGGACCTGCGTGCGACGGCTGCCGGCATCGGCTCAGCGATCGACCAGCGCGACGGCGCGGTTGTAGAGGTTCATCAACAGCGAAATCACGAGGCTGATCGCGAGATAGACCGCCATGATCATCGCGATGCCTTCGATCGCCTGGCCGGTCTGGTTGATCGTCGTGTTGGCGACCGACACCAGGTCGGGATAGCCGATGATCACGGCGAGCGAGCTGTTCTTGGTCAGGTTGAGATACTGGCTGGTCATCGGCGGAACGATGACCCGGAGCGCCTGCGGCAACACGATCAGCCGCATGCGCTGAAAGGAGTTCAGGCCGAGCGCCATCGCCGCCTCGCTCTGCCCCCAGCTGACCGCGAGAATGCCGGCGCGCACGATCTCGGCGATGAAGCTGGCGGTATAGATCACGAGGCCGATCAAGAGGGCGGCGAGTTCGGGCGAAACGGCGCTGCCGCCGGTAAAGTTAAAGCCCCGCAGCTCCGGAACATCGAGGCTGTGCGGTGCGCCGGCGACGAGGAAGACGGCGAGCGGCAGCCCTGAGATCAGCCCCAGCCCGGCCCATAGACTGGGGAATTGCCGGCCTGTGCGCGCCTGGCGCGAGTGCGCCCAGCGCGCGATCGCCCAGGCGGCGGCGATGGCGACGACCAGCGCTCCCAGCATCCAGGAATGCGCCGGATCCTCCCGTGGCACCGGAAAGACGATGCCGCGATTGCTGACGAAGACACCGGCGAGCGGTTGCCAGGCCTGGCGCGGCGCCGGTGCGGTCCAGCGCAACAGCCCCCACCAGAAGAACAGCTGCAGCGCCAGCGGGATGTTGCGGAAGGTCTCGACATAGATTTGCGCGAGCTTGCGGATCAGCCAGTTGCTCGACAGCCGCGCCAGACCCACCACCGTGCCGAGGATCGTCGCCAGCACGATGCCGAGCGCGGCGACGTAGAGCGTGTTGGTCAGCCCGACGAGAAAGACCCGGGCATAGCTGTCGGCCGGCGAATAGGCGATCAGCGACTCGCCGATGGCAAAGCCGGCCTCGCGGCCGAGAAACCCGAACCCGGTGGCGATGTTCTGCCGCTTCAGGTTGTCCAGCGTGTTGTGGACCAGAAAGGCGCCGACGGCGATGACCGCCGCGACGAACAGGATCTGAAATGCGATGCCGCGAACCGCCGGATCACGCCAGGGCGGCGGGCGCTTCGGCCGCGGGGCGGCGGCGGCGCTGTCGCTCGCCACGGCGGAAGCGCGGCGTTAGTCTGTCGCGGATCGGCCTCAGCGGACCGGCATTGCGTACATCAACCCACCACGGGTCCACAGGGCGTTGATCCCGCGATCCAGCTTCAGCGGCGAATCCTTGCCGACATTGCGATCGAAGATCTCGCCGTAATTGCCGACCGCCTTGATCGCGTTGTAGGCCCATTTCTCGTCGAGCCCGAGCGCCTTGCCGATGCCTGGGGTGACGCCGAGCATGCGCTTGATGCCGGGATCCTCGCTCTTCAGCATCTCGTCGACGTTCTTCGAGGTGATCGCGTTTTCCTCCGCCTCCAACAGGGCATAGACGACCCAGCGCACGACGTCGTTCCACTGGTCGTCGCCCTGGCGCACCGCCGGCGCCAGCGGCTCTTTCGAGATGACCTCCGGCAGGATGACATGATCCTCCGGGGTCGGCGCCCGCGCGACGCGGGTTGCCGCGAGCCCCGAGCGATCGGTGGTGAACACGTCGCAGCGTCCGGAGAGGTAGGCGGCGACGACCTCGTCGAGCTTTTCGATGACCAGCGGCTTGAAAGTCATCTTGTTGGCCCGGAAATAATCGGCCAGGTTGAGCTCGGTCGTGGTGCCGGGCTGTACGCAGATCGTCGCGCCGTTCAGTTCCTTGGCGCTTTTGATGCCGCTCTTCTTCGTCACCATGAAGCCCTGACCGTCATAATAGACGACCGGCCCGAAATTGAGACCGAGCTCGGTGTCGCGCTGCAATGTCAAGGTGGTGTTGCGCGACAGGATGTCGACTTCGCCCGATTGCAGCGCGGTGAAGCGCTGCTGCGCGGTCAAGGGCACGTATTTGACCTTGCCCACATCGCCGAAAAGTGCCGCGGCAATCGCCTTGCACACGTCGACATCAAGCCCGGTGTAGCGGCCTTGATTGTCCGGCTGGCCGAACCCGGCAAGCCCGGGATTGACGCCGCAGACCAAGGTGCCGGCCTGCTTGACCTTGTCGAGCGTCGGCCCGGCCTGGGCGGGCAGCGCGAACCCGAAGCCGACCGCGATTGCCAGCGCTGATATCGTGCGCAGCCCTGTTCTGATCATCCCGTCCCCCCTGTATCGTCGCGCCGGCTACGCCGCCGCACCATTGCCGATGGTTGCGCGCGACGCTATCACAGCCGCGCCGCCCCCAGCAACGCGAGCGGGTGCGAGGATGTGCGGGGAGGGGAGGGACGGCGATCAGGCCGCGCTTTTCATGTCGGCGATGATCCGCGCCGCCATCGACGCGGGATCGGCGGCCTGCACGATCGGACGCCCGACGACGAGGTAGTCGGCCCCCGCCGCGATCGCCTCGGCCGGCGAGCCGGCGCGCTTGTGATCGTCGAGCGCGGCTCCGGGCAGCCGCACCCCGGGCGTGACGACGAGCAGTCTCTCGGCGCCGGGCAGGCGGCGGATCCCGCCCACATCATCGGGGCTGGCGATGATCCCGTCGCAGCCGAGGCTGGTGCACGCGGCGACCCTGTGACGGATCAGCTCGGCGACCGGGCAGAGATAGCCCAGCTCGCGCGCGCCCGCGTCGTCGATGCTGGTCAGGACGGTGATCGCCAGGATGCGCAGATCGCTGCCGCGCCTGCCCTCGACCGCGGCGCGGATGATGTCATGATCGCCATGCACGGTGACAAAGCTGACCCCGCGCTCGGCGGCGCGCGCCACCCCCTGTTTCACGGTCTCGCCGATGTCGAACATCTTGGCGTCGAGAAACACCTTTTTGCCTCGCCCGACGAGATCTTCAAGCAGGCGATCGAAGCCGGGCGCGAAGATCAGCCACAATCCGAGCTTGAAGAACGACACGATTCCGTCCAGCCGCTCGGCCATCGCCCGCGCCGCGCTCACCTCTGGCAGGTCGAGCGCGACGATCAGCCGGTCTTCGATGCGCGCGGGCACCGGGCGGGGCGGGGGACGATCGAGAGAAGAGGCTGTCATTGCGAGGAGCCGTCAGGCGACGAAGCACTCCCGGTAGGATACCAGACAAGCGGCGCGAGATTGCGTCGCTTCGCGCACAATGACAATAAATGGAGTGGAGCACGGCAGGATGGCAGCTGCGCCAAGGGGAGGGGAGTGATGGCGGCGAGGTTCGATCCCACAACGGCCCCGCCCTCGGTGTTTCCGGCCCATGACGCCGCCGCCTACGAGCAGATCATGGGCCGGTGGAGCCGGCGCCTGGCGCCGCTGTTGATCGGGTTTGGCGGCATCGCCGACGGCGATCGCGTGCTCGATGTCGGGTGCGGCACCGGCAGCCTCAGCTACGCGCTGCCGGAAGCGGCCAAAATCGCCGCGGTCACCGGCATCGACCAAGCCGAGGCGTACCTCGCCTTCGCGCGCGGGCGCAGCTGCGGTCCGCGCTTCAGTTTCCGGCAGGCCGATGCGCGAGCATTGCCGTTTGGCGACGGCGCGTTCGACCGCGCCTTTTCGATGCTCGTGCTGCAATTCATCCCCGATGTCGAGCATGCGGTGGCGGAGATGCGCCGCGTCGTGCGGCCCGGCGGGCGGGTGACCGCTGCGGTGTGGGACGCGTTTGGCGGCATGCCGCATCTGCGGCTGATGTGGGACACCGCCGCGGTGCTCGATCCGACCGCCGGATACTCCGTTTCGGCCCGCGAGCACGAGCTGCGTGCGGCCGGGACAGGCGCGGCCACCGCGGTGGCGGACCGCGAGCGCGCGACGCTCGATCTGCTG
>CAYMRQ010000184.1:5563-9786 GCA_964392845.1 uncultured Rhizobium sp.
TCCGACCGCCGAGCGGCCGCGCGCGCTGTTCCCGTCGCTGAGCGCACCGGGCGAGATGGGCGCGATGTGGCACCAGGTCGGCCTCGCCGAGGTCGCCGAGACCAGCCTAACCATTCGCATGGATTTCGCCGATTTCGACGATTACTGGCAGCCGCTCGCCGCCGGCGAAGGCCCGCCCGGACAATTCGTCGCCGGCCTCGCCGATGCGGCGCGCGCGACATTGCGCGAGCATGTCCGGCGCGGCTTCCTCGCCAATCGCCCCGACGGCCCGCGCTCCTTCGCGACCACGGCCTGGGCGTGCCGCGGAACGGTGCCGTCGTAGAGCGTGCGGCAGGCGCTCCCTCCGCGACAGGCTTGGAACCGGCCGCCCGGCGCGGCAGGATGGCGCGAGGCAACAGCCAGGGAGATCAGCGATGGCCAAAGAGCAGATCCGCTCCGACAAATTGCGCCAGCCGAGCGGGGTGTTTTCGCATGCGACGGCGATCGAGGCGACAGGCCGGCTGGTCTTCATCTCCGGCATGACGGCGCGCCGGCTCGACGGCTCGATGGCCGGCATCGGCGACATCGAGGCGCAAACCCGCCAGGTCTGCGAAAACCTCAAGGCTGCGGTCGAGGCGGCCGGCGGCACGATGGACGACATCTGCCGGGTCGATGTCTATATCCGCAACATGGAGCAGTTCCCCGGCATCCATAAGGTCCGGGCGGAATACTTCAAGGAGCCGCTGCCGGCCTCGACCATGGTCGAGGTCAGCAAGTTTACCTCGCCCGACGCCCTGATCGAGATCAGCGCGATCGCGGTCATACCGGACTGAGCTTCATCGACGCGTTGGATGGGTTGAGCGGAGCGGAAACCCATCAGCACCGGCAACCGCGCCGCAGACCGATGGGCTTCGCTCAGCCCATCCTACGAGTTAGCGCTTGAAATTCTGGTCGCCCGTTGCAATCGCGACAGCCGCGAACCACACTCGCGCCTGCCACTGCTGCTGAGGACGACACGGATGGACATGCAAGGGGAGCGCCGTATCTCTGCCCCGCGCCAGCTCGTGTGGGAGCGGCTCAACGACCCCGAGACGCTGAAGCAGTGCATTCCCGGATGCGAGACCATCGAAAAGATCTCCGACACCGAGTTCACCGCCAAGGTTGTCGCCAGGGTCGGCCCGGTCAAGGCGAGCTTCTCCGGCAAGGTCACGCTCTCCGATCTCGACCCGCCGGCGCGCTACACGATCACCGGCGAGGGCACCGGCGGGGTCGCCGGCTTCGCCAAGGGCAGTGCGACGGTCGCGCTCGAGGAAGACGGCGGCGAGACGGTGCTGCGCTACGGCGCCCAGGGCCAGGTCGGCGGCAAGCTGGCGCAGATCGGCTCGCGCCTTATCGACGCCACCGCGCGCAAGATGGCCGACGAGTTTTTCAGCCGCTTTGTCGCTGTGATGAGCCCGGAGGGTGCAGCGGGATCAGCGCCTACTTAGTTTTTTCTCCCCTGGCCGGGCTTGTCCCGGCCATCCACGTCTCCCCCCAACGTCACTACGAAATAAGACGTGGGTGGCCGGGACAAGCCCGGCCACGGGGTTTGGGATTATGGCGCCTTGACCGAAAGCCGGCGGCGCACGAAACTTCGCTCGGCTACGCCGTCGCGCGGCGGTCAGCTTGCGCCGGATCGGGTGCCAGAGTTCGGATCAGGGAGGTTTGCGATGCAGAAGACGGTGAGCCTCACGGTGAACGGCAAGCCGGCATCCGCGACGGTCGAGGGGCGAACGCTCCTGGTGCAGCTGCTGCGCGAGATCCTCGGCCTGACCGGGACCCATGTCGGCTGCGACACCAGCCAATGCGGCGCCTGCGTCGTTCATGTCGACGGGGAGGCGGTCAAGGCCTGCACGCTCTTGGCGGTGCAGGCCGACGGCCGCAACGTGCTGACGATCGAGGGCGTCGCCGATGGCGATACGCTGCATCCGATGCAGGAAGCCTTCCGCGACAACCACGCGCTGCAATGCGGCTTCTGTACGCCGGGCATGGTGATGAGCGCGCTTGACCTGGTGAAGAACAACCCGAACCCGAGCGAGCGCGAGGTTCGCGAATATCTCGAAGGCAATCTGTGCCGCTGCACCGGCTATCACAACATCGTGCTGGCGATCGTCGCGGGGGCAGCCGCGATGCGCGGCGAGAAGCCGCCTGTGCCCGCTCATGGAGCGGCGGCGGAGTAGGGCGATGACCGCGATCGGCACACCCGTCCGGCGGCGCGAGGACTACCGGTTCCTGACCGGACAGGGGACCTATACCGACGACATCAACCGGCCGGGCCAGCTCCACGCCTATATCCTCAGAAGCCCGCACGCCAACGCGCGGGTGGGCGGCATCGACACCAGCGCCGCGGCCTCGTCGCCGGGCGTCGTCGCCGTCTTCACCGGCGCGGACATGGCGGCCGACGGCATCGGCGGATTGCCCTGCGGCTGGCTGATCAATTCGAAGGACGGCTCGCCGATGAAGGAGCCGCCGCATCCGGTGCTGGCCATCGACCGGGTCCGCCATGTCGGCGACCCTGTCGCCGTGGTGATCGCCGAGACCCTGGCCGAGGCGCGCGACGGCGCCGAGCGGATCGCGGTCGCCTATGCGGTCGAGCCGGCAGTCGTCGACACGGTCGCTGCGTTGGCGCCGGGCGCGCCGCAGGTGTGGCCTGACATGGCGCCCGGCAATGTCTGCTACGACTGGCATCTGGGCGACGGTGCCGCGGTCGATGCCGCGTTCGCCAAGGCGGCGAAGGTCGTCACGCTCGACCTCGTCAACAACCGGCTCATTCCCAATGCGATGGAGCCGCGCGCCGCGATCGGCGAATTCAACCGCGCCACCGGCGAGCACACGCTCTACACCACCAGCCAGAACCCGCATGTGATCCGGCTGTTGATGGGCGCCTTTGTGCTGCACTTGCCCGAAGCGCGGCTGCGCGTCGTCGCCCCCGATGTCGGTGGCGGCTTCGGCTCGAAGATCTACCATTACGCCGAGGAGGCGATCGTCACCTGGGCCGCGCCCAAGGTCAGGCGACCGGTCAAATGGACCGCCGAGCGCTCGGAAAGCTTCATGTCGGACGCGCATGGCCGCGACCACGTGACCCATGTCGAGCTGGCGCTTGATGCAGACGCCAAGTTCCTCGCGCTCAAGGTGTCGACGGTGGCCAATATGGGCGCCTATCTGTCGACCTTTGCGACCTGCATCCCGACCTATCTCTACGGGACCCTCCTCGCCGGCACCTACACGACCCCGGCGATCTATGTCGAAACCAAGGCAGTGTTCACCAACACGGTCCCGGTCGATGCCTATCGCGGCGCCGGGCGGCCCGAGGCGACCTTCCTCGTCGAGCGCATCGTCGACCTCGCCGCCGACGAGCTGGGGCTCGACCCGGCCGAATTGCGCCGCCGCAACTTCATCCCGGCCAACGCGTTTCCCTACCAGACCCCGGTCGCGCTGCAATACGACAGCGGCGACTACCAGACGACCTTGCAGATGGCGCAGCAGGCCGCCGATTACGCCGGCTTCGAGGCGCGCCGCCGGGACGCCGCCGCGCGTGGAAAAATGCGCGGCATCGGCATCGCCACCTATATCGAGGCCTGCGGTATTGCGCCCTCGGCGGTGGCCGGCTCTTTGGGCGCCCGCGCCGGCCTCTTCGAATCGGCGGCGGTGCGGGTCCACCCGACCGGCAGTGTCACCATCCTCACCGGCTCGCACAGCCACGGCCAGGGGCACGAGACGACCTTCGCCCAGCTGGTCTCGGACGGGCTCGGTGTCCCGATCGAGTCGATCGAGATCGTCCACGGCGACACCGCCAAGATCCCCTACGGCATGGGGACCTACGGCTCGCGCTCGCTGGCGGTCGGCGGCACCGCGATCATCAAGGCGATGGACAAGGTGATCGCCAAGGGCAGGAAGATCGCCGCCCATCTCTTGGAAGCATCCGAGGCCGATGTCGAGTTCAAGGACGGTGTCTTTACCGTCGCCGGCACCGACCGCTCGAAGACCCTGGGCGAGGTGGCGCTGACCGCCTATGTGCCGCACAATTTCCCGCATGACGAGCTGGAGCCCGGCCTCGACGAGACCGCGTTCTACGACCCGAAGAACTTCACCTTCCCGTCGGGCGCGCATATCGCCGAAATCGAGATCGACCCCGATACAGGCCAGCTGACCGTCATCAACTTCACGGCATCAGATGATTTCGGCCGGATCATCAACCCGATGAT
>CAYMRQ010000185.1:0-9756 GCA_964392845.1 uncultured Rhizobium sp.
GCCGACGATGAACGTGGTGCGGAGGGCGACGTTGGGAATCCGCGCACGGATGTTCTCGAGCAAGCGGACGTACGACTTGCGCGTGCCCGGGCGCTTCATGCGCTTCGGCCGCTTCATGGCTGCGCGCCGAGCCGAGAAACACGATGCCGAAGGCCTTGGCGAAACACGCCGCGGCCAGTCCGCCGATCAGCCCCATGGCCACAAGCGCGATCAATCCGGCCACCGCGATATTCACTGGCGACTGAACGAGCCCCAGAAAGCCGGCGTAGAAGAGGAGGAATTCGCTGACGAAACCGTTGAGAGGCGGCAGTCCGACGATCGCCGCCGCGCCGATCAGGAAGGTGGTTCCGGTCCACGGCATCCGCTTGAGCAGGCCGCCGAGTTCCTCGAGTTCGAGGGTGTGCGCGGCGTGTTGGACCGCACCGGCGCCGAGAAACAGCAGCCCCTTGAAGATCGAGTGGTTGAGGACGTGGAGGAGACCGGCGGCGAAACCGATGATCGCCAGGGTGGTCATGCCCTGGGCGAGGCCGAGCACGCCCAGCCCGATGCCGATGAGGATGATCCCGATGTTCTCGACGCTGTGATAGGCCAGCAGACGCTTCAGATCGTGCTGCGCCAGGGCGAACAGCACCCCGAGCACGCCGCTCGACGCGCCGGCGGCGATCAACAGCCAGCCCCACCACGCCGGCGGGGTTCCCAGAAGGGTCAGGATGCGGACAAGGCCATAGATCCCGACCTTGATCATCGCCCCCGACATCAGCGCCGAGGCATGGCTGGGCGCCACCGGATGCGCCTCGGGAAGCCAGACGTGCGCCGGGACGATGCCGGCCTTCGACCCGAAGCCGATCAGCGCCAACAGGAACACGCCGGAGGCCAGCGTCGGGTTGTCTCGCAATATGGCCGCGTAACCCGAGAAATCCGAGGTTCCGGCGAGCCCGCCAACCAGCACGAACAGCACCAGGAGAAACGCCGTCCCAAGATGCGTTGCCGCCAGGTAGGTCCAGGCGGCGTGCCGCACGCTGGCCGCTCGATCGTCGAAAATGACCAGGAAAAACGGGGCCAGCGCCATGATCTCCCAGGCCAGGAGGAACAGCAGCCCGTCGCGCGCGGTGATCACCAGCGCCATCGCCGCGGTCAGCAAATTCAGGTGGAACCAGGTTGCCGCCGATCCTTCGCCGCGACCGGCGAGATAGCTTCGGCCGTAAAGCCCGGTCACCACCGAGAGGCCGAAAACCGGGAGCAGGAAAAACGCCGATAGAGGGTCGATTTCGAAATGCAGGCCCCCGCCTGGCATCGGCCAGGCACCTGACATCCCCTCAACCTGTCCGGTCACAAGCACGCGTATTGCGACAAGAAGCCCCAGCGCGGACCCGGAGATCGCCCCAATTTGGCCAGCCGCCTGAGCCACGGGGAAGCGCGCTTTGCGGATGAGAGCCCCGAAGCCACCCAGGACCAACAGTAGAATCGCGACGGTAAATTCAAGCATTTCTAATGGCGCAAGCCCGTGCCGGTCGGTTCACCACTATTGCAAAGGGCGGCGAACCAAGGCGCGTCCAGGCCCATCTGCGTACCCATGGGTACCCTACCCAATTCGTTGGGTCAATGCGTTCGTGAGAAAATTCTGCGGTCTTGATCTTGATATGTGATACGTAATCCATCGACGATGCGTGGTGGTGGATCATAGTCGATGTATTCAAGCCACCTCATAGAGGGGCGATAGGCGGTCCTTAGTGCCCCCGCAAGGAACGGAGGATGACCGCAATCAACCAGCTTTATGGGCGACATCACCAGCTCGCGAGACGGTCGGGACCGGACGGTGCCTGGAAAGCAAAGCGGCGGGAAATTCGCGCGGAGTTCGACGACGATCGCCCGCCACCTCCCGATGTCCGATGACCGGCTACTCTGTCAGGAGCTTGCGACCCAAATCGAGCAGAAAGCACTGGGTTTTCGGATCCGACCAAGAGAGCGCTCCTCGTCATCGCGCTCAAGCACATCGACGCTGCTGAAAGATACAAAAGCTATATGGGCAACTTTTAGAAGATTGCCTGCGGGAGTGGTGCGCGTGTCTGATTTCATGAAGTTCAAGAATGACCTCAACGCGACAGCGGTGACCCCCAAACTGCTGGGCGAGGTCATGGTCATGTATGCCGGGCTGCCACCCGAGGAACGGATATTTGAGGCAAGAGCGAAGCGAGTGATCGCGTTACTCCGCAACAGAGGTCACGGGAACAATTGCGGCTTGCTTGCCATGGCGATTACGATTCGGCTCATGGCCCTTGACGTGATCCTGAAGGATCATGAAGTCCAGCGTTGGACGCTCCCCGGGGGTGGGCCAGACGTGACCTATGTTCACTCGTATCTCCTCAAAGTTGCAGCGGATGCGCCGCTCGTGGAAGGCCCCAACGGTCAGCGGGTATTTGACAGTACCGACTTTCGGCGCCGTACTCTGCGAATTGCTGGGACCGGAGGGCACGCATGAAGCGCGGGCACATTCCCCGCCGCGAATGTCCGCTTCCACCCACGTGACCATCCGCTTGCGCAGCCCCGAATGACCGTCGAGGGTCGACGCCGGCGGCTCGATAGTGGTGCCGCGAAGGGCCAGCCGCGGCTGCAAATGCGGCGTTCAGGGCGGCCGGGGTGAGCCGCCGGGTGAATCCAGGGAACGTTGGTTAAACAAAGGCAGGGGGATGAGATGGCCGAAGAGTTCGACTTTATAGTCGTTGGCGGCGGCTCCGCAGGGGCGGTGATTGCCTCCCGCCTGTCCGAGGATCCCCAGTGCAAGGTGGCGTTGATCGAAGCCGGCGAGCGACCGCCTGAGATATCCTCGCTGCCGATCGCGCCGGCCGCGATGCAGCTGAACCCGGCCACAGATTGGATGTATACCGCCGACCCCGGCAAGGCCGGGCTCGGGCTCAACGGTCGCCGCATCCCGGTACCGCGCGGCAAGATGCTCGGCGGCTCGTCGGGCATCAACTACATGATGTATGTGCGCGGCCATCCCGGCGACTTCGACGCATGGGCGGAGGGCGGCGCCACCGGCTGGGGCTATGCCGAGGTGCTGCCCTATTTCCGTAAGAGCGAGGGCCTGGCGCCCAGCCCGGACATCGTCATCGACGACGCCGCGCATAATACGACAGGTCCGCTCGGCGTTTCGGTGCGCGACCCGATACTGCCGGCCGGCCGGCAATTCGTCGAGGCCGCAGTCGCGGCCGGCATTCCCACTGGCGACTACAACGGCCGCAACCGGGGCACCGCCGCCGGCGTCGTGTCGTTGACCCAGTACACGACGCGCGACGGCCGGCGGTCGAGCACCTATCAGGCGTTTCTTGCCGGCGAGCCGGAGCAGCGGTCGAACCTGACGATCATCACCGGCACCCAGGCGACGCGCGTCATCCTGGACCGCGTCGACGGCCGGGCGATCGCCACCGGCGTCGAGTACCGCACCGCTTCCGGCGAGACCTCACAAGCGCATGCCCGCAAGGAAGTGATCTTGAGCGCCGGCGCGATCGGCTCGCCGCACCTGCTGCTGCTGTCGGGCATCGGGCCACGCCATGAACTCGACGCCCACGGCGTCCCCTGCCTGGTCGATGCGCCGCATGTCGGGAAGCATCTGCAGGATCACCTGATGTGCCCGCTGTTCTACCCGGCCCCGGGCATCGGCGTGACGATGAACGATCTCGCGCTGGCGATGGGACCCGACGCGCTGCGCGCCCCCGCCGGACCATTGCCCGCCGATCCCGCTGACGATGAAAACCTGTCTCCCGAACTCCAGGCGATGAAAGAGGAAGCAGAGCGGCGGTTTAATGAGTGGCAGGCGACCGGACGCGGCCTGGGCGCTTCGTCGCTGGCCGACGCCGTCGTCTTCTGTTCGAGCGGCGTCGGCGACCTGGACCGGCACGACACCGAGATCATCTGCTTCGTGACCGGCGGCAACGATGATTTCCAGCGGACGATCATGAATCTGGACACCGCGCGGTTTTTCGATGACCCGGCGAAACGCATCGCATCCGATGCGGAAAACCTGCTCCTGCTCGCCAACCCGGTATTGCCGCGCAGCCGCGGCGAAATCGTCCTCGACAGCGCCGATCCCGGCGTGCAGCCGGCGATCCGAATGAACTACTACGACGATCCGCACGACATGAAGGTCATGGCGGCGGCGATCCGCCGGACGATGGATATCGCGGCGCACTGGCCGGGCAACCGCAAGCTCGGCGCGCTGATGGTGCCGCCGTTCCTCGCCGAAAAGCACGGCTATCGGGAGGGCAGCGAACCGAGCGACGCAATGCTCGAGGAATTCGCCCTGCATTTCTCGCTGACCGTGTATCACCCGACATCGACTTGCCGGATCGGCAGCGTCGTCGATCCGCGGCTGCGGGTGTTCGGCGTCGGCAAATTGCGGGTCGCGGATGCGAGCGTCATGCCGGCCGTCATCGGCGGCAACACCAACGCGCCATCAATCATGATTGGCGAGAAGGCGGCGGAGATGATCGCCATTGACCACGGCGTGAAGCTCGCCGAGTTCGTCGGCGAGCGTAATGCGTAGGCTATCGCTGAGCGACGATCAGGTTCGCTCTCCCTCGAGCGAACGGCGGCTAGGGACCGAACCCGCGGCTCCGTCGTCGTCACGCCAACGACTGCAATCCGGCGCGAACCGGCGTTCAGGGTCGCCGGGGTGAACTGCGGAACCGGGTGGACACCCGTCCTTCGCCGGGACCCGCCTGGACGACGAGGATGCGCCGATTCCGGCCATTCGCTAATTAGCGACTTCCCCCTTGCCAAAATCTCGCGCAAGCGTTTGACTTGTTGTAAAGCAATAAGCTCCCCGCAACGGCGGACGACATCAACGAGGGAGGAGAACATCATGACCAAACGTAGTGATGCCACGGCCACGCGCCGTCGTTTTCTCACCGGGGCGGCCGCGGGTGGTGCACTGATCGCGATGCCGCAAGTCAGCCGGGCTCAGACCGCGACGTTCAAGATGCAGGGCTCGTGGGGCAAGGCCGACGTCTTCAACGAGTTTGCCGAAGACTATGTGAAGCGCGTCAACGAGATGGGCGGGGGACGCTTGCACATCGACTATCTGGTGGGCGGCTCCGTCGTGCATCCGTTCCAGGTGTTCGACGGCGTGCATGGCGGGCAGATCGATGCGGCGCACACGGTGACGGTGTACTGGTACGGCAAGCACAAGGCGGCCTCGCTGTTCGGCACCGGCCCTGTGTTCGGCTTCAATGCCAACGAGGGCCTTGGCTGGATCCACAACGGCGGCGGCAAGGAGCTGTTCGAAGAGCTCCAGACCCAAATCATGAAGGTCAACATCAAGAGCTTCTTCGCCATGCCGATGCCGACCCAGCCGCTCGGCTGGTTCAAGAAGCCGATCACCAGCGATGCTGATCTGAAGGGTCTGAAGTATCGTACGGTGGGCCTCGCGGCGGATCTGTTCCAGGCATTGGGTGCGTCCGTTGCGCAACTACCGGGCGGCGAGATCGTGCCGGCGATGGAGCGCGGCGTGATCGACGGTTTCGAGTTCAACAATCCGACCTCAGACCGCCGGTTCGGCGCGCAGGACGTCGCCAAGTACTACATGATGGGCAGCCACCATCAGGCTACGGAATACTTCGAGATCATGTTCAACCGAACCAAGTTCAACGCGTTGGGCGCGGAGCAGAAAGCGATCCTGCAATACGCCGCTGAAGCTGTGTCGTCGGCCAACGAATGGAAGGGGATGGACTATTACTCGAAGGACCTGCAGGAGCTGATGACCAAGGAGAAGGTCAATGTGCTGCGCACGCCGAAGTCGGTGTTCGAGGCGCAGATCAAGGCGTGGGACGGCCTCATTGCCCAGCTTGGCGCCGATCCCTTCATGAAAAAGGTGATGGACTCGCAGAAGGCATGGGTGCGGCGCGTCGTCTTCTACAACATGTACAACGCGACCGACTACCGCGGCGCCTTCGAGCATCAATTCCCGGGTGTGCTGAAGATCTGAGCGGGTTCGCGGCGGCCCGCGAAGCCACCTAATGTGCGGGCGGCGCAGGCGCAGCGCCGCCTAACACACGAATCGGGGGACGATCCATGTGCCACTCGCCGCGAGCGCCGCTCGCATGACAAGATTTCTGTTCTTCATTGACGAATTGAACACATGGGTCGGCAAGGCGTTTGCCTGGCTTATCCTCGTGCTTACCCTCGGCATCAGCTATGAGGTGTTCGTGCGCTACGTGCTGCGCGCGCCGACCACCTGGGCCTTCGATATCAGCTATATCGGCTACGGTGCGATGTTTCTGATGGCCGGCGCCTATACGCTGTCGCGTAACGGCCATGTTCGCGCCGACGTGTTCTATCGCCTGTGGAAACCACGCACCCAGGCGACGGTGGACCTCATTCTCTACATCCTGTTCTTCCTCCCGGCGATCCTGGCGTTGATGTACTCAGGCTGGAGCTACGCGAAAATGTCGGTGCAGTTCCGGGAGGTCAGCATCTTCAGCCCGGCGGGGGTGCCGGTATTTCCGTTGAAGGCGCTTATCCCGGTCACCGGCTTTTTCCTGTTCCTGCAAGGTTTTGCCGAGATCGTCCGCTGCATTCTGTGCATCCGCACCGGCGAATGGCCGCGTCGGCTGCACGATGTCGAGGAAACCGAGAGCATCGTCCTCCGCGAACAACAACTGCAACAGGCCGCATCGGCGCAGACCGGGAAAGGAACGCAGGCATGACCGATCCGCAACTCGGCATGCTGATGCTGTTTCTGTTCATCTTCATCATCATGCTCGGTTTCCCGATCGCCTTCACGCTGATGGCGATGGGCGTCTCGTTCGGCTTCTACGCCTATTACACACCAGCTCAGGACCTCTTCCAGAACCGCATCTTCACGCTTCTGGTGCAGAAAACCTTCGAGGTCTCATCCAGCGACGTGCTGGTTGCCGTGCCGCTATTCCTGTTCATGGGATACCTCGTCGAGCGCGCCAGCATTCTCGACCGGCTTTTTTATTCGCTGCAGCTGGCGCTGAAGAACGTGCCGGGCGCGCTCGCCGTCGCCACGCTGATTACCTGCGCGATGTTTGCGACCGCGACGGGTATCGTCGGCGCGGTCGTCACGCTGATGGGGCTGCTCGCGCTGCCTGCGATGCTCCGCGCCGGTTACGACACCAAGCTTTCAGCCGGCGTGGTTTGCGCGGGCGGCTGTCTCGGCATTCTGATCCCGCCAAGCATTCTGTTGATCGTCTATGCGGCCACGGCCGGCGTGTCCGCCGTCAAGCTCTATGCCGCCGCGTTCATTCCGGGTTTCTTGCTGACGCTGCTCTACGTGCTCTATGCGATGGGCCGCGCGGTCATCAACCCTGCGCTGGCGCCGAAGCTGCCGCCGGAAGAGACCAACGTCCCGGTCACGACGGTGCTCTGGGCGCTTGCCACCTCGTTCCTGCCGCTCGCGCTGCTGATCGCGGCCGTGCTCGGCGCGATCCTGTTTGGCCTCGCCACGCCGTCGGAGGCGGCGGCGGTCGGCGCTCTGATGAGCATTGTCCTCGCGGCGGCTTATCGCACTCTCGACTACCAGATGCTTCGGGAGTCGGTCTATCTCACAGTACGCGCCACCGCCATGGTCTGCTACCTGTTCATCGGCTCTTGGACGTTCGCCGCCGTGTTCGCGCTGCTCGGCGGTCAGTCCGTGGTGGAGCAGTTCTTCGCCGCTCTGAACCTGTCGCCGATCCAGTTCCTTCTGCTGACGCAACTGATCATCTTCCTGCTCGGCTGGCCGCTGGAATGGACCGAGATCATCATCATCTTCGTGCCCATCTTCCTGCCGCTGCTTCCCACCTATGGCATCGATCCGATCTTCTTCGGCATCCTGGTCGCCTTGAACACGCAGACGGCGTTCAACACCCCGCCGGTTGCGATGGCCGCGTTCTATTTGAAAGGCGTCGCACCACCCGAGGTGAAGCTCACCGACATCTTCGCCGGCGCGCTTCCTTACGTGTTCATGGTCTTCTTGACCATGGCACTGGTCTACATCTTCCCCGAACTTGCCTTGTGGCTGCCCAGCGTTATTTACGGGCGGTGATGGCAAGCGGGCAGCCGGATGCGGAGTGCGCATGAATCTCGCTGCACTGAGCCTGATCGAAGCTGCGGCCGGCATCCGTGACGGACGCTTCAGCTCGGTCGAGCTGGTCGCCGATTGCCTCAAGCGCATCGAGGAGGTCGACCGCGATATCGAGGCCTGGGCTTTCCTCGATTGCAAGCACGCGATGCGGCAGGCCGAGGCCGCCGACGATCATCGCAAGCAGGGCAAGGCGACCGGGTCGCTGCACGGCGTACCGCTCGGCATCAAGGACATTTTCGACACGAGCGACATGCCGACCGAGTTCGGTTCGCCCCTCTGGGCCGGACGCACGCCACGCCGCGATGCCGCTGCGGTGGCGAGCTTGCGCGCCGCCGGCGCGGTGATCCTCGGCAAGACGGTGACCACCGAATACGCCTACTTCCATCCGGGCAAGACGAAGAACCCGTACAGCCCGGCGCACACCCCTGGCGGCTCGTCCAGCGGCTCGGCGGCGGCGGTCGCAGCATCGATGGTGCCGGGTGCGATCGGCTCGCAGACCAACGGTTCGGTGATCCGGCCGGCGGCGTATTGCGGCGTCGTCGGCTTCAAGCCGACGCACGGGCTGATCCCGCGCAGCGGCGCGCTGCTCCTGTCGCGCGCGCTCGACCATGTCGGCGTGTTCGCGCGCAGCGTGGCCGATGCCGCCCTGCTTGCCGAGACGCTGGCCGGCTTCGACGAGGAGGATCCGGACACACGTGCCCTCGCGCGTCCGCCGTTCGTCAAGGTTGCGGCAAGCGATCCGCCGCTGCCGCCACGCTTTGCCTTCGTGCGCACGCCGGCCTGGAAAGACGCCGAGCCGGTCACGACCGAAGCCTTCGCCGAGCTGGCCGAGGCGCTTGGCGAGCGAGCGTCGGAGGTCGAAATCGGCGGGAGTTTCGAACGCGCCTATGACATGCACCGCACCGTCATGGAAGTCGAGATGGCGCATAACCTGCACCGCGACTACGAACGGGCGGGCGACGCCTTGAGCAAGACATTGCGCTCGCTGATCGAGCGCGGGCGCAAGGTGCTTGCCGTTGACTACGCGAGCGCGCTGGCCGGCGGCGCGCCGCTTAACGCGATGCTCGACAGCGTGTTCGACGAGTATGACGCGATCCTCACGCCAGCAGCTCCCGGCCCCGCACCGCGCGGCCTCGAAACGACAGGCAATCCGGTATTTTGCACGCTGTGGACCTATCTCGGCACGCCGGCGGTGACACTGCCGCTCTTGACGAGCGAGGACGGCCTGCCGATCGGCGTGCAGCTGGTCGGCCGAAGCGGCAACGATGTGCGCCTCTTGCGTACCGCCAACTGGCTGGTCAAGACTGTTACCCGCGGGCAGCGCCGCGGCGGCAAGGCGAAGGCCAACACGCGCGGCGGCAAGACGGGGAACGGCGGATGACGAACTTCATCACCGGGTTCATCGGCATCGCCGGCGTCCTTGCCTTTCTCGGCATCCTGCTCTGGTGGATCAAGGCAGTGCCGCTGATCATCGTCTGTATCGTCGTCATGGCGCTGCTGGTCTATGACTTCTGGCAGTCGCTTGGTCCAACTAACGGCAACGGGGCGAGGTAGGGCTGTCGCACCGGCCTTGCGAAGCGCGCCCACACTCCAAGTCATTCCGGGCGCGAGCCAAGCGAGCGAGCCCGGAATCCATACTCCACAGCGGGCGTGAGACGACGTGCGGCAGT
>CAYMRQ010000186.1:0-1824 GCA_964392845.1 uncultured Rhizobium sp.
CGATTATCGGGCCGGACGGGAGTTGGTGGCAGCCTTGCGCGGCAGCCGGGCGCGCTATCGGCCGGCCACCACGGTGTGGCACATCGATCCCGCTGGTTCCCTCGGCGGCACGCTGTCGCTGGCCGCGGACGGCAGGAGCGAGACGGTCGCCGCGCGGCATATCCTCATTGCGACCGGCGCGATCGAACGCCCGCTCCCGATCCCGGGCTGGACCCTGCCGGGCGTGATGACGGCCGGCGCCGCGCAGATCCTCTTAAAGACCGCCGACCTCGTGCCCGAAGGCCGCGCGGTGCTGGCCGGGCAAGGGCCGCTCCTCCACCTGGTCGCGCTGCAGCTCGCCCGGGCGGGCGCGCCGCCGCTCGCGGTGCTGGAGACGACGCCGCGCCGGAACTATGGCGCCGCGGCGCGGCATTTCGGCGAATTGTGGGCGGGCCGCCGCGATCTCGGCAAAGGATTGGCGTTGATCCTCGGCCTCTCTCGCGCCGGCGTTCCCGTGCGGCGCGGCGTGCGCGGGATGCGGGCGCTCGGCCGAGGGCGCCTGGAGGCCGTCGCCTGGGACGGCGGCGAGATCGCCGCCGACCATCTGTTCCTGCACGAGGGGGTGATCCCCAACACCCAGATCAGCCTCGGGCTGCAGCTGGCGCACCGGTGGGATGAGGTGCAGCTGTGCTGGCGCCCGATCACCGACGATTGGGGCCGCACCAGCCTGGCGAAGATCGCGATAGCCGGCGATGGCGCAGGGATCGCCGGGGCCGCGGCGGCAGCGCTGTCGGGCCGGCTCGCCGCGCTCGATGCGGCGGCGGCGCTCGGGCGCATCGACGAGGCCGGGCGCGATCGCCGCGCCGCACCGATCCGCGCCAGTCTCGCCCGGGAACGCGCCATCCGGCCGTTTCTCGACGCGCTGTACCGGCCGGCCGACAGCGTAATGAACCCGGCCGACACGGTCATCACCTGTCGCTGCGAAGAAATCTCCGCCGGCCAGATCCGCCGGGCGGTGCGGCTCGGCGCGAGCGGCCCCAATCAGGCCAAGGCGTTCCTGCGCTGCGGCATGGGGCCCTGCCAGGGGCGGGTGTGCGGGCCGATTGTCAGCGCCGTCATCGCCCGGGCGCGCGGCGTGCCGATTGCCGAAATCGGGACTTATCGCCCGCGGGCGCCCTACAAGCCGATCACAGTCGGCACACTCGCCGGGGTGGAGGTCGGCCCAAACCAAATCGCCAACAACGCGGAAGACTCTTCTGCATAGCTCACCTACTATAGCCGCAAGGCTCCAAGAAGCGGCGCCGATCAAAAGGGAGTAGGCGGCGATGAAGTCAGGTGGCCGGACGCTGTGGGCTTGGGTTGTAATCGTGGTCGGGAGTCTGGCGGCTGCCGGCCTGATCGGAGCCATCGGCGCGCTGGCGCAATCGGCGCCCGGCGGGTCGGCAAAGGTCGTACCCAAGGGCAGCATGACCCTGGCCTGGCATGCCGGGATCGCGGCGCGCTGGCTGGACCCGCAGGAGCACGATGGCGGGGCCACCCCGGACAATTTCCTGATGGCGATGCACGATGCGCTGATCAAGAACTCCTACGACAAGCTGTTCGATCATCCGGCGCTGGCGGAGCGTTTCGATTTTGCCGAAGACGCCAAGAGTGCCACCTTCACGCTCCGACCCGGCATCAAATTTCACAATGGCGCGCCCGTTACTCCCGGCGATGTCAAATACAGCTACGAGCATTACCGCGGCGCCTGGGCCACCGCATTGAAAGAAAAAACGGAAAACATCGAGATCGTCGACGACCGCACCGTCCGCTACGACGGCCAGAATGGCTTTGTTCCCTATCTTC
>CAYMRQ010000186.1:1834-9534 GCA_964392845.1 uncultured Rhizobium sp.
CGTCCGCTTTCACTTCAAAGTGCCATTTCTCGACTTTCCAGCGTTGTTCGGCACGAGCAACGTCAGCGGCGCCGGCTTTATCGTCCCGGCGGCATACTATGAGCAGGTGGGGGCGGACGGGTTCAAGCTGAAACCAGTGGGCGCCGGCCCCTATAAAATGGTGCGCCAGCAAGCCGGGACAAAAATCGAGATGGAGGCGTTTGAGGATTACTATCGGCCGGTGCACATCAAGAATTTCACGATGATCAGCGTCCCCGAACCAGCGACCCGAGTGGCGATGATGGAGCGCGGCGAAGCGGACCTCATGTACCTGGTGCCTGGCGAATTGATCGATCGGGTGAAGAAAAACCCCAAGATAATGCTGGCCCCGGTCGTTTCGGGGAGCTGGTGGCTCGAATTCCCGGGCTTTCGCGATCCCAAGAGCCCATTCCACGACAAGCGGGTGCGCGAGGCGATCAGCCTAGCCCTCGATCGCGAGGCTATCAATAACGCCGAGTCCGGCGGGATGGGCCGGGTCAGCGGCAACTGGATCAACAACGACGTGCAATACGCCCTGGAGTGGCCAAAGTTCCCGCGCGACGTCGCGCGCGCCAAGCAGCTGATGAAGGATGCCGGCTTTCCCAACGGCTTCGCCGTCGACTGGCTGACCCCGGTGCCGGACTATTTCTCGCGCGGCGAGCGGGTCATATCGCAACTGCAGAGCATCGGCATCAAGGCGAAACTGCAAAGCATGGACCGAGGCACCTTCCTGAAGAAGCAGCAGGCCGGACTGAGCGATTGGCCGGGCGTTCAGATCATCATGAACGGCGCCCGCATCGGCGCGAGCTGGGCCAATTGGTACGAGTCGAATTTCAAATGCGGCGGTCGCCTTGCGGCGGACCGCACCTGCGTGGCCGAACTCGACGCCAAGTTCGAACAGTACGTTCAATCCTACGATCCGGCGCAGCGCAAGCAGCTGGCCGAGACGATCCAGCGGGGGATCCTGGAGAATTACTATTTCGTCCCGGTGTTCCGCCACGCCTTCGTCAACGCCATCGGCCCGCGCATCGCCGCCAAGCAATGGGAGGACGTGTACCCGACGAGACTCACCACCGGCTATGCCTATCCCTGGGAAGACCTCAAGCTCAAAGACTAACGCGGACTTGCCGGCTGGCCACGGAGGACGCCATGGCAACGAAGGCGCTGACGAGACGCACCGTGCTGCGAACCGCCGCGCTGGCGGCGGGTGCGTTCGCCGCGCCGTTCGTGCGCGGCGCCCACGGTGCCGGCTCGGTCGTTCCCGGGGGCAAGATGGTGCTGGCCTGGCACACCAATATCGCCTCGCGCTGGCTCGACCCGCAGCAGCATGACGGGACGGCGACCCCGGACAATTTTCTGATGGCGCTGCACGACGCGCTGATCAAAAACTTCCGCGAGGCCAAATACAACCATCCGGCGCTGGCCGAGGGCTACACCTTTGCCGAGGACGCCAAGAGCTGCACCTTCCGGCTGCGTGCCGGCACCAAGTTCCACGACGGGACGCCGGTCACTCCCGCCGATGTCAAATGGAGCTATGAGCATTACCGTGGCGCCTGGGGTGTGGTGCTCAAAGAGAAGACCGATGGCGTTGAGATCGTCGACGAGCGCACGGTACGCTTCCATTTCAAGCAGCCGTTCCTCGATTTTCCGATCCTGATGGGTACTAGCAATGTGTGCGGTGCAGGTTGGGTCGTTCCCGCCGAATACTACGAGCAAGTCGGGCCGGACGGGTTCATGCAGAAGCCGATCGGCGCCGGGCCGTACAAGCTGGTGTCGCAGCAGCCGGGGGTGCGATTCGATTTCGAGGCTTTCGGCGACTATTACCGCCCGGTACACGTCAAGGATTTCGCGATGATCGCCGTCCCGGAAGGGGTGACGCGGGTGGCGATGCTCGAGCGCGGCGAAGCCGACATCATGTATTTCGTGCCCGGAGAGCTGATCGACCGCGTCAAAAACAATCCGAAGGTGACGCTCGCGCCGGTCGTTTCCGGAAACTGGTGGCTCGAATTCCCCGGCTTCCAGGATCCCAAAAGCCCGTTCCACGACAAGCGGGTGCGCGAGGCGATCAGCTTGGCGATCGACCGCGATGCGATAAACCAGGCCGAATCCGGCGGGATGGGGATCATCGGCGGCAATTGGATCAATGACGATGTCGAATACGGCATGCCATGGCCGAAATGGCCGCACGACGTTGCCAAGGCGAAACGGCTGATGGCCGAGGCCGGCCATCCCAACGGCTTCGCTGTCGACTGGCTGACGCCGCTGCCGGCTTATTATTCGCGGGGCGAGCGCGTCGTCTCGCAGCTCCAGGCGATCGGCATTCGCGCGAAAAACCAGGTCATGGAGCGCGGCGTGTACCTGAAGAAAATGCAAGGCGGCCTCAAGGAGTGGCCCGGAGTGCAGATCATCTTCGCCGCCAACCGGATCGGCGGCAGCTGGTCCAATTGGTACGATACGATGTTCAAATGCGGCGGCTTTCAGGCCAAGGATTTCTTCTGCGTCAAGAGCCTCGACGACCAGTTCGACAAATACCTGACCTCGGTCGATCTGAAGGAACGCGAAAAGCTGGCCTATCAGATCCAGCGGGCGATCCTCGAGAACTATTATTTCGTCCCGGTGTTCCGGCACGCCGCCGTCGCCGCGTTCGGACCGCGGATCGCCGCCAAGAAATGGCAGGACGTATTTCCGACGATCACGACCGCCTACGCCTATCCCTGGGAAGAGCTCAAGCTCAAAGACTAACGTGAACATGGTGGCTGGTTAGGGAGGAAACCGTGGCAACGAAAATTCTGACGAGACGCACCGTGCTGAGGACCGCCGCGCTGGCGACAGGCGCGTTCGCCGCGCCCTTTGTTCATCGCGCGAGCGCCGCCGGGAAAATCGTCCCCAAGGGCGAGATGACCCTGGCCTGGCACACCAATATCTCGCCGCGCTGGTACGACCCGCTGCAGCACGACGGGAGCGCGACGCCGGACAATTTCCTGATGGCGTGCCAGGACGCGCTGATCAAGAACTACAAAGAGAAGAACTACGACCATCTGGCGCTGGCCGACCGCTTCGAGTTTGCCGAGGACGCGCGCAGCGCCACGTTCCGGTTGCGCGAGAATATCAAGTTCCACGACGGCTCGCCGGTCACGCCCGACGACGTCAAATGGAGCTACGAGAACTATGGCGGCGCCTGGTCCAAGGTGCTGCACGACGAAACCGCCAAGGTCAGCATCATCGACAAGCGTACCGTGAAGTTCGAGTTCAAGAAGCCGTTCCTCGACTTCCCCCGCCTGATCGGTACCTCCAATGTCTGCGGCGCCGGCTGGATCGTGCCGGCGAATTACTATGCAAAGGTTGGCAAGGAAGGCTACGCCGAAAAGCCGATCGGCGCCGGGCCTTACAAAATGGTCGCGCAGGAGCCGGGAACCAAGCTCGTCTTCGAGGCCTTCGAGGACTATTACGCACCGGTGCACATCAAGAAGTTCACCATCGTCAGCGCGCCGGACGCGGCCACCCGCATGGCGATGATCGAACGCGGCGAGGCGGACATCGTCTACGGCCTCCCCGGCGAACTGGTGGCGCGCGTGTTGCGCGATAAGAAGATCATGCTGGCGCCGGTCGTGTCCGGCAATTGGTGGCTGAAATTCCCCGGCTTCCAGGACCCGAAAAACCCATTCCACGACAAGCGCGTGCGCGAGGCGATCAGCCTGGCGGTCGATCGCGACGCGATCAACAACGCCGAATGCGCCGGGCTCGGCCGGGTCGACGGCAACTGGATCAACGACGATGTCGAATACGCCCTCGACTGGCCGAAATGGGAGCACAATCTCGCCAAGGCGAAAAAGCTGATGGCGGAAGCAGGGCACCCAAACGGCTTCACCTTCGACTGGCTGACCCCGAGCCCGCCGTACTTCTCGCGCGGCGAGCGTATCCTCTCGCAGCTGCAGGCGATCGGCATTCGCGGCAGGTTGCAGACCTTGGAGCGCGGCGTGTACAACAAGCGGCGCGCGGCCGGAATGAAGGAGTGGCCGGGGATCAATGTGATCTTCGAGGGCGCCCGGATAGGGGCGAGTTGGGCCAACTGGTACGAATCGCTGTTCAAATGTGGCGGTCGCCTGGTCGCCGACACGGTTTGCGTCAAAGACCTCGACGAAAAGTTCGCCCGGTACATGAACTCGGACAAACCGGCAGAGCGCAAGCAATTGGCCGAGGAAATCCAGCGGTCCATCCTGGAGAACTACTACGTTGTCCCGGTGTTTCGCCACGCCTTCATGAACGCGATCGGCCCGCGCATCGCCGCGACGAAATGGCAGGACGTGTTCCCGACAGCCGGGAGTACCGGTTATGCCTATCCTTGGGAGGAAATCAAACTCAAATCGTGACCTCACTATAGAGAGCCGAGAAACCCAAAATTGAAGCTGGCCGCCCAGACCTAGTGGTAGGAATCCGATGCTTGCCACCCTGTTTGTCGTCCCGGCGAAGGCCGGGACCCACTCCAGCCATGGATACCGGCCTTCGCCGGTACGACGGAATAAGGGGTGTGTTGTGTTAGGTTTAATCCACGAGGCGGGCGGCGACGTGAGCGCACGGTAGCAAAGGGAGCAGCGATGGGTCAGTTTATTCTTCGGCGGACGTTGTACGCGCTGATCAGCCTGTTCATCCTCAGTGTGACCATCTTCGCGATCGTCAGGCTGACCGGCGATCCGGTGACAATGATGGCCGAGCCCGGCGCGCGCGCCGAGGATCTCGACCGCCTCCGCGCCGCATGGGGTCTCGACCAACCCTGGCCGGTGCAATACCTCGCCTTTGTGAAGAACGTCTTCGCCGGCGATCTGGGCAAGTCGTTCAATTACCAGATGCCGGTCACCACGCTGTATTTCCAGCGGCTGCCAGCGTCGCTGCAGCTGGCTTTGGCGGCGACGCTGATCTCCTTCGTCATCGGCATCCCGGCGGGGCTGATATCGGCGGTCAAGGTCAACAGCGCCTGGGACAATGCCGGCAAGGTGGTCGCGCTGTTCGGCCTCGCGGTGCCCGGGTTTTGGCTCGGGCTGGTGATGATCCTGATCTTCTCGGTGTGGCTCGGCTGGCTGCCGACCAGCGGACAGGGCGGCATCCTGCATCTGATCATGCCTTCGGTGGCGCTCGGCTGGTATTTCGCCGCCTCTCTGTTGCGCCTGACGCGCTCCAGCATGCTCGAAGTGATGGGCAGCGAGTACATCAAGCTGGCCCGGCTGAAAGGCCTGCCGGGCTTCATCGTGATCGCCGTGCACGCCTTCAAAAACGCGCTGATCCCGGTGTTGACCCTGGCCGGCATCAACCTCGTCGTGATGATCAACGCGGGGGTGATCATCGAGGTGATCTTCGCCTGGCCGGGCATCGGCCGGCTGCTCTACGAGGGCATCTTCCAGCGCGACTTCCCGCTGGTGCAGGGGGTCGTCATTCAAGCCGGCATCATGATCGTGCTGGTCAATCTGACAATCGACATCCTCTACGCCTACATAGATCCCCGCATCCGGCTGACCAGATAGGTGGGCACGATGGCCTTTGTCACTGAACCGACCCGCGCAGTCCTCGCCGGGGCCGCGCGACCGAGCGAACTCGGCCTGGGGCGGCGCTGGCTGCGGTTCGCCGGCCAGTTGCCGGCATTGCCGCTGGCGATCCTGATCCCGTTTGTTCTGGTCGCGGTGTTCGCCAATGTCATCGCGCCCTACGACCCGACCGAGCCGATCCCGGGCGCGAAGATTTTTGAACCGCCCTTCTGGATCGACGGCGCCAACCCGGCGGCGCTGCTCGGCACCGACTTCCAAAGCCGCGACATTCTCAGCCGGCTGATTTTCGGCGCGCGCGTCTCGCTGATCGTCGGCGTGATGGGGACGGTCGTCGCCGGCAGCATCGGTACCACGCTGGGCATTCTCGCCGGCTATCTCGGCGGCTGGGTCGACCAGGCGATCATGCGCCTGACCGATGCCTGGCTCGCCTTGCCGGCCCTCGTCTTCGCGATCTTCCTGGCGACGATGGTCGGGCCCAGCATGTGGAACATCGTGATCATTCTGGGATCCGTGCTTTGGACGCGCTACGCCCGGGTGATCCGCGGCGAGGTCTTGAGCCTGCGCGAGCGCGAGTTCGTCAAATTGTCCGAGATCGCCGGCGCCTCAAGCCACCGCGTGATCCTGCGCCACATCCTGCCGAATGTGGTGAATACCGCGATGGTGCTGGCCAGCCTGCAAATCGGTATCGTGATCATCGCCGAGGCATCGCTGTCCTTTCTCGGCGTCGGGGTGCCGCCGCCGGAGCCGGCCTGGGGCTCGATGCTGGCCGATGGCCGCTCGATGTTGATGGTCGGGGATTGGTGGCTCACGATCTTTCCCGGGCTGTGCATCATGCTGGTTGTGCTGGCGACGCAGATCATGGGCGATTGGCTGCGCATCCGCCTCGATCCGCAATTGCGTAACCTGTAGAGCAGGCGGGCGGCGGTATGGCCTCTCTGCTCCAGGTCAGTGATTTGCAGACGCATTACGTCTCGTTTGGCGGCGACCGCGTCGTCAAGGCGGTCGACGGGATCAGCTTCAGCTTGGCAGAGGGCGAGACGCTCGGCATCGTCGGTGAGTCGGGCTGCGGCAAGACCACCACCTGCCTGTCGGTCGTCGGGCTTCTGCCGGCGGGGGCGGCGATCGTTGGCGGGCGCATCGACTTCGCCGGGCAGGACCTCGCGCAACTGAGCCAACGCCAAATGCGCCACGTGCGCGGGGCGCAGATCGCGATGATCCTGCAGGACCCAATGGCCTCGCTGAACCCGCTGTTCAGCATCTATCGCCAGGTCTCCGAGCCGGCCTATTACCATCGCTCCATCCGCGGCCGCGCGCTGCGTCAGCGCGTCGGCGAATTGCTCAGGGCGGTGCGGATCCCCTCGCCGGAAATGCGGATGCGCGAGTTTCCGCACCAGATGAGCGGCGGCATGCGCCAGCGCATCGTCGGCGCGATCGCGCTGGCCGGCGGGCCGAGCCTCGTCATCGCCGACGAGCCGACCACCAATCTCGACGTGACGATCCAGGCGCAATATCTCGACCTGTTGAAGGATCTGCAGCAGCAGACCGGAGTCGCGATCATTTTCGTGACCCACAATCTCGGCATCGTCGCCCGGATGTGCGACAAGCTCGCCGTCATGTATGCCGGCAAGATCGTCGAAGCCGGCAGCGTGCGCGAGTTGTTCAACGCCCCGCAGCACCCCTACACCAAGGCGCTGATAGGCTCGATGCCGAAGCTCGGCAGCAAGGAAAAGCTGTTGGCGATCCCGGGCCAGCCGCCCGATCTTGCCACCTTGCCACCGGGATGCGCCTTTCACCCGCGCTGCCCCGAGGCACTACCGCGTTGCGCCATCGAGGCGCCGGGCGAGGTACGGATAGGCGGCTCATGGTCGGCGCGGTGCTGGCTCGCCGAGCCGCAGACAGGTGATTCGGCAAGGGAAATCCCAAGGGACATGCATGCCGCCGCTGTTGGAAATTGAAGGCCTCACCAAGCATTTCCGGGTCACCACCGCGGTGTTTCCGCGGCGCAAGATCGGTTGGGTCAAGGCGGTCGACGGCATCGATTTCGCGGTTGCCGCGGGCGAGACGCTCGGGGTGATCGGCGAATCCGGCTGCGGCAAGACCACCACCTCAAAGCTGATCCTTTTGCAGGAAGCCCCGACCGCCGGC
>CAYMRQ010000186.1:9544-9755 GCA_964392845.1 uncultured Rhizobium sp.
CACCACGCTCGCCGGGCCTCAATTGATGCGCTACCGGCGCGAGGTGCAGGTCGTGTTCCAGGACCCGTATTCCTCGCTCTCTCCGCGGATGCGGGTCAGCGAGATCATCGCCGAGCCGTTGCAGATCCACACCGACATGTCGAAGGGGGAGCAGCACGAGCGGGTCGCCGAGGTGCTCGACCCCGTCGGGTTGCGCCCGGAGGTGGCCAAG
>CAYMRQ010000187.1:0-9678 GCA_964392845.1 uncultured Rhizobium sp.
CATCGCCATGGGGCTGATCAAGGAGCCCGAGGGCTTTGCCGTGCTGTCGGACATTCTGGGCGATGAGGACCATCTCGGCGACATGGACTTCAAGGTGGCCGGTACCGACCGGGGAGTGACCGCGCTGCAAATGGACATCAAGATCACCTCGATCACCGAGGAGATCATGCGCGTCGCGCTCGCCCAGGCGCGCGACGGCCGCACCCACATCCTCGGCGAGATGGCGATGGCGCTGACCGGCGCGCGCGAGGAGGTCAGCGGGAATGCCCCGCGGATCACCACGATCTCGATTCCCAAGGACAAGATCCGCGAAGTCATCGGCTCGGGCGGCAAGGTGATCCGCGAGATCACCGAGACGACCGGCGCCAAGATCGACATCGATGACGACGGCACCATCAAGGTGGCGGCGGTCGATGCCAACGCGGCAAAGGCGGCGATCGACTGGATCCGCGGCATCGTCGCCGAGCCGGAACTCGGTGCGATCTACAACGGCAAGGTCGTCAAGGTCGTCGATTTCGGCGCTTTCGTGAATTTCCTCGGCGCGAAAGACGGGCTTGTCCATATCAGCGAGCTGGCGCAACAGCGCGTCGGCAAGGTGGCCGACGTGGTCAAGATGGGCGATACGGTCAAGGTCAAGGTCCTCGGCTTCGACGATCGCGGCAAGGTCAAGCTCAGCATGCGCCAGGTCGACCAGCAGAGCGGGGAGGATCTGGGCGCGGCGCGGCGCCAGCCGGAACCGGCACAGGCGGCGCTCTGACGGCATTGGGGTCTCGGGCGGACGGTGATGCGTCCTTCGAGACGCCCGCTTCGCAGGCTCCTCAGGATGAGGTGAGCCTGTGCTGCCACACATAAATGTTCCTCATCCTGAGGAGCGTCCCGCAGGGGCGCGTCTCGAAGGACGCACTGCGCCCCTGCAGCTTCCCCCCGTGATCGGCCACCGGGGCGCGGCGGCGCGCGCCCCCGAAAATACGCTGGCCGGGCTGCGACGCGCCAAGGCGCTCGGCTGCGACTGGGTCGAATTCGACGTGCGGTTGACCGGTGACGGCGCGCTCGTGCTATGCCACGATCCGTGGCTCGACCGGACGACCAGCGGCAGCGGGCTGGTTTCGGGTACGTCGTTGGCGGCGATCCGGGAATGCGATGCCGGGAGCTGGTTCGACCCGAAATTTGCCGGCGAGAGGGTGCCGACCTTGGATGAGGCGCTGTTGCTCGCGGCCGAGCTCGGGCTCGGCGCCAATGTCGAGATCAAGTCCGATCGGGGCCGCGAATACGCGACTGCCGCGGCGGTCGCGACCACCGTCCGGCAGCTGGGCGGCCGTGCCCCGGCGGTACTGGTGTCGAGCTTTCTGCCGTCCGCGCTGGCCGCGCTCGGCGAGCTTGCCCCGCAGATCCCCCGCGGCGTGCTCTTTCGTATCGTTCCGCGCGGCTGGGCGCAGATCGCGCTCCGGCTGGGCTGCACGATGATCGGCGCCGACCAGCGCCGCTTGCGGCCGCGCCGCATCGCAGCGATCCGGGCCGCCGGATACCAGCTGGCTGCCTTCACGGTCAACGACCCGGCGCGCGCGCGTCTGTTGTTCGACTGGGGGGTGGGATCGGTTTTTTCCGACGCTCCGGATATGATCCGCCATGTCAGCACGGGGCACAGCCTGGCCTTGGCGCGGCAGGGAGCGATGCGGTGAAGCCGCTCAATCCGATTGTGATTTCCGGTTACGAGATGCTGCCGCTCGTCGAAGGCGGCAAGGGCATCTCGATCTCGAACGGCGAGAGTTCGGGCGCCTGGGCCGCCTCGGGTGCGGTCGGCACCTTCTCCGGGGTCAATGCCGACAGCTACAACGAGGCGGGCGAATTGATCCCGCAGCTCTATTTCGGCCGGACCCGGCGCGAACGCCACGAGGAGCTGGTCGCTTATGCCATCGCCGGCGGCATTCAGCAGGCGCGCGTCGCCCATGAGCGCTCGAACGGCGAAGGCCGCATTCATATGAATGTGCTGTGGGAGATGGCAGCGGCCGAGCGGGTGCTGCACGGCGTGCTCGAAGGGGCGCGCGGATTGATCCATGGCGTCACCTGCGGTGCCGGCATGCCGTACCGGATCGCCGAAATCTCTGCCCGCTACGGGGTCCATTACTACCCGATCGTGTCCTCCGGCCGGGCCTTTCGCGCATTGTGGAAGCGGGCCTACCACAAATTCTGCGACTGGCTGGGCGGCGTCGTCTACGAGGATCCGTGGCTCGCCGGCGGCCATAACGGCATCACCAACAGCGAGGACCCGGATCGGCCGGAGCCGGCCTTTCCGCGGGTTCGCGAGCTGCGCAGCCTGATGACCGAATTCGGCCTGGCGCAGACGCCGATCCTGATGGCCGGGGGGGTGTGGTACCTGCGCGAATGGGCCGACTGGATCGGCAACCCCGAGCTCGGTCCGGTCGCCTTCCAGTTCGGGACACGGCCGCTCTTGACCCGCGAAAGCCCGATCTCCGACGCGTGGAAACGCCGGCTTTTGACCCTGCGCGAGGGTGACGTGCTGCTCAACCGGTTCAGCCCGACCGGGTTCTACTCCTCCGCGGTGCACAACGATTTTCTCAAGGAGCTGCAGCAGCGCTCCGAGCGCCAGGTCGCCTTTACCGTCGAACCGGTCGGCGAGCATGTCGCGCCCTTCGGCGTCGGCGCCCGCGGTCGCCTTGTCTATCTGACGGCGCACGATCGCCAATCGGCGCAGCGCTGGGTCGCCGAGGGGTTTACCGAGGCGCTGCGCACCCCGGATTCGACGCTAATCTTCGTCACCCCGGCAAAGGCGCTCGACATCCGCACCGACCAGATCAACTGCATGGGCTGCCTCAGCGCCTGCCAGTTCTCCAACTGGGCGCAAAACGAGAACGCCACGACCGGCAAAAGGGTCGATCCGCGCAGCTTCTGCATTCAAAAGACGCTGCAGGCGATCCGCCACTCCGATGATGTCGAATTCCAGCTGATGTTCGCCGGCCGCAACGCCTATCGCTTTGCCTCCGATCCGTTTTACGCGAGCGGCTACGTGCCGAGCGTAAAACAGCTGGTGGAACGCCTGCAAACCGGCGATTGAGCAGGTCACCCGTTCGGTAGTGGTCAGTTTGAATTGTAACGGGCTCAGCTGCACGCATCAAACTGACTCGGTACGGGCACACACGCTCGAAATCCATTTAGCCGGAACGCCCGCGGGCAGCGCCCTAAGTCCACATCGGCCAGTCATGCGCGGGCAGCCGTAAGGCCGTTCGTGAAGCGTTGACAGGGCAGCGTGCAGGCCAGCCATTGAGCCGCGAAAACAGCGACAGGCGGGCCGCCTAGAGGGTGTCGCGGAGCAGCCATCCCGGCAGGTTGAGGCTGAGGCGCGCGTTAGGACCGCCCTCCCTGGGCGAGGTGGTGGTGCACACGACCCCGATCGCCGTCCCGGAGATCGCGACGATCGGCGAGCCCGACATCCCGCCGAGGACGCGTTCGGCGGCGTGGGTGATCCACAGCGGCCCGCCGAAGTGGCGGATGGTGCAGGAGAACCATCGGTCGTTGAGCGACAGCAGCCGGGCCGGTGCCCAGAAATTCACCGGGTGCCGGAGGGAATCGCCGAACGACAGCGCCGTCGCCGTCCCCATCAGCGTTTTGTAATCATCGGCGTGTGGATTGTCGGGCGAACCGAGCACCGCGATGTCGGCGATCGGATCGACGAAGCGACACACTGCCCACGCGCGGGGCTCCTCCCCACGGCGGGCGAGGAGCGGCCCGTAGGTGCGCGCCTCGAGCCCGAAAGAGGGCAGGGCCGGCGGGAGGGACGGCAGGCAGTGCGCGGCCGTGATGACGAGGCGCTCGCCCGCACCCTCGACGACGAAGCCGCGTCCCTGACCAACGGTGATGACACCTGAGGTCAGCCCCTCGATAATCATGGTTTTCTGCTCCTCCAGCGCGAGGCAAAGCGTCCCCAAAATGCCCTCGCGGAGTGCGTCGCCACTTGAATTTATGCCATCGCCCTTAAGCATTATATCACTGATACCTCCAATGTAGCCTACACATAAGGACCGATCTCTGTTGCCCGACAGGCTCACCGCATTGTCGCAGGAGGTCGTTTCCGCTCTTGAAAATCGGCGAGGCCAGAGACGAGCACCAAAGCCAACCGACAAAATGACCGACTACCCCCCGTTCAGTGTGCTTTATTTTTGCGCGGCCGCCGCCTATGATCGCGCGATGGAAATGTCACAACCGGCCACTGCGGTAGTCGAGCGCCTGCGCGCCGTGGGGTTGCGGCCGACGCGGCAGCGTCTCGCCCTGACCCGGCTGCTGTTCAACAAGGGCGATCGGCACGTCACCGCAGAGCAACTGCACGGCGAAGTGCTCGCCGCGGCAATCCCGGTCTCGCTCGCGACGGTCTACAATACGCTCCACCAATTCACCGAGGCCGGGCTGTTGCGCGAGGTCGTCGTCGAGCCCGGGCGGTCCTATTTCGATACCAACATCGCCGACCATCATCATTTCTTTTGCGAGGCGATCGGGCTGCTGCAGGACATCTCGGCCGAGGATCTGACGGTCATCGGGCTTCCGCTGCCTCCCTCGGGGACCGAGATCGGTCGGGTCGAGGTCATCGTGCGGGTGCATCCGGGCAACCGCTGATCGCAGCGCGCGAGCAATTTTTCCAGTTTGGAATTTTTCTGATCTGTTGACTCGGTCCCTGCCCCGATTTATACCAGGGCATCGTATCGGTTCGGCCGCAGCTTCGCGACCGCCCGTTCCAAGAACATCGAGGGACGGATGCCGCGTCGTTACAATCTCAAGACCCAAACGGTGTTCGCGGAGGTTGCCGGCGAGATCGCAGGCTGTCGCCTGCGGCGGCCCTCGCGCTCATCGTGATCCGCGACTTGGTGATCCAACAGCAACTATTCACTTAGGGAAGAAGGAGACCTGGGATGGCATACCAAGAAGACATCGCTCTGATGGCGCACCTGATGCGGCGGGCGGGTTTTGGCGCAGGCCGCGACGAAATCGAGGCGCGCGCCGCCAAGGGCTACGAGGCCACGGTGGAGGAATTGCTCCACCCCGAGACGCAGCCTCCGGTCGATGCCTATACGCTGCTGCGCTATCAGCCGGCGTCATTGCTGCCTGGCGGGCAACCGCCGATGGGCAACCTCAATTGGATGTACTACCTTGTCAACACCCAGCGGCCCCTCGAAGAGAAGACGGCGCTGTTCTGGCACCATGTGTTTGCCACCGGCAATTCGAAGGTCGACAATTACGACCAGCTGCTGGAGCAGATCGATATCTTCCGGAAGCGCGGCCTGGGCAATTACCGCGATCTGCTGCTCGAGATGGCCAGAAACCCGACGATGATCTTCTGGCTTGACAACCAGCAGAACCACGGGACGGCGGTCAACGAGAACTGGGGTCGCGAGCTGCTCGAGCTGTTCAGCCTGGGCGCCGGCAACTACACCGAGACCGACGTTCGCGAATGTTCGCGCGCTTTCACCGGCTGGACCTTCGAGACCAAGATCCCGCGGGCGCCCTATGGCCGGTTCCCCTGGAAGTTCGAGTACCGCCCGGAAGACCACGATGACGGGATGAAGACTTTTCTGGGTTATAAGGGCCACCTCAACGGCGAAGACATCATCGACATCATCGTACAGCAGCCGGCTTGCGCCCGCTTCATCTGCCGGCATCTGTACAATTTCTTTGTCGCCGATGAGCCGCAGGTGCCCGCCTGGCCGCTCGAACCGCCGCGCGATCAGGCGGCGATCGATACGCTGGTCGAAGCCTTCCGCGACGCCAAGTTTGACATGACCGCCACGCTGCGGGTGTTGTTCAATTCGGACTTCTTCAAGAACGCCCGCTTCCAGCACATGAAGTCGCCGGCCGAGGTGGTGGTCAGCACGCTGCGGCTGGTCGGCGGCCATGAGCTGCCGCGGCCCGGCTATGGCGAACTGGCGATGAACACGGCCTATATGGGCCAGGATCTGCTCAACCCGCCATCTGTCGAGGGGTGGCACACCGGCAAGGAGTGGATCAACAGCGGCTCCTTGATGGCCCGCGTCAACTTCTGCGCCGAAAAAATCGGCGATCCGTCGCTGCCCGGGGTTCGCGCCATCATCAACCGGCTGAAAGCCAAGGGCAATTTGAGCCCGGACCAGCTGGTCGACGGGTGCCTCGACCTCCTAGGCCCGATGGTGATCCGTGACGACACCAAAGAGGAGTTGGCCGCGCAGGCCAAGGCGTGGGGCCAGATCAACTGGGATGCCGATGCCCAGCTCGCCGATCAGCGCACCAGCCAAATGCTGCAACTAATCGTCGCGACCAGAGAATATCAGTTCGCCTAACCCCGAAATCTGTCAGACAAGGAGGCAAACGATGCCAGCAACTCACAAAGACCCTGTGATCGTCGTCCTGCAACTCACCGGCGGGAACGATTATCTGAACACGGTGATCCCCTACAATAACCCGCTCTACCGCGATAACCGGAAGGCGGTGGGGATTCCCGACAACCAGATCATGCACCTCGACAACGACTTCGGCATTCCACATTACATGGCGCCGCTGAAGCAGTTCTGGGATGACAAGAAGCTCGCCATCCTGCACGGCGTCGGCTTCAAGGATTCGCCGCGGTCGCACTTCCGGGCCATGGACATCTGGCACACCTGCGAGCCGATCAAGGTCGGCACCGAGGGGTGGCTGGGCCGTGTGGCGCGCGAATTCGACCCCAAGAAAGAGAACGTCGTCACCACCGTGAGCATGGGGCCAAGCCTGCCGCGCTCTCTGGTGGTGCAAGGCGTTCCGGTGGCGTGCGTGGCTGGCCCCCTGGAGCGGTACGGCTTCCTGCCGACCATCCAGGGCGAACAGCGCAAGCAGGTGCTCGGTCGCTTCGCGCAGATGTACCAGCCGGCGGTCGGCAGCGGCCTCGTGATGGACTACATGAGCGAGACCGGTTTGGATTCGCTGAAGGGCGAGGACATCCTCAAGGTGGCGCCGCTGAAGTACTCCTCGACGGTGCAGTATCCCAACTCCCCGATCGCGCGAAAGCTCAAGGGTATCGCCCAGGTGCATTTCGCCGATTTGGGCACCCGGATCTTCTACTGCGACCACAGCACCTTTGACACGCATGCCGGGCAGAACCCCGGACACGGCAATCTGTGGACCGCGGTGACCGAGGGTGTCGACGCGTTCATGAAAGACCTGCGCGAACACAACCACGCCGACAACGTCATCATGCTGATGTTCTCGGAGTTCGGCCGCCGCGTCCGCGACAACGGCTCGGGGACCGATCACGGCGCCGGCGGCGTCGCCTTCGTGCTCGGCGACAAGGTCAAAGGCGGCCATTACGGCGAGATGCCGTCCCTGAAGCCAGAACATCTGGTTCAGGGCGACCTCGATCCGAATATGGACTTCCGCAGCGTCTACTCGACGATCCTCGACAAATGGCTGAAGCTGAACCCGGCACCGATCGTCAACGGCACGTTTGAACAGCCGGCCTTCCTCAACTAACCGGAAGGTCGACCGCTACCGCCCTCCTTCCCGCGGTCCAGACCACGGGGAGGAGGGTCTGTGACGAGGCAGCGTAAGCGAACGCCTCCCGGATGCCGGAAGGCCGACACGTGATTGGATAGGAGGAAGCTATGCCGCTGACAACGGTCGCCAGTGGACGGGTCTATGATTGGAGCCATGCCGTCGGGCGCGGCGCGGCGCGGGGCACCGGGTTCAATTACCCGCAAACAATGTGCCTTGGCAAAGGCGGCGTCGTCTACACCGCCAATCGGGGCAACGAAAACAACTTCGGGATGCACGTCAACAAGGTGAAGCTCGGCGGTCCCGGCGAAGAAGAATTGCTCGCCGACTTTTTCGAATACGGCGAAGGGGACGGCCATTGCACCTGGCCGTTCGGCGTCGCGGTCGATGCCCAGGAAAATGTCTACGTCTCGGATGAATGGGAAAACTCGATCTCGGTGTTCGACAGCAGCGGCAAGTTCCTGCGCAAATTCGGCACGACCGGCAGCGGCGACGGCGAACTGTTGCGTCCGGCCGGTCTGGCGGTCGAGAAGAGCGGCAACCTCATCGTCGTCGACAGCGGCAACAATCGCCTTCAGGTCTTCACCCCCGAGGGCAAGTTCGTCGGGAAATGCGGCAAGGCCGGCAGCGGCCCCGGCGAGTTCAACCAGCCTTGGGGGATCACCCTCGACAAGGACGGCAACATCTTCGTCGCCGACTGGAAGAACCACCGCGTGCAAAAGCTGACCAATCAGGGCAAGTGCCTGATGACCATCGGGGAATATGGCGCGATCGAGGCGCCTGAGGATTCCTACGCGGTGACCTATATGGGTCCCTACATCGACGCCAACTCGGAGAAGGCCGGCAATCCGAGCCCCGCCAAGTTCAATCACCCGACCGATGTCGCGGTGGACAGCGACGGCGACATCTATGTCGCCGATTGGGGCAACCATCGGGTCTGCGTCTTCGATTCCGAGGGACACCCGATCACCAGCCTGATCGGCGATGCCCAGGTGTTGTCGAAGTGGGGCCAGCAGAGCATCGACGCCAACCCCGACATGATGAAGGCCCGGCGTCGGGTAAAGAGCCTCGAGCCGCAATGGCGTTTCTGCTTCCCGACCGCGGTCGACTTTGATCCGGAAACCGATTCGGTCATCGTCGCGGACAGCCAGCGGAACCGGTTGCAGATCTACAAGAAGGTTCGCGATTACACCGATTTCCAGGCGAACCTGTAAGGGATTTCGAGACGGGCGGGCGCTTCTGCTGGAGGCGCCCGCCCTAACGAACTCCGGTGCTTTCCTGTCCTTCTCGGGGGACAGGAAGCGGGAGTTGCACGGCAGCGGGACCGGTGCCCTCCGGGCACGGCGCCGTTGTTTTCCGTCAGGCATCATCCCATATCGGCGGGCATGAAAAGAATATTGCCACCATCGATCGTGTTGGGGCGTCTGCGTGCGGCGGGGCTGCGACCGACGCGCCAGCGGCTCGCCCTGGCCCGGCTGCTCCTCGAAAACGGCAACCGCCACGTCACCGCCGAACAGTTGCACAGCGAAGCGCGGGAAGCGGCAATCCCGGTATCGCTCGCGACCGTCTACAACACGCTGCACCAGTTCATCCATAGCGGGATTTTGCGCGAACTTGTCGTCGAGCCCGGACGCTCGTATTTCGATACCAATCTTGCGGACCATCATCATTTCTACTGCGAATCGACCGGGCTCTTGCAGGACATCCCGGCCGAACTGGTGATGGTCGGCCGGCTGCCGGAGCCGCCGGAAGGCGCCGAAATCAGCCGGGTCGAGGTCATCGTCCGCATTCGCCAGGAAGCGCGACCAAGCGCCGCGCGATCTTAGAATAATTCTAACCTGCATTGACACGGTCGCCCCGCCCTCTATATGAGGGTCGAAGACGGGGCTGGGCCGCATGGCTGCGACCGCCCCTCCCGCAACACCGTGGAGGGATCGACGATGTCTCTAAAAGGTTCACGGACCGAGGAAAATCTCAAGGCGGCGTTCGCCGGCGAAAGCCAAGCCAACCGCCGCTACCTGTACTTTGCACAAAAGGCGGATATCGAGGGGCATAACGACGTTTCCGCCGTGTTCCGGTCGACCGCCGAGGGCGAGACCGGGCATGCCCACGGCCATCTCGAATTCCTCGAGGAAGTCGGCGACCCTTTTTTTTGTAAGGCTACCGCCGCCACCG
>CAYMRQ010000188.1:0-9594 GCA_964392845.1 uncultured Rhizobium sp.
TCGGCTCCGACGACGGGCGGCGGCGGTTCGGGCGGCGGCGGCTCCGCCTCGGCGATCGGCGGCGGTTCGGGTGGCGGCGGGGGTGCCTCGACGATGGGTGGCGGCGGCTCCGGCGGCGCGAGCATGACCGCGATCCCGCCGGTGGCGAGCGGAACCGGCAGCGCAACCGGCGGCAGCCGCCCCATCAGCAGGATCAAGAGGGCGACAACGCAGCTATGCCCGGCGATCGAGGCGGCAAGCGGCAAGCGGAACAAGTCGCTCACTTCGGCTGGGCCCCCTCGGCGAGCAGCGATACCTTGGTGAACCCGGCGCTGTTGACCAGCCCCAGCGCATCCATCAGCTGGGCGTAGAGGATGGTGCGGTCGCCCCGCACATAGACGATGCGGTCGGGATCGTCGGCCGCGAGCCGGGCGAGACGATCCTTGAGATCGCCGGGTTCGACCCGCTCGTTGCCGATGAAGGAGCCGCCCTCGCGATCCAGGCTCAGCACGAGCGGCTCCTGCGGCTGGACGAGCCGGGCCGCGCTCGTCTTCGGCAGATCGAGCGGCACGCCGACGGTCAGGAGCGGCGCGGTCACCATGAAGATGATCAGCAGCACGAGCATCACATCGACCATCGGCGTCACGTTGATCTCGGCGAGCGGCTGGTAGCGGTCCTTGCCGAATTCGTCCGTGGGCGGCGTCGACAGGGCCATCGCTCACCCCCCCGCTTCGCGCGACAGGAGCCCGCCGGAGCGGCCGATCAGCGCCTGCATGCGGCCGGCGAAGCGCCCGAGTTCGACGGTCAGCTTGTTATAGGCGACGACCGCCGGGATGGCGGCGGCCAGCCCCATCGCCGTCGCGAACAGCGCCTCGGCGATGCCGGGCGCCACCACCGCAAGGCTGGTGTTGTTGGCGGCGGCGATCCCGGCAAAGCTGCGCATGATGCCCCACACGGTGCCGAACAGCCCGATGAACGGGGCGGCCGAGCCGAGCGTCGCCAGGAACGGCAAGTGGGTTTCCAGGCGCCGCAATTCGCCATTGAGGGCGAGCCGCATCGCGCGCTCGACGCGCTCGCGCCGCTCGCCGGCGGTTTCGGAATTGGCCGAGATCTCGACCCGGCTTTCCGCCAACCCGGCGATCAGCACCTGTCCCGCCGGGTCATGCGCCGCGGCCGATTGGCTCCACAGCTCGGCCGGCGAGCGGGCCGCGGCGGCCCTCGCCTCATGCGCGCGCGCCGACCGGCTTACCGCGCCGAGCCGCCACAGCTTGTCGAGGATGACCGCCCAGCTCCACACCGACGCGACGAGCAACAGCAAGAGGACTCCCTTGACGACGATGTCGGCATTGAGGAACAGCGCCACGATCGACAGGGTTGGTGCCGGTTGCATCACCTCGGCGCCTCAGCTTCTCTCATCGGTGCTCTCCCAGAGTCCGCTTCGAAATGAAATTCATTCAATCAGTAAATTATCGCCACCGCCGCGACCACCGGGGTTTAGCCGGTGAGCGGGCGCAATAAGGGTGGTTGCCGCCCCGTCTTTTGGGACGCTGAAGCCGGCAGAGACCGGCGTCGAAGGGGGCAAAAGAAGAGAACATCCCGGTGCCGCCCGGCGCGCGAGCCGGAAAAACAGCATGGAGCGGAAGACAGATTCAGGCAGGCTTGCGCCCGGTAATGATATTGTTATCAATTACTCAGACTCGAAAAAAAGTGCAAAAAATGCGCAAATTGGGAACCCGAAGACTATAAAACCCAAAACTTAGAGCGTGCTGGGGTGCGCGAATCTCTGCTTAACTGAAAAACAGATATTTGACCAGCGCGGCGGCGCCAAGCAGGAAGACGATATTGACCGGCAGCCACAGGAAGCTCATGCCCCCGCATCATCCTGCCGGTCATTGGGTCCATTTTGATTTGCCCGCCGGCTTTGCGCTACCATCGGAGTGGTGGTTCACCGCGTGAATCTGACCTGACCCACCATTCCGGCCTCGGAGTGATCCGGGACGTTGCAGGAGAACTGGAGCGTTGCCGCCTTCGTGAACTTCCAGACGAGCTCGGCGGTCTTTCCCGGCTCCACCAGGACGCTGTTGGGATCGTCGTGCCGCATTGGCATTTTCATTCCCATCTTGGAATGGTCCATGCTCGAATGGTCCATGTTCATCATCGCGTGATTGATGCCGGTCGCGGTGATAATGCCGGACTTCAACATCTCGGCCATCTCCTTGCGGTGCTCCGCGTGCATCTCGGGGGTGCCGAGATTGAACTCGTGAAGAAGGCCGCCGGTGTTTTTGACAACGAACCGGATCGTCTCGCCGGTACGCACCATGATCGTTTTCGGTTCATAGGAAACATCGCCCATGGTGATCGTCATCGTGCGCGAGACTTGCGATATCTTGCCGGGTCCTCCAAAGGCGAGGCCGTGTCCCTGGTCGGCCGCGGCCGACGTTGCCGCAGCCAGAACGAACCCGGCGGCCATCGTAAGCGCGCGAAGGATCGTCGCGCGTGTCTTGTTCATCGTGCCAATCTCCGTTCCGAAGTCTCGAAATAACGCATTGCACTTCCGCCGTGCGCAGGTAGCGCATCATCCGGGCGCCGGTGACCTGCCGTGACGGCGACATGAGGGGGTGCCGCTGGCCGCCAGCTCCGGGTCTGCGCACGCGGATCGCTTCAGCTAACCGGCGACGTCAAACCACGGCGACGAACGACCGCCGCTCGGTGCACGGCATCGCTTCGGCTGTCAGCCGAGTGCGCGCCGCAGCGACGCTGGGACTAGCTGGACGGGGTCTGCTAGGGGACAGATCGGGGGATTGGTGGATCGCGCTCGAGCGCGATCGCCTTCAGATCGACGCCGTTGGGCATCAGCCCCAGCACAAACGCGCTTACCATACGGATCAACATGATTTATCTATAAATCCCCGGCTCAACGTTCGATAGGCCAAGCCGGCGAAACATCTGCACGGCGACTCGGCCATGGCAAGGCGGCAAGCGACAACCGCGGTATTATGTAGCAACCGCCACCGGGGCACCGGGAGGATCAGAACCAGCTCCTTATGCCGAAGACGAAGCGGACATCGCTCGTGCTTTCGCCGGCGCGCCGGGCGAAGGAGGCGGTCCGGCCGAGTTTTTCTTCGTAGGTGATGCCGACATAGGGGGCGAATTTGCGGCTGATCTCGTAACGCAGCCGGAGGCCCAGATCGATATCGGAAATCCCGGCGCCGACGAGGCGGGCGGGATCCGATCGGCTGTAAAGGTTGATCTCGATCTCCGGTTGCAAGATCAGCCTATTCGTCAGAAGCAGGTCGTAGGAGCCTTCGAACCGCGCGGCAAGGTGGCCGCTGTCGCTTACGTAAGCCGTGGCCTCGACCTCGAAGAACAGTGGGGCCAGTCCCTGCAAGCCGAACGCGGCCCAGTTGCGGGTGCGCCGCGAGTCGATATCGCTGCGCAGTCCTCCCTGAACATCGAAATAGGTCGAGATCGCGCGGGAATAGAGAAACTCGTGCCGCCCGTCCTCGACTTCGCCGTCCTTTTTCCGGAAGCCTTCGGTCTTGACCCAGAATTTGTCGTAGTCGGCGCCAATCCAGCCTTGGCCCGACCAGCGAAGCTCCGGCGTCCGTCCATCGGTGCGACCCTCGAACTGGTCGAGGATGCCGTGGACGAAGATCATGCGGTCCATGACCGGTTCGCCCAGGTCGCCCTCACTCGTGCGGACGGGTTGATGGGGTGCTGCAGGCGCTTGGGCGGCCGCCGTTTCTGTGAGAAGGATCAGCGCCGCTGCCGCGTAAAGGAGGGTGTGCAGCGGGCTCATGCGACGCGCACCTCGCGGAACATGCCCGCGTCCATGTGGTAGAGGAGATGGCAGTGAAAGGCCCAGCGTCCCGGAGTGTTGGCGGTGACCAGAAAACTCACCTTTTCACCCGGCTTGACGTTGACCGTGTGCTTGTAGGGCCGGTGCTCGCCTTGCCGGTTTTCGAGTTCGCTCCACAGGCCGTGCAGATGAATCGGATGCTCCATCATCGTGTCGTTGATCAGGATGAAGCGGACCCGCTCGCCGCGTTTGAGCAAGATCGGCTCGGCCTCGGAGAATTTCTTGCCGTCGAAGCCCCAGATGAAGCGCTCCATATTCCCGGTCAGATGCAGGGTGATGTCGCGCGACGGCGGACGTTGATCGGAGCCCGGCCGAGTTGCGCGCAGATCGGCGTAGCTCAGCACGCGAAGGCCGGCGGGGAAGCCGTCGCCGGCGCTGTCGAGGCGCGCGGCCGGCATCATCGCGACATTGTCGACGCCGGGATGCCCTTCGAGGCGCTTGCCCTCGGGGCTCAATTCCATGCCGGGCATCTCGCCGTGCTCCATGCCGGCCATGCCCATATCGGCCATCGTGCGCTGCGGCCGAGGGTCCATCGACGGGATCGGCGCCGGCATGTCCGCCTGCGGCGCCAAGGTGCCCCTTGCGTAGCCGCTGCGGTCTTCCGCCTGCACGAAGATTGTATGTGCGCGGTTTTCCTTCGGCTCGACGATCACGTCATAGGTTTCCGCGACGCTGATGCGGAACGCGTCGGCGGTGACCGGCGCGACATCGTTGCCGTCGGCCTGGATGATCGTCATCGGCAGACCGTCGATGCGCACGTCGAAGATGCTCATCGCCGAGCCGTTGATGAAGCGCAGCCGGACCCGCTCGCCGGGCTTGAACAGCGCGGTCCAGTTGGCGCCGGGCGATTGGCCGTTGATCAGGTACGTGTAGGTGGCGCCGTTGACATCGAGGATGTCGGTCGGACTCATCCGCATCCGGCCCCATTCGAGGCGGTCGGAAACCGTATGAGCGAGACCGTTGCGTCCGACATCGTCAATGAAGGTGCCGAGCGTGCGCTGCCCGTAATTGTAATAGTCGCTCTGGAATTTGAGGTTGCTGACGATGGTTTCAGGTGGCTCGAAGGTCCAGTCGGACAGCAGCACGACGTAATCGCGGTCGAATTCCTGCGCATGGCCCCCATTGGGGTCGATCACGATCGCGCCATAGAGCCCGGTCTGCTCCTGCAGGCCCGAATGGCTGTGATACCAGTAGGTGCCGCTTTGGCGGACCGGAAAGCGGTAGGTGAAGGTCTCGCCGGGGTCGATGCCGCGAAAGGTGAGACCCGGTACGCCGTCCATCGGGTTGGGCAGCAGGATCCCGTGCCAGTGGATCGAGCTTGGTTCGGCCAGCCGGTTGGTGACGGCCAAACTCACCGTGTCGCCCTCGCGCCAGCGCAATATCGGGGCCGGCACCTGTCCGTTTACAGCGGTTGCCGTCGTCGTCCGGCCGTCGAGCGCGAACGGCGCGGGGCCGATCTCGAGCGCAAATTCGCTGCCGCGCAGGATCGCGGCGGGCGCTGCGAGCGCGCGGCCTAGCGGCGACGGTAGAAGCGACACGGCGCCGAGCGCGCCGAACCCCTGGACGAAATGCCGGCGGCTGACACCGAGGACCGGCATCATTTTCCGCCTCCAGCCGGCGTGATCGCGCGGATCTCGTAGATGCCGCCCTGACCCTTCTCGATGGTAAAGGTGATCCGGGCGCCGGGCTTGATCGCGCGCAAATCGACGTTGGGCGCGACCGTGAAATCCATCGTCATCGCCGGCCAGCTGATCGCCGGGATGGGTTCGTGGTTCAGGTTGATCTTGCGAGCCGGCGCATCGACCGAATTGACGGTGCCGGTCCCTTGCGCAGGGGCCTGACCGGCCTGCGCCATTTGCCTTCCGCCGCCCGGCGAATGGCCGGAGGTCGTCCCGACGGATAACGCCGCCTGCGTCGGCGGGAGCGAACGAGAATGCGCTGTCACCGGACCGGACCCGCCCAGATCGACGCCAAGCGGCACGGCCGCAGTTTGTTTGGCGGTAGCGGGTTCGGGGTTCACGCAGGCGACGAGAGCAATCGGCATCAGGATCAGGATGAGGAGACGGTTTAAGCGGGTGATCATCGGAAGGCCTTTTACCGGCATCAGGGCGACACCTCGCGTCGGCCCTGATGCCCATGGCCGAAACGGGCGGGTGATTTAAGGGAAGGGAGTCGCAGCGTCAGGCGGCGGTCTCGCTGCGACGCGATCGACCCTGGAACCCCGTGCCGCGTAGCGGCGGGGTCTATGTCAGCGCGCTTGGTCTGGGAGGATCGGGTTCGGGCAGAAGAGCCCGGCCGGCGAGGACAGGATTCTCATCGCCGTAGCGGACCGTGCCGGTGGGGAATGCCGGCAGGAAGCTGGTGAGATCGGGCGTCCAATTGACGGCCGGCACGCAGCCGAGGCAAGCGCAACAGCGGGCGGGATCAGCCGCCTTGCGGTGCTGGTGGTATGGTGAGTCTGACCCGGCGTGGTGATCGAGCACCTCGGGGCACGGTTGAGGAGGCGCCGCGCCGAGGTGCAGTTCGGCATGCGCGTTGCCGCCGACGAGAGCCAGCGACAGCAACACAACAAGGCATCGGAGCCACAAGGAGCGCATCCGCGACGAACCGCAATTCCATGCCAGAGGACCGTTCCGGCAGGCCCTGCCTCGATAGCATGAGGACCTTTGAAAGGGAAGCCGGCGAATTTTCGTGGTCCGGGACGACGTTGGTACGCGGAGGAATGCGATCATGCGCGCTTCCGCCCCGGCGGCAGTTGGCTATGCGGCGGCATCGGGCTCGAGGTAGAGTGTGATCGCAAAGGCGAGCGAAGGAACGATCACCCATTGCAGGAGTGGCGCGAGCCCGGTCCCGATCCCGGGGAGAACCGGCATCGCCGCGGCGTAGGCCCAGCTGCGCCACAATTTGACGTTCAGCCATTCGCTGAGGATCGTGTAGGCGACGCCAAGGGCGATAGCGCTGACAACCATCCGCCCCCCGAATGGGGGCCAGCCGCACAGTCGTGCAAGCGCGGCGGCGAGCCCGAAGGTTGCGGCGGTGATCAAGATGTCGCCGCCAGTACAGTGCACGGCGGCGGAGAGGACCTCGCGCCCCGTGCTTGTCGCCCAGATGGTGTAGAGCGGCAGCTGCGCGGTTTCCCACAGGAGATGACCGAGTGCGGCGGTGAGGAGATAGACCGTCACCCGCACCCTGAAGGAAGCGCTATGGGACCCTCGGGCGTGCCTTGACCTTCCTGCGACAGGAAGGTTCATCTAAAGACCAGCCGAGGTTGCACGCGGCAATCCGCGATCAGGCGTTGCGTCGTAAGCCCCATCGGCGGTCGTAACAGATAGGTCCGCCATAAATATCGGAGAAGCAGCGAAAGCCTCAGGTGTGTCATCGAAGGCCATCCGCTACTATGAAAGCGCCGGCCTGATCGCGGCGGCGAGCCGCAGCGAAGGCGGCTATCGCGTCTACACACCCGTGGACATTCGCCTGTTGCGCTTCATCAAGCGGGCACGCGACCTGGGATTTTCGATCGAGCGAACCCGCTTGTTGATCAATCTCTGGCAGGACAAGAGTCATGCCAGCGCGGACGTAAAGCGGCTTGCTCTGGCGCACGTCACCGAGATCGATGCAAAGATAGCCGAACTCGCGGCAATGAGAGACACCGTTCGCGAGCTTGCCGCCGCCTGCGACGGCGATCACTGGCCCGATTGCCCAATACTACACGATCTCGAAAGGGGCGGGTGAACACAACCACATGACCCCTTGCGAGGCGGATGACGTATCTGCAGATCACCCGTCTACGATGTGCGTGCATTTTCATCGATTGTCGCCGAAACGTTGTGCCGGAACGACGCCGCCATCCGGACTCATACCCTTGAGAAACTTGAAGAGGTCGCTGCCCGTGGAAAGAACGAGCGTCGTGTTTTCGGCGATGATGGACTTGTAGGACTGCATGGTCCGGGTGAATTCATAGAACGCCACCGCTTCGGGGCTCTGGTTGTAAGCTCTCGCATAGATTTCGGTGGCTTTCGCGTCCGCAACGCCGCGGATCTCCTCGACCTGCCGGTAGGCTTCAGACTGGATCTTGTTCAGGTCACGCACCCGGTTGCCGCGGATTCTGGCGGCCTCGCCGTTGCCTTCCGACAGGAAGCGTTCCGCGATCTGCCGCCGTTCGCTGATCATTCTCTCGTAGATCTTCGGGCGCACGCTTTCATTGTAGTTGATCCGCTTGAACCGGATATCGAGCAATTCAATGCCGAATACGCCAACCTTCTCGGCCGCTTCGGCAAAGATCTCCTGTTCGACCATTTTGCGTCCCTTCTGGATCGGCACCAGTGATCCCACATCCAGCTGCCGGCCGCCGCCGGTCAGGAGGGCTTCGCGCAGCGGTACGCGATCCCTGGTGGTGCGGATGATCTCGATCAGCTCATGCTTGGCGACCGCATTGCGGGTCTCGCTCCCCAGAACATCGTCCAGGCGGGACTGCGCACTGCGTTCATCATGCAGCCGTAGAAAGTACTGGAGAGGATCGATAATCCGCCAGCGGGCGAAGAGGTCGACCGAGACGTAGAGCTTGTCCTTGGTTGGCATATCGGACGTCTTGCCGTCCCACTCGAGGACTCGCTTGTCGATCAGGTTGACATCCTGGATGAAGGGCACCTTGACCTTCAGACCGGCGGTCGTCACCGGATCGCCGACCGGCTTGCCGAACTGGGTTATGATCGCTTGCTCGACTTCGCTCACCGCATAGAGCGAACTCATCACGAGATACGCCCCGATGAAAATGACCACTAAGATCGCTACCAGCTTGAACCTGCTCATGGCCGATCTCCCTTCTGGGAGTCGAGGTTCAGCAATGGCAGAATGCTGCGCGTCTGCTCGTCGACAATGATCTTGGATCGGATGCCCGGCATGACCTCCTGCAAGGTCTCGATATAGATCCGGCGGCGGGTAACCTCCGGGGCTTTGCTGTATTCGGCCAGTAAGGCGCTAAATCGCGCCGCGTCGCCTTCTGCCTCGTTGATCCGCTTGAGCCGGTAGCCGTCGGCCTCGCGGATGCGCTGATCCTTCTCGCCTTCGGCCAGCGGGATCACCTTGTTGTAGTCGCGCCGGGCCTCGTTGATCAGCTTCTCTTTTTCCTGCTGGGCCTGGTTGACCTCGTTGAACGAGGCCTGCACCGGTTCGGGCGGATTGATGTTCTTCAATTGCACCTGATCGATGCTGATCCCCATTTCGTATTTGGTTGAGAGCGCCTGCATCTTGGCCAGCGCTTCGGTTTCGATCTCCTGCCGGCCGATGGTGATCACCTCGTCCACGGTGCGATCGCCGACCACTTCCCGCATGACCGATTCGGAAACATCGCGGAGGGTTCCCTGCGGTTCCCGAACGTCGAAAAGAAATTTAACGGGATCCGATATGCGGTATTGAACTACCCATTCCACCAAGGCGGCGTTGAGGTCTCCCGTCACCATCCGCGTTTCCTGCTTTCCTTCGCGAGAAATCTGATACGGATCGGCGGCGCCTGGGGTCGCAAACCCGAATTCCTGCTTCAACTGCCGTTTGACAGGAAGGATCGTTGCCTCGTCAACGCCCAGCGGCAGCTTGAAATGCAGCCCCGGCGGAACGTCCTTGAGATACTTCCCAAAACGCTGCACGACCGCGACAGAGTCGCTCGGCACCGTGTAATAAGCCGTCCATGCGCCCAGGCCGACCAGAGCGATGACAGCAAGGCCGATTACACGGCGCGGGCCACCACTCTGCATGATCCC
>CAYMRQ010000189.1:0-2321 GCA_964392845.1 uncultured Rhizobium sp.
CCGCGGGCCGTCACGCTGCCAGGCGAAAACCTGAGTCCGACAGGCTGCTAGCCTGCGGCACAATGCAGGAGGGCCGAAACCGATGGCAAATCCCGAGCCCGTCGAGCATGCGATCACCCACGATCCGGCCTACCAGGCCGTGGCGCCCGACGATTTCGCGGCGATGCTGGCGGTCGAGCGCTATGGCCGCCGCTCGCAAGCGTTCGACGCGATCATCGGCGCGACGCACGACCATTTCTGGGACCCCTACAACCCGGCCTATCTCGATTTCGCCCAGCCCTTCGACCTCGACCGCCAGAGCATCATGCCGCTGGAGCGTTTCCCCGAGCTCAACTGCGGGGCGAGCGAGCATCTCGACGAGCGCCAGAAAATCCGCCTCGCCAACCAGATCCAGCGCTGGAACCTGTCGAACATCCTGCATGGCGAGCAGGGGGCGCTGTCGCTGTCCGCCTCGCTGTGCGACATCCTGATTGATCCCGGCGCCCAGGAATACGCCGCCAACCAGACCCGCGAGGAGGCGCGCCACGTCGCCGCGTTCGGGCGCTATGTCTCGGTGCGCTGGGGCACGCCCTACCCGGTTGGCGACATCCTCGGCGAATTCCTCTCCGACATCGTGCACACGCCGCTCGTCTACAAAAAGCTCGTCGGCATGCAGATCCTCCTAGAGGGTCTGGATGGGCGCCTTTGCCAATCTGCATGCCCACACCAACGACCCGCTGTTGAAGCGGCTCGTCCAGCTGGTGATGACCGACGAGGCGTTCCATCACAAATTCGGCAAGATCTGGGCCGACCGCACGCTGCCAAAGCTGAGCCGCGACGAGCATGAACGGGTCGAGGACTGGACCGCGCAGGTCTTCGAGACGCTGCTGTTCAACCTGTCGAGCCTGGCCCAGCGGTCGTACATCTACGAAGCCTTCGGCCTCGACCCCAAGGTGCTGCGCGAGTCGGTGCGCGAGGCCTTTACCGGCGGTAGGAAGCGCGCCATGCGCGAGGGCACCAACGTCTTCCGCGTCCTCGTGAAGACGCTGTTCAAGGCCGGCATCATCACCGACCGGACGATCCATGTGTACGCCGCCTGGCTCGACACCGAGGCGCTCGAAGCCGAGGGCGACGCGATGGTCGGCGATGCGATCGCCGCCGAGGGCATCGAATATTTGCGCGAAATCAACCGCAAGCGCCGCGTGATTGGGCAGAAGCCGCTCGCGGTGTGATTCGCTCGCCACGGACGCGGTGTTGCCGGAAGGCGCCACCGTGCTACGGTGCTGGCGATCGTTTCACCCCCCATCATAACCGGAGGCAGCCATGGCCCAATCGCAAGCGAACCCGTCCCGCGAAGCCGTCCGCGACATTGTCCCCGATCTGATCGGCTACAGCGAGAGGGTGCTGTTCGGCGAGATCTGGGAGCGCCCCGGCCTCAAGAAGCGCGACCGCAGCCTGATCGTCGTCGCCACGCTGATCGCGCTCGGCCGCGAGCGGCAATTGCCCGGCCATCTGCAGCGCGCCCTCGACAACGGCGTCACCAAGAACGAGATCAGCGAAATCATCACCCATCTGGCCTTCTATGCCGGCTGGCCGGCGGCGATGACCGCGGCGCAGATCGCCAAGGACGTGTTCGCGAAGAATTAGGGCGCAAAGCCCCTCTCCCGCACGGCGGGAGAGGGAGGGGCCCAGCGCGAAGCGCTGGGAGGGGTGAGGGTCTGGCGGTTGCGGACACCCTCACCCGGCTCGCATTCGCTCGCCACCCTCTCCCGCGGTGCGGGAGAGGGGCTAATTCGGGAGACTTCACATGAAGGTCGGGTTCATCGGGCTGGGCACGATGGGTGCCAGCATGGCGGCGAATTTGCAGAAGGCGGGTCACGAACTCGTCGTCCACGATATCCGCCGCGCCGCGGCCGAGCGCCATCTCGCGGCGGGCGCGGTGTGGGCCGACACGCCGAAGGCGCTGGCCGAGCAGTGCGACATCATCTTTACCTCGCTGCCCGGCCCGCCCGAGGTCGAGGCGGTGGCGCTTGGGGATGGTGGCCTCATCGACGGAATGCGCGAGGGCAGCGCCTATTTCGATCTGTCGACCAACTCGCCGGCCCTGGTGCGCGAGATCAACCGCCGGTTTGCCGAAAAGCACCTCTACATGCTCGACGCCCCGGTCAGCGGCGGTCCGCGCGGCGCCGCCTCGGGCCGGCTTGCGCTGTGGGTCGGCGGCGACGAGCAGATCTTCAGCCGGCACAAACCGGTGCTCGACGCGATCGGCGATCAGGCCCGCTATATCGGCCCGATCGGCGCCGGCTCGGTCGCCAAGCTCTTGCACAACTGCGCGCGCTATG
>CAYMRQ010000189.1:2355-6401 GCA_964392845.1 uncultured Rhizobium sp.
TCACGATGGGCGTCAAGGCCGGGGTCGAGCCCTTGGCGCTGTGGGAGGCGGTGCGCCAGGGTGCCGGCGGCAGGCGGCGCACGTTCGACGCGCTGGGCGACCATTTCCTGCCCGACAAATACGACCCGCCCGATTTCGCATTGCGCCTCGCGCACAAGGACGTGACGCTGGCGACCCAGCTAGGGCGCGAGATGAAGGTGCCGATGCACATGGCCAATCTCGCGCTCGACGAATTGACCGCGGCGCTGAACCGCGGCTGGGAGAACCGCGATTCGCGCGTCGCGATGCTGCTGCAGCAGGAGCGCGCCGGGATCAAGATCGCCGTGCCGGAGGCCGAAGTGAAGGCCGCGATCGAGCGCGACGGCAAGGGCTGAAGACCGCCGCTCAGCTTCTGTCGCTCATGGTCGGCTTTCTTCCTCTGCGATCACCGGGAGCAGCGCACTTGCATGCAGCACACGCGTGTGCTGCATGCTGGTCAATCAGCATTCGACGAGAAAACCATGAGCAAGACGATCAGCTTGCGCGAAGCCAACCAGGCTTTCGCCCGCTGTATTCGTGAGGTCGAAGCCGGTGAGGAATTCACCATCACCCGCAATGGCCAACCGGTTGCTCGGCTGATCCCGGTGGGCCGTGGCCGCGTGCTCACCCCTGAGCAGGAGGCCGCAGTGGCGCGCCTGCGCGTTGCAATGGAGACGGGTTGGGCGCTCCACGCCGGTCCGCTAAACCGCGACGATCTTTATGACGATATTCGGCGGCCGTATGGACCCAACCGGCGCGGCTAGCAAGCGGTTCACGCTCGACACAAACGTGCTGATCTATTCTGTCGACATTACGGCGGGCGGCCGGCACGAACTTGCCGTGCAAATCGTCCTGCAGGCCGTCCGGCTCGACTGCTGGCTGACATTGCAGGCAGTCTCGGGGTTTTATTGGGCGGTGACCCGTAAAGGGATCATTCCGGTAGCCGCGGCAGCAGCGCAGGCAAATGATTGGCTAACGGCCTTCCCATGCACAGCGGTATCGGCTGGCGCTGTTCGCGTGGCGCTGGCAGATGCCGGCGCGGGGCGTGCGTCCTACTGGGATGCCCTGCTTGTCGCGACCGCAGCCGAGGCTGGCTGCAGCCTGACCCTCACCGAGGACCTGGCGGATGGCAGCACGCTTGGCGGTATCGCAATCCATAATCCGTTCGCCCAAGCAGGCGGGCTGACCGAGCGGGCGCGCGTGCTTCTCGGCCTGTGATCCGCATCGGCATCGATGTCGCGAGGAAATCGGGGAAATCGGGGTCAGCGTGGATTTAGCCCTTGTCGCTCGTGAGTCTTTGAAAAGGCGGCACGCCCGAGAGGGATCGAACCGCTAACCTGCAGAATGCCCGCGGTCCGAAGACGCCCGCCCCGCGACGGCATTTCGGGACCATAAACCGGAATTTAATCGAGATCGGCGGATCATCGCGCTGGAAAGCGCACAGCGCTTGCGCAGGATGGCGGGAGGACATGATGGCTGAAGCGACAAGCCAAGCGCGGCGCCCGATGCGGATTTCTGACGCCGTCCTGGCGCTCGCCCTGGTGGCGCTGCTGACCCCCGGCGCAGCGCGCGCGCAAGATCCGCCCGGCGAGATTTCGGCGCCGGCGACGATCGCGAGCTGCCTGGTGCCGGGCTGCGACGGCACCAAATTCATCGCCGATGCGATCGACGGCGCCCAACGCGAACTGCGGATCCAGTTCTACAACTTCACATCGGCGCCGATCGCCGCGGCGATCATCAGGGCGCAAACGCGCGGCGTCGACGTGGCGCTGCTGCTCGACAAGATCAGCCCCTGTCAGAAGGGCGCCGCCGCCGACCTGATCACCTCCGCCGGCATCCCGGTGATGATCGACAGCACGGTGCGGATCGCCCACAACAAGGTCGTCGTGATCGACCGTGCCCGCGTCATCGAGGGCAGCTTCAACGCCTCGGAAGCGGCGATGAAGAACGCCGAGAACACCAACCTCGTCGCCGCCCCGGCGATCGCCGAAGCCTACCGCGCGCAATGGGAACGCCGCGCCGCCCTCAGCGTGCCCTACGTCGATCGCAGCCATTCCTGCCGCGCCAAGACCCGCCTCGCCGGCGACGATCGTCGCGGCCCGCCAGGCCCACCGTCAGCCCTGAGATTGGCTGCAAACCATTCGGCCAACCGTTTTTAACGTCCAATACTTTGAAAAGATTGGCGCGCCCGAGAGGAGTCGAACCCCTACCCCGAGGTGATCAACCTGCCCTGATTGCGCACCAGGCGCCGATGGCTCAGCTGTCGCCCATGCGGAGCGCGGCGATGAAGGCCGATTGCGGGATGTCGACCTTGCCGAACTGACGCATCCGCTTTTTGCCTTCCTTCTGCTTTTCCAAGAGCTTTCTTTTGCGGGTCACGTCGCCGCCATAGCATTTGGCCAGCACGTCCTTGCGCAACGCCTTGACCGTCTCGCGTGCCACGACGCGGCCGCCGAGTGCGGCCTGGATCGCGATCTGGAACAATTGGCGCGGGATCAGGTCCTTCAAGCGCTCACACAGCGCCCGGCCGCGGCGCTCGGCCTCGCTCTTGTGGACGACCATCGACAGCGCGTCGACCGGCTCGCCATTGATCAGGATGTTCATCAGCACGAGGTCGCCGGTGGCGTAGCCGTCGAGCTGATAGTCGAAGCTGGCATAGCCGCGGCTCACCGATTTGAGGCGGTCGTAGAAGTCGAACACGACCTCGTTCAATGGCAGGCGGTAGACGATCATCGCGCGGTTGCCGGCGTAGGTCAGGTCGAGCTGCGCCCCGCGCCGCTCCTCGCACAATGCCAGGACCGGGCCGAGATAGGCGTCGGGAACCAGCACCGTCGCCTTGATCCAGGGCTCCTCGAGGTGGTCGATCCTGACCGGGTCGGGCATGTCGGCGGGGTTGTGCAAGTCGAGCGTGCGACCATTGGTCAGATGCACCCGGTAGACAACCGAGGGCGCGGTCATGATCAGATCGAGGTCGAATTCGCGCTGCAGCCGCTCCTGGATGATTTCGAGGTGCAACAGGCCAAGGAACCCGCAGCGGAAGCCGAAGCCGAGCGCCGCCGATGTCTCCGGCTCGTAGATGAAGCTCGCATCGTTGAGGCGCAGCTTGGCGAGGCTGTCGCGCAGCCGCTCGTAATCGGCCGAATCGGTCGGGAAGAGGCCGCAAAACACCACAGGCTGGACCGGCTTGAAGCCAGGCAGCGGCGCGGCGGCGGGCCGGCGATCCTCAGTGATCGTGTCGCCGACCCGGCAATCGGCGACGGTCTTGATCCCGGCAGTGATGAAGCCGATCTCGCCCGGCCCCAATTCGGGCACCGCGACCCCTTTCGGGGTGAAGACGCCAACCCGCTCGACGCTGTGCGAGGCTCCGCTCGCCATCAGCCGGATCTTTTGGCCCACGGTGAGCCTGCCATCCTTGACCCGCACCAGGATGACGACGCCGAGATAGGGGTCGTACCAGCTGTCGACGAGCAGCGCCTTCAATGGCGCCGCGTTGTCGCCTTGCGGCGGCGGCAGCCGGTGCACCAGGGCTTCCAGCACATCCTCGATGCCGAGCCCGGTCTTGGCCGAAATCAGTAGCGCATCGGCGGCATCAAGGCCGATCACATCCTCGACCTGTTCCTTGACCCGATCGGGTTCGGCCGCCGGCAGGTCGATCTTGTTTAAGACCGGCACGATCTCGTGCCCGGCGGCGACCGCCTGGTAGACATTGGCCAGGGTCTGCGCCTCGACCCCCTGGCTGGCATCGACGACGAGCAGCGAGCCCTCACAGGCGGCGAGCGAGCGGCTGACCTCATAGGCGAAATCGACATGGCCCGGCGTGTCCATCAGATTGAGGACGTAATCCTCGCCGTCCTTCGCCCGATAATCGAGCCGCACGGTCTGCGCCTTGATCGTGATGCCGCGCTCGCGCTCGATCTCCATCGTGTCGAGCACCTGCTCGCGCATCTCGCGCGCGTCGAGCCCGCCACAGGTCTGGATCAGCCGATCGGCGAGCGTCGACTTGCCGTGGTCGATATGCGCGATGATCG
>CAYMRQ010000189.1:6446-9487 GCA_964392845.1 uncultured Rhizobium sp.
ACAGCGCCGCGATCGGGATCCCCAGCGCCCGCGCGGCACTAACCAGGCGAATATCGTAGCTCGCCAGTTCAACCGGCTCGCCTTGTTGGCGCAAATAGTTGACAGTCGCGAGGTGGAGGGCGTCGAGCGTCCGAATCGGCGTCGGCCACGGTTCCAAGGCACGTGTCAGGACCGGCTCGCTCAGCTCAAGCAGCTCGATCCCGCTCAGCAGCGCTCGCGCTCGGTCGGCGTGTGAGTCGGTCAGACCATAAGCATGCACTCGGTTCCAGACCTCGTATTCGAGTAATCGGCTTGAGCTCAGTGGCTGTTGCCAGAACCGCGCAGGCGGAGCATGCGGTTCGAAGAGCAGCCGGGCGAGGGCGATCGAACTGTCGACGTAGATCACCGGTCTTCGCGGTCGCGATCGAGATCAGCCATCAACTGTTCGAACGTAAGCCCCGGTACCGGCTTCCCCCGCGGCGGCCAGTCTGGGCCTCGCACGGCGGGCCTGATCCAGCCCTCGCGCACGCCTCGCTCGATAACCGACTCGGGTTTGCCGCGCGGCGGCCCTAATTCGGCGACCGTGCGGCCGCGGTCGGTGATCACGACGGTCTCGCCGGCCGCCGCCAAACGCACATAGGCGCTTAGCTTGTTTTTCAGGGTCTTGAGGCCGACGGTGCGCACGAGTTCATAGTAGCCTCTGGAAGCTACCTGATCAATGGCGGCGCCGGCGAGGCGATCGAATAGCCGGCAGACGGCGGGGCCAATCGGCGTTACACTGCGCCGCCACGAGATTGGCGATTTGCGGCGAGGTCGTTGCGTGAGTGGGGCCGAGGACACATCCATATCGCCCGCGCACTGGGTCGCGGCAGGCAACGCCGCGGCGCCGGCGGGTGCACCGCCGCGGCGCCGACTGTTCCGCAAATATGCGCTGTTGTTCATCGCCCTGGTCGGCGCCGCGCTCTTAATCAACAGCGGCTTCGATTTCTGGTTTTCCTATCAGGAGAACAAGGCGGCGCTGGTCCGCATCCAGCAGGAGAAGGCGGAGGCGGCGGCACGGCGCATCGAGGAGTTCGTCGGCGCGATCGAGCGCCAGATCGGCTGGACGACGCACGCGCAATGGGCGGCCGGCCCGCTCGACCAGCGCCGCCAGGATTATTTCCGCCTGTTGCGCCAGGAGCCGGCGATCACCGAATTGTCGCAGCTCGACGGCGAGGGCAGGGAACAGCTCCAGGTCTCGCGGCTGAAGATGGATGTGGTCGGCAGCGCGGAGGATTTTTCGCAAAACCCCGCCTTCACCGAGGCAAGAGCGAACCGCATCTGGTTCAGCCCGGTTTATTTCCGCAAGGAATCCGAACCGTACATGACCGTGGCGATGGCGCGCGAGGGCAAGAAAGCCGGGGTCACCGTCGCCGAGATCAATCTGAAACTGATCTGGGACGTCATCACCGCGTTGAAGATCGGGCAGAGCGGCTATGCCTATGTCGTCGACGGGCGCGGCCGGCTGATTGCCCATCCCGATATCAGTCTGGTGCTGCGCGACACCGATCTTTCCAAGCTGGCGCAAGTCGCCGAGGCGCTGGCGCCAGTATTAGCGCCAGGGGGGCCCGGGTCGCGCGGCGATGCCGCGGCGGCCACGCTCGCGAAAAACCTCGCCGGGCGCAGCGTGCTGACCGCGCACGCCGCAATCGCCCCGGTCGGCTGGCGGGTGTTTGTCGAAGTGCCGCTCGCCGAAGCCTTCGCGCCACTCTATGGCGCGGGCTTGCGCACCGCGGGGCTGCTCGCCTTCGGGCTGATCGCGGCGACCCTGATCGCGCTCGTCATCGCGCGCCGCATGACCGGCCCGATCCAGGCGATCGCGGCCGGCGCCGAGCGGATCGGCGCCGGCGAGTTCGAGCGCCGCATCGAGGTTCACACCGGCGACGAACTCGAAGCCCTTGCCGAGCAGTTCAACCGCATGGGCGCGGATCTGCAGAAATCCTACGCCGAACTTGAGCAGCGGGTCGCCGACCGCACCGCCGAACTCTCCGAATCGCTCGACCAGCAGACCGCGACCGCCGAGGTGTTGCAGGTCATCAACAGCTCGCCGGGCGAGCTCGCGCCCGTGTTCGACGCAATGCTGGAGAAGGCGCGGGGATTGTGCGATGCCGGCTTCGGCGCGCTATGGACCTATGACGGCGAATTCCTGCATGCGGCAGCCGTCAAAGGTGCCAGCCCAGAGCAAGTGGAATTTCTGCGCGCCGGACCGCACCGCCCGGTCGCTCCCGATAATCCGCACATTCGCCTGATCCGCGGCGAGCGTCTTGTCCATATCCCGGACGTTCAGGCGGAAGAAGGATGGCGCTCGGGCGATGCGATGCAGCGCACCTTTCGCGAAACGGCGCTCTGCCGAACCCTGCTCGTCGTACCGTTGCTCAAGGATGGCGCGTTTCTCGGCGATATCGTCGCCTTCCGCACCGAAGTCCGCCCCTTCACCGACAAGCAGATCGCGTTGTTGCAGAATTTCGCCGCGCAGGCGGTTATCGCGATGGAGAACGCGCGCCTGATCACCGAGACGCGCGAGGCGTTGGAGCAGCAGACCGCCACCGCCGAGGTGTTGCAGGTCATCAATTCCTCGCCCGGCGATCTCGCCCCGGTGTTTGACGCAATGCTCGAAAAGGCGACGCGCTTGTGCGACAGCGCGAACGGCGCGCTCTGGACCTTTGAGGGAGAGAGGTTCCAAGCGGTAGCGTGGATCGGGGCTTCGAAGGCCTACGCGGATTTCTCGCGCCAGCCCGCACAGCGCAACCCGCGCAGCGCGCTCGGACGACTGGCGCAAGGCGAGCGTCTGGTCCACATCGCGGATTTGGCAGCCGACGAGGCCTATCTGTCCGGCGATTCGGTGGCCCGTGCTGGAGTCGAACAGGGCGGCGCCCGCACGGTTGTCGCCGTGCCTCTTCTCAAGGACGAGACGCTACTCGGCGCATTCTCCATTTATCGCCAGGAAGTCCGACCGTTCACCGACAAACAGATCGCGCTGTTGCAGAATTTCGCGGCGCAGGCGGTGATCGCGATGGAGAACG
>CAYMRQ010000190.1:0-9424 GCA_964392845.1 uncultured Rhizobium sp.
CGGCCGACGAGGTCGGCGGCCAATGCGGGCAGCCGATCATAGCGACCCTCCGCCCAGCGGTATTCGATCGCCAGGTTTTGTCCCTCGACGTAGCCGGCGTCGCTCAACCCCTGACGGAACGCGACGAGACCCGCTACAACCACCGGGGCATTGGGCGAGGCGCCGGGGCTGAGGTAGCCGATCACCGGCATCGCCTTCTGCTGCGCGGACAGGGCGAGCGGCCACGCCGCCATCGTCCCGCCCACGACGAGCATCAACTCGCGCCGTCTCATCCGATCACCGTTCTCACCCGACCAACAATGCGTTCTTCAATCATGCGCACGATGTCGGTCAGCGACCATAGCTTAGTCGTCACACATGCCGCCATCGGGACCCGCTACCACGCCGTCTCACTCGCCAGCGGCGCGGCGCGATGCTACCGTCGCATCACGCAACATCGCCGGTGACCGATCGGCAGGGCAGGAGCCAGTACGATGAAGGTCTCGTTCTTTGAAACCGGACGCTACCCAAGCTCCCCGGATATGCCGCGCGAATGGCCGGTGCCGTCCGCGGCCTACGACCCGGAGGTCGGCGCCAAGGCCTATCGCGGCATGGTCGAGCGCGGCCGTTTCGTCGCGGAGCTGGGCTTCGACTGGATCAGTGTGTCGGAGCACCATTATTCGCCGCGCATCCTGACCCCGTCACCGCCCCTCGCGGCGGCCTACCTCGCGAGCCAGGTCGACAACATCAAGATCGCCCTCTTGGGCCCGATCGTCCCGGTCAGCAACCCGATCCGGGTTGCCGAGGAGTTGGCGATGCTCGATACGATGCTGCCGGGCCGCTTTGTGTTCGGGATGCTGCGCGGCACCACCAACGAATATTTGAGCTACGACCTCAACCCGAAGGAGGCGCGCGAGCGCACCGACGAGGGGATGGAGCTGATCCTCAAGGCGTGGACCGAACCGCAGCCGTTCGGCTGGCAGGGCCGCTACTTCCAGTATCGCACCGTGTCGATCTGGCCGCGCCCGCAGCAGCAGCCGCACCGGCCGACCTATGCGCTCGGCGTCAGCGCCGAAGCCGCCGATTTCGCTGCGCGGCACCATCTCGGGCTCGGTGTCTCCTACGGCACGTTCGAGCTGATGGCCAAGTCGACCGGCTACTACCGCCAGCGCTGCGCGGAATACGGCTGGGAGCCGGGGCCGGACGACATCATCTACCGCGCCAACATGATCCTCGCCGAGACCGACGATGCTGCCGATGCGGCGCTTGCCCGGCGCAGCAACGCCCAGGCGCCGTTCCCGATGGCAGAGGGATTGCGCAAGGCGCTGGTTGAGCAGGATAAGCGCAATGTCGGCGGCGAGCAGCGCCCGGCCAATGTCGGCCGGGTGTTGCCGATCAGCTTCTGCGGCGGCCCGGACAGCATCGTCGAGCAGGTCCGCCGGGCGCGCGAGGAGATCGGGGCCGGCGTGCTCGACCTGTCGCTCGCCGACCCCGGATCGGGCGATACCGATGCGATGATGTCGGGGATCGAATTGTTCGGGAAGAAGGTGCTGCCGCGCATCCGCAACATCTGACTGATCGCGGGCCGATCACGCAGGGATTCCGATGAAGATCGTCTTCACCTCGGGGATCCGCACCTTGCCGGGCAGTCTGCGGCCGCTGGCGGACCTCTATCGCGACCACTTGGAAGAGGCGGTGCTGGCCGAGCAGCTCGGCTTCGACTGCGTCTGGGCGAGCGAGCACCATTTTTCGCCCGATGCCTGGAACCCCTCGCCGTTTACCTTTCTCGCCGCGGTCGCGGCACGGACCGAGCGGGTGCGCCTCGGCACCTATGTGCTGCTGCTGCCGCTGCACAACCCGCTGCGGGTCGCCGAGGACGTTGCCGTGCTCGACAACATCTCGCGCGGCCGGGTGGATCTGGGGGTCGGCGTCGGCTCCGCGCCCAACGAGTTCGCCACTTTCGGGATTCCTGTCGAGGGGCGGCTCGGACGAACCTTTGAGGCGCTGCGCATCATCGAGCGCTGCTTCTCCGGGGAGGCATTCAGCCACCACGGCAAATACTACGACTTCCCCGATGTGCACCTGACGACGATCCCGGTGCAACGGCCCGGCCCGCCGATCCTGGTGGCGTCGATGGGCGAGCAGAGCGTCGCCTGGACGGCGCGGCGCGGCTATGGCATGGCAGCCGGCGCCGGACGCGGCCACGACAGATATATCGAAGCGCTGCGCCAGAACGGCCGCGATCCGGCTTCCGTGCCGATTGCTTCGGTGCCGCTGCGCGTGCATGTCGCCGCGACGCGCCGGCAGGCCTGGGACGAGGTCGAGGCCGGGCTGCATCAGGTGCTGCACTTCTATCGCACCCACGGCAACCCGGAGGCCGGCAGCTGCGCGGCGGGGCCGCTCGGGAGATTGCCGCCGGTCGGCCAATTCCGCGATGTTCCGGGCATCGGCCATGGCGGCCAGCAATTCGCGGTCGGCACCCCGGACGATGTGATGGCCGCGCTCGCCCCGTACCGCGACCGGCAGCTGACCCATCTGTCGCTCAACCTGCATCAGCCGGGCCAGGACAGCCAAACCGTCCGCCGCTCGACGCGGATCTTCGCCAACGAACTGATGCCGGCGCTGAAAGCGTGGTAGGTTCTCGCTCGTGGAATACTTCTGACAAAGACACCCAAGACCCTGTCATACCGGCGAAGGCCGGTATCCACGGCAGAGGTGGGTCCCGGCCTTCGCCGGGACGACGAGGAGGGTGACAAGTGTCTGACTACTAGCGGAAGGGGACTGGCAGCGTGGCAGAGGTTGCTTCGAGATCGGCGCCGGGCGCGGCATTCCGCGAAGGATTTGTCGAGGCCGACGGGTTTCGCATCCGGTATGCCGAGGCCGGGGAGGGACCCCCTCTGGTGCATCTGCACGGCGCCGGCGGGCTGCGGCTGTCGCCGGCGCACGATCTCCTTGCCCGGCAGTTCCGGGTGATCGCGTTCGAAATGCCGGGGTTTGGCGACTCGACCGAGAACACGCGCACCCAATCGATGGCCGAATACGCGATGACGATGGCGCATGCCGCTGACGCGCTCGGTCTCGACCGTTTCAGCCTGTGGGGTACCTCGTTTGGCGGCAAGGCGGCGGTCTGGCTGGCGGTGCAGGCGCCGGAGCGGCTCTCGGCGCTGGTGCTGCAGGCGCCGGCGGCGATCCTGCCGGCCGGTGGCGCCCCGGTGGCGCGGACGCCGGAAGAAATGGCGCGGCTACTCTATGCCCATCCCGAGCGGATGCCGCCGGGGCCGAAGCGCGACCCGGCGGTGCTGGCAAAACAGCAGAGGCTGGTGGCGCGGCTGCGCGGGCCGGCGCGCGACCCCGACCTGGAAGCCCGCATGGGCACGATCGAGGTGCCGACCCTGGTGTTGTGGGGGACGCTCGACCGGATGATTCCGTCCGAGATGGCCCGGCATTACAAAGAGCTGATGCAGAACTGCCATCTCGTGCTGGTCTACGATGCCGGGCACGCGATTGACGCCGAGCGACCCGAGGCCTTCGCCGAAGTCGTCGGCGATTTTCTCGAACGGCACGAAGCCTTCCTGATCAGCCGCACGGAGACCGTGATCCATCCCTGATCCGGCGCGATTCAGGTCGCGGGCAGAGCGGAAAATTCAAGCTTCTGGATTTTCGCCGGCCGGGTCGGCGCCAGCAGAACGCGAGCTTGAAGCCGGCCGCGCTCGCACGGGTAGGTAATGATGCCCGACATCGCGCTGTCGGTCACCAGGCTGCCGTCACCGGAACAAGCGCCGAGAGCGCCTGACAGCTCCTCCAGCTGGTTCTTCCAGCGATCGGCGTCGCGATCGAGCAGAAGGTTCATCGCCAGCACGTCGCCGCCCGCCTGGATATCACGGGCCGAGTAGATCCTGCGTATCGCGTCGTTGGCGTCGCGCAATTCGGGGAGCGGCTCATGACGCCCTGGCGGAAACATTTGTGACCTGTCAAGCGCCAGTGCCGCCTCCCGCACGGTCGCGGAGGTGCCGGGTTGGGGATAGGTCACGTTAGCAAACAGGAACAGTCCGAGGCCGCGTTCCGGGAGCAGCAGCACGTTGGATCCGTAGCCGGGGAGGCCGCCCGAATGGGTGAGGCACGGTCCAAGAGCATCGTCAGCCACCGTGATGATGCCCAGACCATACCGCCGCGCCATATCGGATTGGTTGAGGTCCGCCCGGTTAGTGCGGGGCCAAACCACGGGAAACCCGTCGCCTTGGGCCAGCTCGCGGATGCTGCTGCGGGCGAGGATCGGATCGTCCGGGTCGTCGCGTGGCGGCCAGGCAGACAGCAGCCATGCGACGAACTTCGCGTAGTCATTGGCGGTGGTATGGAGCCCACCCATGGCGCCGAAAGCGCCGTGGCCGATCGCCGGTTCCTCGACCCATTCCCGGGTGATCCAGGAATACCCGACAGCGCGTCGGTCCGTGGGGATATCCCGAAATTCCCAACCGGTCGATGCCATGGCGAGCGGCGTGAGGATGTGCTCCGTGATGTAGGCATCATAGGGCTGCCGGGCCTTGTTCGCGATGACGCGACCGAGGATGGCATAGCCGACATTCGAGTACTCATGACCGATCCCGGGGGCGCGGGCGAACGGGAAACCCGCTGCCAGCAATGCCGAGAACTGGTTCTCACTCATATCGAGCTGCCGGTCGCCCCACGGATCGTCAGTGACAAACCCCGATGCGTGGCAAAGCAGGTCGCGGACCCGCAGGCGGCGGCTGTCGCGGGTCGGGTAGCGAAGCGAACTCAACTCCGGGACGTGGTCCTCGACGAGTTCGTCAAACTGCAGAACCTGGCGGTCGCGCAACCGCAGCAAGGCAAGCGCGGTAACCATCTTTGTCATCGACGCAATGCGAAAAACAGAGTCGGTGGTTACCGGATCGCCCGAACCGATATCGCGGATTCCCATGGTTTTAACACAGGAAAGTCGGCCGTCCGCGACGACGCCGAATACCAGGCCCGGGACGTGATAATCGGTCGCAAATTTGGCCAGGAGGGGATCGAGCTGGTGGTAAACCGCTTGGCGATCCACGGTCATGTGATCCCCAGCGCCTTATCGGAACATCCGGCCTTCCGGCGGCAGCCCCATCAGCATCTGCCCGACCGTCTCGAAGTGGATCGGCCTTCCCTGGCCCTGCTGGGTCCCGGCGTGGATGTCGCGCATCCGCCGTTCCAGCGGGTTATTTTCGAAAATCGCCGACGAGCCGGCCGCGTGATAGACGGTCGCGACGACATCGCGCGCCTGATGGATCGCCCAGGTCGCGGCGAGGCGCAGCTGCGGGTGGTGCTCGGCGCTGATCCGGCCGGTACTCTGCGCCTCGTCCCACATCTCGCCGATCACGCCGCGCAGATAGGCGCGCGCCGAATTGAGCCGCGCCTCGCATTGCGACACCTGCGACTGGACGACGTTGTTCTCGCGCAGCGTGCCCTTGGCGCCAAGCGCCACCTTGTCGCGCGCCAGCTCGATAAAGGCGTCGAACGCGCCGCGGGCGATGCCGAGCGACACATGCGAGAAGCTCATCGCATAGATCATGCCCGAGGTGAACTGGTAGAGCGGGCTCGCCTCGCGCCGCTCGGCCTCGTTGTCGCGTGAGGCGGTGTAGGCTTGGCGCACGAAATGATCGTCGAAGCGGTAGCTGTCGCTGCCGGTGCCGCGCAGACCCAGCACCTGCCAGTTGTCAATGATCGTGGCTTCGCGCTTGGGCACCAGCATCGTGCGGACGAGCTGGCGTCCGTTGGCGCCGAGGCGCGGGCTGCCGTTGTCCTCGAAGACCGGGCAATGGGCGCCGAGCCAGGTCGCATGGCGGCTGCCGGTGGCGAAGCCCCATTGCCCGGTGACCCGGTAGCCTCCCTTGACGGCGACGCACTTGCCGGCGCCGGGCAGTTCCGGCCCCCAGGCGAGGATGCCGCGCGGCCCGCCGAAGATCTCGCGGGCGATCTCGGGCGCAAGATAGGGCGCCGTCATCGAGCAGCCCGAATTCTGGCCGAGCGACCAGGCGGTGCTGCCGTCGGCCTGGCCGAGCGCTTCGAGCACGGCCGTATAGGTCAGCGGATCAAGCTCGGCACCGCCGATCGAGCGCGGCAGCAGCATCTTGAAGATGCCGCGCTCGACCAGCGCCTCGACGATCGCGTCCGGCAATTGCCGATGCCGCTCGATCTCGTCGCCGGCCGCGCGCAGCATCGGCTGCAGCTCCTTCGCGCGATCGAGATAGCTGTGCGCCAGCCGGTCGTCGCCACGCGCCTCAGTCACGTCCATCACCCTCTCCTCCGAACTGGGCGCATTGTGCCGGCACGCCGCGCGATTGGGAACAGCCCAGCGCGCATGGCCGCGTCAACGAGGGCGATCTCTAGTCTGCCGCCGCTCGCAGCTTGTCGAGGCCCTGCGCCAGGTCGGCGATCAGGTCCTGCGGGTCTTCGAGGCCGATATGGAGGCGCACCAGCGGCCCCTCGGCCTGCCAGCTTGTCGCGGTGCGGGCGCGCTCGGGGTAGGCCGGCTGAATGAGGCTCTCGAAGCCGCCCCAGCTGGCGCCGATGCCGAACAGGTCGAGCGCGTCGACAAAGGCATAGACCGCTTTCTTCGGTGCTGGCTTTAAGACCACGGCGAAGAGGCCGCTGGCGCCGAGGAAATCGCGCTGCCAGATCGCGTGCCCGGGGTCTTCGGGCAACGCCGGGTAGAGCACCCGCGACACCTCGGGCCGGGTCTGCAGCCAGCGCGCGACCTGGAGCGCGCTCTTCTGGTGGCGTTCCAGCCGCACGCTCAGGGTGCGCATCCCGCGCAACGCGAAGAACACGTCATCCGGGGCGGCGCTGTGGCCGATTTGCGCGACCGCCGAGCGGACCGGCAGAAAATTCTCTTCGTTGGTGATAACGGCGCCGAGCATCACGTCGGAATGGCCGCAGATGTATTTGGTCGCGGCGTGGATCGAGACGTCGACCCCGTGCTCGAATGAGCGGAACAGGTAGGGCGTGCCCCAGGTATTGTCCATCAGCACCTTGGCGCCGTGGCGGTGGGCGACCGCAGCGATCGCCGGGATATCCTGGATCTCGAAGGTCAGGGAGCCCGGCGACTCGCAATAGACGACCCTGGTGTTGGGCTTGATCAGCCGGCCGATGCCCTCGCCGATCAGCGGGTCGTAATAGGTCGTCTCGACGCCGCAGCGCTTGAGGATGCCCTCGCAGAAATTGCGCGCCGGGCCGTAGGCCGAGTCGACCATCAGGCAGTGGTCGCCGGCGCCGAGCAATGCCTGCAACGGCGCCGTCACCGCCGCCAGCCCAGACGACATCAGCATGCCGCGGTAGCCGCCCTCGATCCGGGCCAGCAGCTCTTCGAGCGGGAATGTCCCCGGCGTGCCATGCAGCCCGTAGCGCACCCCGGTGAACGGCGGCGCGGCGCGCTTGGCTTCCCACTCCGCCATGTTTTTCGAGAGGATCGTCGAGGCGTGATAGACGGGCGGGTTGACGACGCCGAAATTGGCCTGTGGATTGCGGCCAACATGGGTCAGGAGGGTGTCCTTGCGATAATGGCGCGGCCGGTCGTCGTTTTTCATGGGCGGGTGGCTTTCCTTTTCCTGATGGGACCGCTTCCGTCGAGGCCGCTGGCGGCCCGGAGGATGGTTTTATAGGTCATGCCCGGATAGCCCCTACCCTCGGCGCTGAGACTGAATCCGCCGGGACCATAGGATGTCGGTCATGATACCGTCGTAGCAGCATGGAACGCCGCGCTGGATTCCTGCGTCGCCATGTCGAACCAATCTACTTCGGGCCGAGCGCGAAGTGCAGCCTCGTTCGCGGGCCTCATAGGCCAAGCGGGCGTTTTCCTTGCCGGGTTGTTCGCCCCGCAAACCTCAAGCACTACTGGTTCCGGAGCGAGATAGACGGCAACGCCCTTATTCTCACGGTCGCACACAAAGGCATAATACGGCTCGAGTCCGAACGTCTGGCAGGCCGCCTTCGTGTGCTCGATGTTTTTGCGCGGGAGATTGATGCTCGCCTCGTTGCGAAATTCGTCACGCGACCGGGATTTGACGGAAATTCCGATGCGCTTACCGTGGCGAGCGGCGATGAGGTCGATTCCGGTGTGATCGGCGATGACGACCTCCCATCCGGTTCTCGAAAGGAGGTATGCCACGAGTTTCTCGCCGAAATCACCGGTGATCTTGGAATGTCGGGAACTTTTCGAAAGCATTTCTGGGACCTGCTGCGCGTCACAGCCTCGCGGCGGGCTCGACGAAATCGCGCGCCAGCTGTTCGAGCCCGGCGATGATCTCGGCCTCGTTGCGGGGTCGGCCGCGCAGCAGGAGCGCGACCTCGTCGGCGCCGGCGTCGCGGTAGCGCTTCAAGTCGTCCGAGGTGATCGGCTCGCTGTACGGCGACACCGCCAGGGTGACGTCGGAGCGCCGGCGCCGGTTGGCTTGCAGCAGTTCCTCGATCCGCCTGATCTTCGGGGCGGCCTCGGCGGGCATCAGCTTGAAGCCGAGCCAGCCGTCGCCATACTCGGCGACCCGGCGCAGCGCCGGGCCGCTTTCGCCGCCGAACCACACGGGTATGCCGGTGGCGCTCACCGGCTTCGGATAACTCAGCACGCCGGTGAAGTTGACGAACTCGCCGGCATGCGAACTCTTTGGTTCGGTCCACAGCCGGCGCATCACGTCGATGTATTCCCGCGTCCGCGCGCCGCGGCGCTCGAAGGGAACGCCGAGCGCGGCGAACTCCTCGGCGAGCCAGCCGACCCCGGCGCCGAGAATGAACCGGCCGCCGGAGAGGCGGTCGAGCGTCGCCGCGGTCTTCGCGAGCACCACGGGGTTGTGCTCGGGAACCAGGCAGATCCCGGTGCCCAGCCGGATCGTGCTGGTGCACGCCGCCACATAGGCGAGCGTGGTGAAGGGATCGGCGATCGGAATGTTCGGTGGCCCGGGAAACTGGCCGCTCGAATACGGGTATTTCGAGGCATATTGCTCGACCAGAACGACATGTTCCGGTGCCCAAATGGTTGCAAAGCCGAGGTGCTCGGCGGCCATCGCCACCGCCCTCACCAGCTGCGGCTCGACCGTCGCACCGATGCCGACCGCGAAAAATCCGATTCTCATTCTGCGTTCCCTCTGCTGTAGCTGCCAGCGCAGATCTCTTCGTGCCTGTTCTCGATCGTGATCCGGGCGATCAGCGCATCGAGGTCGAAGTCGCCAGTTTCCCTGACCGGCGCACCTGGGAGCTTTCGGCTCATGTTGTTCCCGCGCCTCCGGTGATAAATCACGGTAATGCGCAGCGCCCAGCCATTGCCCCACCTCGCGAATCGCATCAGCACGGAAAACCTCGCGATATGAACCGGGAGATGAGGATAGTTCATTTGTGTACCGGCGGTCACCAGAACGTGCGGCCGCACAAGCCGGCGAGCTGGCGATCCGTTGGTCTTCGGGGCATT